>JAUIFD010000270.1 GCA_030429485.1 Phycisphaerae bacterium | reverse complement strand
CCGCCGCCGACCGCGCCCAGTCCCTCGGGCGCATCGTCATTGAGGTCCACGCCGACGGCGAGCCCATCCCCACCGAAGCCCTCGACGATCCCGATGCCTACGCCGACACCATCGCCGAACTCCGCCTCACTTCCGCCCGCCCCGCCACCTTCCTCAAGATGACACTCCACGAGGCCGCCGACGCCCTCGACCGCGCCGAACTCGACCAGACCTCCGGCGCCGATCTCATCGAGCAAGGCGACGTCAAAGGCGGGTTCGAGCACGTCGGCGAGGCCTTCATCCTCTGGGACGCCGCGCGCGACGTCGTCGAGAAGACCAGCCAGCTCCTCTCCATCGACCTCGACGCCATCCATCTCAGCGACGAGCACCCGGGCGTCACCGACGCCGTCAAGTCCCTCCGCACCCACCTGGAATCCGTCAAAGGCGCGATGGCCGCGGAAGACTGGGCCCAGCTCAGCGACCTGCTCCGCTACGATCTCGCCGAGGAAGCGAATCGGTGGCGTGGCATGCTGCGCGCTCTCGCCGAGCAGGTGGGCGCCATGGATGCATCGGGAGATTGATCGGCGGATGCTCCGTAACCCGCGCGAGGTGTTGGAAGCGGCGCGGGCGATGCTCGCCGAAGGCGATGTCCTCTCCGCCGAACGGCAGTGCGCCCGCGCACTCGAAGCCGCCCGACGCGCCGACGACTTCCAGTCCATGGCCGACCTCGCCGCCGCGCTCTGGCAGGCCCGCGCCGCCAAGATCGAGCTCGCGCGCCACGCCGGCCCCCGCGCCATCGTCGCACGCATCGACGACGTCCCCACGCCAATCGCCCCCGGCCTCTATCTCATGCAGCCGCCCATGATCGGCGCCGACGGCCGCACCCTCCAAGAAACCGCCGACCGCCGCAAGGCCCCCGCCATGGTCCTCTCGCGCGAGCCCATGACACGCAAAGGCAAGTGGCCGATCGTCGGCGTGGGCACGCAGGTGGTGCGCGTGCTGATCGATCCGCCCGAGCCGCTGGAGCGCGTCGAGAAGGCGATCACAAAGGACAAAGGCGACGTGCTGCCGGACGCAACGTGGTTCATCGGGGCGGCGGTCGCGCTCGGCGATGCAGCGCTGCGCGCGGTCGATCCAGAAGACCCACCGCAACACCGCGTCGACGACCTCCTCGACTTCCTCGAAGCCCACCCGCTCCACGAAGCCCTCCACACCGCGCTCATCGCGGCATGCCGAGAGTCCATCGACGCGCCCCCGCCCCCATTCGAACGACGACGCGGCGCATTCGACGACCCCTTCGGCTTCTAACTTCCGCCTCGCACACAGTGCTCAAACTCATGTGCCACTGACCTGCTCCGAGGTCAGTGCTCCGTCCAACCGACCCGCTCCGAGGTCATCGTGCCACCGACCTGCTCTGAGGTCAGTGCGCCGTGCCACTGACCTGCTCTGAGGTCGGTGCGCCGTGCCACCGACCTGCTCTGAGGTCAGTGCGCCGTGCCACCGACCTGCTCTGAGGTCAGTGCGCCGTGCCACTGACCTGCTCTGAGGTCAGTGCGCCGTGCCACTGACCTGCTCTGAGGTCAGTGCGCCGTGCCACCGACCTGCTCTGAGGTCAGTGCGCCCACGCACGCCAGCTGGCACGAACGTGCCCGTACACTCAATCCATGCTCGATTTCGACTGGTCCTTCCCATACCCCTCCAGGCGATCGCCCGTGTTCGCGGACAACATCGTCTCCACAAGCCACCCCCTCGCCGCCCAAGCCGGCCTTGAGATGATGCGCAAGGGCGGAAGCGCCGTCGACGCCGCCGTCGCGACCGCCGCAGCACTCACCGTCGTCGAGCCCACGAGCAACGGCATCGGCGCCGACGCGTTCTGCCTCGTCTGGTCGGGAGGCGGCCTGCACGGACTCAACGCAAGCGGACGCGCGCCCGCTCTCATGACGCCCGACAACTACCGGGGCATGGACGCCATCGACTACAACGGCTGGGGCGGGATCACCGTCCCGGGCGCAGTCTCCGGCTGGGTCGCCGCGTGGCGCAAGTTCGGGCGCCTCCAGTTCGGCGAAGTGCTCGAGCCCGCCATCCGCCTCGCCCACGAAGGGCACATCGTCCCCCCCGAGGTCGGGTACTACTGGCGCTCCGGCGCACGACGCTACTCGCGCGACAAGCAGTTCGAAGCATGGCGCGCCACCTTCACGCACGGCGGGCACGCCCCGGAGAACGGCGAGCGATACGCGATGCCCGACCACGCACGCACACTCGAGGCCATCGCCGAAACCGAGGGCGGCGCGTTCTACTGCGGCCAGATCGCCGCCCAGATCGACGCCGCCTCGCGCGCCGCAGGCGGCGCCCTGCGCGCGAGCGACCTCGAAGCGCACAAAGCCGACTGGGTACGCCCCATCTCCAACGAACTCGCCAAGTACCGCCTGCACGAGATCCCGCCCAACGGGCAGGGGCTCGTCGCCCTCATCGCCGCGGGCATCATGGAGCACCTGGATTTCGCCGACATGGGCCCCGACGATCCCGCCCGCCTCCATCTCCAGATCGAAGCGATGAAGCTCGCCTTCGCCGACGGGCACCGCTACATCGCCGACCCCGCATACATGGATGCGCGAGTCGAAGACCTGCTCGCCCCCGAGTACTGCGCATCCCGCGCCAAGCTCATCCGCGCCGACAAAGCCCAGGACTTCAAGCACGGCACGCCCCGGCCAGGCGGCACCGTCCTCCTCTGCGCCGCCGACGCCGACGGCACCATGGTCTCGTGGATCCAGTCCAACTACACCGGCTTCGGCTCGGGCATGGTCGTCCCCAACACCGGAATCGCCCTGCAAAACCGCGGGTGCTGCTTCACCCTCGAACAAGGACACCCCAACCAGGTCGGCCCAGGCAAACGCCCCTACCACACCATCATCCCCGCATTCGTCACCCAAGGCCCCGAGGGCGCCGAGCAGCCCGTCATGGCCTTCGGCGTCATGGGCGGGTTCATGCAGCCGCAGGGACACATCCAGGTCATGTCCCGCATGGTCGAGAGCAACCAGAACCCCCAAGCCGCCCTCGACGCCCCACGCTGGCAAGTCGCCGACGGGCTCAACGTCACCATCGAGCCCGGACACCCGCGCGACGTCTACGAGACCCTCGAAGCCAAAGGCCACGCCCTCCACGTCTCCTCCCGCCCCAACGCCTCCTTCGGACGCGGCCAGGTCATCTACAAACTCCCCTCCGGCTACTGCGCCGCCTCCGACCAACGCGCCGACGGCCAAGCCGTCGGCTTCTGACTGTCGACCCCGCCCCCGGGGCTTGCCCCACGCCCTCGCACGCCTAGCATTGCGGCCCCTCGCGGGGTTGCCGCGGGGGTTCTGTCTGTCCTGCGCGTGTCCCGAGCGGCCGGAGTCCAGATGCCGACGATCAACCAACTCATCCGCAAACCTCGCCAGACGCCCAAGGCCAAGTCCAAGGTGCGCGACCTCAACCAGTGCCCCCAGAGGCGCGGTGTCTGCCTCCAGGTCCGCACCATGACGCCGAAGAAGCCCAACTCGGCGCTTCGCAAGATCGCCCGTG
>JAUIFD010000269.1 GCA_030429485.1 Phycisphaerae bacterium | reverse complement strand
CCGGCATCGGCCGGGCGACCGCTTTGGCATGCGCCGAGGCGGGGATGCCCGTGGCCCTGGGTGCGCGCCGCGCTGGGAAGCTCGACGAGGTCCGAGCGGAGATCGAGCGGCGCGGGGGACGGGCGATCGTCGTCCCCATGGACGTGACCTCGCCCGACGATTGCCGACGGTTGATCGACGAGACCGTCTCGGCGTTTGGGCCCGCCTACGCCGTCTTCGCGAACGCGGGGTACGGGATGCAGAAGTCGATCGAGGCGACGACCGACGACGAGTTTCGTGCGCTCATGGAGGTCAACTTCTGGGGCACGATGCACACGATCCGACCGGCCCTCGAGCACATGCGCGAGGCGGGGCGGGGGCACGTGCTGATTTGTTCGAGCTCAGCGAGCAAGATCGGGCTGCCCTACTTCGCGCCGTATTGCGCGAGTAAGGGGTGTCAGGATTTCGTCGGGCGGGCGCTGCGCCACGAGACGCCGACGGGGGTCCACGTCTCGACGATCCATCCCGTGCGCACACGGACGGAGTTCTTCGATGTCGCCGACCGGATGTCGGGGGAGACGCCGACGGTCGATCTGCGGACGCCCGAGTTCACGATGCAGTCGGCGGACAAGGTGGCGAGGGCGATCGTGCGCTGCTTGCGCAAGCCCAAGGGCGAGGTGTGGACGAGCACGCCGACGCGGCTCGCGCTGGCGCTGGCGTTGGCGATGCCGGGGTTGGCGGACTGGGCGCTGGGCAAGTACGCGGAGCGTGCGCGCAGAGAGGCTGAGGGATAGCGAGCGTGGGAGGCGAGATGAACGACGTCATCCGGGCGATGCGCGCGCACCGATCGGTCCGCGCGTACACGGACGAGCCGATTCCGCACGAAGCGGTTGTGGCCGCGGTCGAGGCCGGGCAGGCCGCCGCGACGAGCTCGGCGGTGCAGGCGTACTGCGTGATCCGTGTGACGGATCGTCAGCATCGTTCCCGCCTAGCGGAGCTGACCGGGCCGCAGGAGAAGGTGGCGGTAGCGCCGGAGTTCTTCATCATCTGCGGCGACTCGCGCCGGCACCGCCTGCTCGCGGAGCGCGCGGGCGAGCGCTACGAGCAGAAGCTCGAGGCGTTTCTCGTGTCGGTGATTGATGCGACGCTGTGCGCACAGAACATGGTGCTCGCGTTTGAGTCGATGGGGTACGGCACGTGCTACATCGGAGGGCTCCGCAATCACCTTGCGGAGGTGGATCGCCTGCTCGGGCTCCCGCATGGCGTGTATCCGCTGTACGGGCTCTGCGTCGGTCGGCCGGCGCAGGACCCGGGGCTGCGCCCGCGCCTGCCCATCGGCGGCGTGCTGTTTCAAGATGCGTATCCGCAGGATGACGACCTGCTCGAGTCGGTCGCGGCGTACGACGCGGTGTACGAGCAGTACCTCCGAGAGCGCGGCGCCACCAACCCCGGCGGGTGGAGCGCGGCGATGGCTGGAAAGTTTGCGAGCGTGACGCGCCCGGACATCGCCGACTACTACCGTTCGAAGGGGGCGGTGCTGGACTGACCATCGCGCATGGCCGTGCCACTGACCCGCCCTGGGGTCAGTGGCGATGTGTGGCCACTACACGCCGCACTGACCTCGAAGCAGGTCAGTGGCACGGCCTATCAGTGACATGGCCCCATACACTCCGCCATGCCCGACCCGGTCTACGTCACGACGCCGATCTACTACGTCAACGACCGCCCGCACATCGGGCATTGCTACACCACGCTCGTCGCGGACGTCGCGGCACGGGCGTACCGCCTGATCGCGGGACAATCGGAGCCCCACACCTCGGACAACACCGCGGCGAAGTCGGTCTTTCTGCTCACCGGCACGGATGAGCACGCGGACAAGGTCTCGCGTTCGGCGATCGAGCACGGCGTCTCGCCTCAGGAATGGGCGGATACCAACGCCGCCCGCTTCCGCGAGGCGTTCGACTTCATGGACTTCTCGAACGACGACTTCATCCGCACGACCGAGGCGCGGCACGTCGAGCGGGCGAGCGCGTACATCAAGCAGCTCATGGACCAGGGCGATATCGCGCTGGGCGATTACGAGGGGTGGTACGACGCGGGGCAGGAGGAGTACGTCACCGAGTCGGCAGCGCGCGAGCACGACTACAAGAGCTCCGTGACGGGACGCCCGCTCGAGAAGCGGACGGAGCAGAACTACTTCTTCGACCTGCCGAAGTACGCGGGGTGGCTTCGTGACGCGATCGCGAGCGACCGCGTGCGCGTGATGCCGGAGGCGCGGAAGAACGAGATTCTGGGACGCATCGATCAGGGACTCCAGAAGGTGCCGGTGTCGCGCCGCGTGAACCCGGACGATCCGGAGGCGGTGCGCGAATGGGGCATCCGGATGCCGGGCGACCCGGAGCACCGGGTGTACGTGTGGATCGAGGCGCTGTGCAACTACCTGAGCGCGATCGACAACGAGCGCGAGCCGGCGACGGCGGCCGAGGAGGGTGGGGCGCGCCGGAAGTTTTGGCCGAAGGCGGGCGATGAGACAGGTGGCGGCGAGGGTGGGGCGCGGATCGTGCAGTTCATGGCGAAGGACATTTTGTGGTTTCACGCCGCGATCTGGCCGGCGATGCTGCACGCGCTGGGGGAGAAGACGCCCGACGTGGTGTACGCGCACGCGTACTACGTGGCTGAGGGCAAGAAGATGTCCAAGAGCCTGGGCAACTTCATCGAGATCGATCAGCTGCGCGCGTACGCGGAACGGTATTCGCTGGACGCGGTGCGCTGGTATCTCGCGACGCAGGGGCCGCTCGGCGCGAACGACGCGGACTTCGCGTACTCGCGGTTTGTGGAGGTGTACAACGCGGACCTGGCGAACGGCATCGGCAACGCGACGAGCCGTGTGGCGAACATGATTGGGAAGTACTTTAGGGGCGAGGTGCCCGATCCGGGGTACCACAATGATGTGCGCCTTGACATCGACCCTCAGGCGTATCCCGATGGCACAGTGTCTAGCGAGAACACCTGGAATGCCGCGAGTCTTGTGTACGGCACCAGCTTCTGTGACGCGGTGCGGGACTTGGATCTACAACTCGCTTTCTTCTTACCAGGCAAGCTCGTTGGGGCGGTTGACAACTATGTGAATGCGACAGAGCCCTTCCGGATTGCCAAAGACCTGGGCGGAAGCAAGTACTCCCCTCACTCCAACCAAGAGGCGCTCTCAATCATCCTCTACCAGTGCGCCGAAGCGCTCCGCATCGCCTCCCTCTTCCTCTTTCCCGCGATGCCGAGCAAGATGGCGGATTTGTGGCGGCGGTGGGACTGCTCGCCATTGAACGATCCGGATGATCCGGATTCGGGCTTCCGCGCGCCGCTCGCCGATCTCGCGACGTGGGCGCACCCGGAATGGGGGCTCAAGCCCGGGCAGAAGATCGAGAAGGGCGACGCGCTCTTCATGCGGGCCGATGGGACTGAGCCGCCGCCCGGGTGAGGGTCACTTTCGACGTATACGGCATACGGGATAGAAGCGGAGAGCACAGGCGAGACGCCCGTGCCACGAGGATTGGAGCGGGAGACGGCGGCGACTGGAAGGCACCGCCCCAGGTGCAAGGGCACGCGAT
>JAUIFD010000268.1 GCA_030429485.1 Phycisphaerae bacterium | reverse complement strand
TGGCGTCCAACGTCGCCGTCGCCCTCGTCACCGACGCCCTCGCCGCCGACCTCGCCGACGCCTGATGCCCTCAAGGGTCCAGCCCGCGAGTGCCGCGCCTATCCACCCCGCTGCTTGTTCGCCCCCGCCCCCACCGTGATCACGTTCTTCCCCATTTCCTTCGACCGGTACGCGAGCTGATCCGCGCGCGCCACGAGTTCCTCCGCCGTCCGACCATCCCACGGATACGTCGCGAGCCCACCGGAGATCGTCAGCGTGCCCGGCGCGTTCGAACCCAGCAACGGGAACGCCTGCCCGAACACCGCCTGCTGAAACCTCGCCGCGATATCAAAGACCGACGCGGGATGGGTCGAGCCCGGGTCGCGAGGCCCGTCCGGCTCGTAAAACACAACGACAAACTCGTCCCCACCGTACCGGCAGATCCGATCCTGCGGCCGCGTACACACCTCGAGCAAACGCACGATCTCGCGCAGCACCTCGTCGCCCACCGAGTGCCCGTACGTGTCGTTGAATGTCTTGAAGTTGTCGATGTCGAAGAGCAAGAGCGTCAGCGCATGCCGACGACGCGCACTCTCCTCGATCGCCACCGGCAAGAACCGATCCAGGTACCGCCGATTCCACGCACCCGTCACCGGATCGCGCAGCGCCGCGTCGCGCAGCTCCGCGTGCTGCGCCGCCAGACTCATCCACGCGCCAAGCCAACGCGCCTGCGCCTCCAGCGCCTCCCGCGGCAACGCTCGCCCCTGAAGCCAGCCCACCACCGCGCCGTGCGGCTCGGCACGCACCTCCACGCCCGCACCACCCGGCTCGAGCGAGACGCCCGCGTCCCCCGTCCGCCGACGGATGAGCTCCAGCGCCGTCGGCACGATGTCGAGCCCACGCATCATCAGATGCACGAGCTCCCCGTCATCACCACCAACCGCCGGCGCGTCACCAACCGCCGCCCCCCCACCATCAACCGATCCCCGCGAGTCCGCGACCGGCTCTTCACCATCCACAAGAGCCGCACGCACCACCGCAGCCGGCGCATCCGGCGAGAGCACCGCGTCGAACGCCGCATCCCCGCGCACACCCGCCGTGCGAGCCCCACCGCCAACCCGCTCCGAGAGCTCCCCGAGCACATCGAAGGCGTTCCGTGCGCGGATCAGCTCCACGGCCGGGTCATTCCGCAGCAGATGGTCCACCCCCGTACGTCCCACGAGGATCACACGCACGGGCGGTCGAGGCGGCGAGCTGTCAGGAGAAGTCATCAAGAGTGCAGGTGTCCCGGCAACAGCCAACTGAGCTCCTCAGGCGAGAGCGGGCCACGCCCATCCACCGCCGGCGCAAGTCCAGTTGCTGGCTCTACATCGGCCCCAGAACGTACGCCGTTCACGGGCAGCCGTTCGGGGCGCAGGTCGAGCCGAGTCGCCGCCCGCACCGGCTCACCCGCCTGATACACCCAGCGCGCGACCTCCGGCGCGTACCGCTCCACCGCGTCGGCCACCAGATCCACCCCCTCCAGCCCTCCAGGCTCGATCAACAGCAGCACCGTCGTCCGCCCCGGCCCACGCGAGCGACGCACGCGAAAAAGCTCAGAACAAGCATCCAGGGCACCCGTCGCCCGAACGACGTCCAGACGCTTCGACTCCAACACGTCCATCAGGCGAGCCGGAGGGGGGCTTCCCGGCGCGTGCCACACCACACACGGCACGGGGTGCGGCGTCGGCCCACCCTCTGGTTCTTCGCGTCGCAACGACAGAACAGAGCCCCTCGCCTCGCAGCAAACCGAAGGTATCGGACGGACCTCACCTCGGCAAGACCTGCGCGGAAGATCACGTTCCGGTCGGGTCGATTAACCGCGCTGCAATCGCTCCTGCGCCGTCCGGAAGCGGGAGCTTACACAGCGACGCTCGCATCGCGGCGACGCGCGACGCGTCACCCGCCAACGCCGCGACCACCCCTCCATGCGTACGCAGGTTCGCCTCGGGGTCGCGCAGGTCGTCGAGGACCAGCGCGCCGCCCGCCCCCACCAATCCCGCCGCGTTGTGCCGTTGATGGGCGTCCTTATGAAACGGGTACGGCATGAACACCGCCGGAGCCCGGTTCGCCCATGCCTCCGCCACCATCCCCGCGCCGCCCCGGCAGATCGCGAGCGTCGCTGCGCCCCAAGCCGAACCGACAGGATCAAAGAACGCCTCGACGCGCGCGCGCACGTCGAGCTGCGCATACGCGGCGCGCACAGCGTCCACATCCTCGCGCCCCGCTTGATGGACAACCTGCCAGCGACCAAAGACACCACCATGCGCATCGAAGAGCCGCGTCACAAAGCGGTTGATCGTGCGCGCACCCTGCGATCCTCCTAAGACCAGCAGCGTGTCCCGATCGGATTCAAGACCGAGCTGCGCCCGGCATGCGCCCGCATCACCCGGCGCAAGCGAAGCGGGCCGAACGATCGGCCTCACCGTCACCACGCGCCCGTCCACACCCGCGGGCTCAACCTCGAGACTCGCCGAATACGCGCAACTCGC
This sequence comes from Phycisphaerae bacterium, assembly GCA_030429485.1. Lineage (GTDB taxonomy): Bacteria > Planctomycetota > Phycisphaerae > Phycisphaerales > UBA1924 > JAUIFD01. The sequence goes on along the minus strand of JAUIFD010000268.1, from coordinate 1,075 downwards.
GTATCGCATGATGAGCCGATTCGCACGACCCGGAGGATGATCCAGGTTCACGAGGTGCACCGGCACGCGCTCCACGCGCGCGCCCTGCGCCGCCGGCGCGGCGACAAAGCCGCCCGTGGTCACCATCGACACCTCAAAGCCCCCGTTCTTCAGGCTCTTGATCACACCCCGCGACGCGCGCACCGAAGGTCCCCATCCGCCTGCAAACGCCGCGAGCCTCTTCAGCGACATGCCCGGCGAGGCAGCGGGGAGCTCCACAAACTCCGCCCCCTCACGCTCCAGGATCTCCCGATCCACCGCGCGTTCCGAGCAAAGGAACACCGCACGCGGCGTCTGCCCGAGCCGATCGCGGAGCGCCCCGAGGATCGCGATCGCGGGAAAGATGTGCCCGCCGGTCCCACCACCCGCGAAGACAAACGCCCGCTCGCTCATGTCGGGAAGAGACCCGTCGCTCGGGCGCCGCCGTCCTCCGCCGCGCCCCCCGGTTCGTGCGACTCCGCGTGCTCGCGGTCGATCGCCACCAGCACGCCCAACATCGCCGCCGTCATCACCCAACCCGTACCGCCGTTGGAGAGAAGCGGCAGCGCGATCCCCTTTGTCGGCCCGAGCCCCGTGACGACGACCAGGTTGATCACCGCCTGCATCCCCACCGCGCCGAGCACACCCACCGCGATCAGCTTGAGCATCGGCATCGGCTCGTGACGCACCACGCGGAGACCCGCGATCAAGATCGCCGCGTACAGCCCGATCACCAGCGCCGCCCCCGCGATCCCGAGTTCCTCGCACACCACCGCGAACAGGAAGTCGGTGTGATCCTCGGGCAGGTACCCAAACTTCTGAAGCCCGTTGCCGAGCCCGCGCCCCGTCCCCCCGCCGTTGGCGATCGCGATCATCGACTGGATCATGTGATACCCGTCGCCCTGCGGGTCGGCATACGGATCAAGAAACGCCAGGATCCGTCGGCGTCGGTAGTCCGACGTCGCGATCGCCGCGATCACGACCGCAACCGCCGGCGGGATGAAGAGCCCAAACTGCCACTTCCGCGCGCCCGCCGCGACCAGCACCGCCCCGCCCA
>JAUIFD010000043.1 GCA_030429485.1 Phycisphaerae bacterium | reverse complement strand
CCGCGATCCCGCCCACCGAGATCGTGACGGACGCCAAGCGGTCCGCCCGATGCACCGCCGAGCGCGTCTTGCGTCCGCCAGACACGCCCGTCAGAGTCCGGACTCAAGCTTGAGCTTCTTGAACTCCTCGCGGGCGATCGACGCGGGCACCGGGACGAACCCGTCCTTGATCACCGCCTCCTGCCCCTCGCGAGAGAAGATGTACTTGATGAACTCGCGGCGAAGCGGATCGAGCTCACCGGTCGGGTCGTAGTTCACATACAGATACAGGAACCGAGCGAGCGGGTAGTCGCCGGACAGCGCGTTGTCGGCAACGGGTTCGAACGCGTCGTATCCGTCCATCGACAGCGGCACGGCGCGCACGTCGGCGGTCAGCCGCCCCATGCCCGAGTATCCGATCCCGTACTTATCCGAGCCGACCGCCGCGATGACGCCCGACGATCCGGCCTGCTCCTTGACGGTGTCCTTGTAGTCGGCCCCGCCCATCGCGACGGACTTGAAGAACCCGTACGTGCCGGACGCTGAGTTTCGTCCGTACAGCGACACGGGATGACGCGCAAACGCCGGATCGGTGACGCCCAGGTCGCCCCAAGTCAGTTCGGGGCCAGCGACGGAGAACGCGTCGCGCAGATGCTCGAGCGAGAGCGATCGCACCGGGTTGTCCTGATGCACAAACACCGCGACACAGTCGATACCCGCCCTCAGGTGAGTGGGCTCGTACCCAAAGCGGCGTACGAACTCGTCGACCTCGGAAGGCTTCATCGGCCGCGACATCTGCCCGAACTGCGCCTGCCCCTCGAGGAGCGCCGGCGGCGCGGTGCTCGAGCCCTTCCCCTCGATGCCGATCGTCACCGAGCGGTAGTGTTTGCGGAACCCCTCGCCCCAGAGCGTGACGAGGTTGTTCATGGTCTCCGAGCCCATGCTCTTGAGGCTGCCGGCGATGCCGCCAACGGGCTCGTATCTGGGCAACTCCGGGTCGAGATCCTGGGCCCGTCCGAAGCTGGAGAGCATGAGGACCGCGGCGAAAGCGGCTGCGAGGCGCATCGTCATGGCGGGCTCCCTGTACAGGCCTGGCAGAGGCTAGATCACACCATCCCGCGGGAGCGAGCGGCAACAGGCCCTTAGCGCAATCTGAATACTCTGTTCGGCTAGTCTCGCCCGAGCTGCACCCGGAGCGGATTGGCCGACACCCGCTGTCCGAGCCCCTCGAAGGTGCCGTCGAGCAGGTAGGTGTCGAGCGGCAGGCGGTCGGACGAGGCGGTCCGCAGGTCGAGCACGAAGACGTAGACGGCGCCGACCACGTTTTTCCGCCGGGCGGCGCTGGTGGTCGCGTCGTCGAGGTCCCAGTGTGCGATTGCCTCACCCTGTGGGTTGCGGAGCATGAACTCGAAGTTCCCCGGGGCATGCACCGGCAGGGGGTACTGGTTCTGATCGCCGAAGAGGTACGCGAAGATGCGCAGCGTGTCCGGGTACCCGTTGGCGTCCTCATCGAGCGGGATGTCCGTCGAGATGAGCACCCGCTGCAACTGCAAGTCCTGCGGCGGCGAGCCGATCGGGGCGGGCGCCGCCTTCTCCGGCGTGGTCTCACAGCCGACCATCACGAGGAGCGTCAGCGCGACGAGCAAGCGTGCGAAGTCCCTCATCGCTCACCCTTGACCAGACGCTCGACCGGCACCTCTTCCATCGGCTGCATCTCCTCCATCGGGGTTGGCGGGGGCGCGGTGCTCGGCGCTCTGGGCGTCATGGGCTGCGTGGGCCCCGGGACAACCGGCTGACTCGGCGGTAGCGCGACCGGCGCCGGCGCCTGCTGCGACGCCGGCTTGGCCTGGATGGGCGTGATCGAATCCCAGCCGTGCTTCGCGTCGAAGTCCGGCACGAAGGAACCGGTCGCATCAGTCGGCGAGTTGTGCGGTGGGGGCTCGCGCAGGGCGTCATGCACACGATCCGGATCGGTCATGCGATCGACTTCGGAACGCGTGAGGTTGGAGTAGCGCTCGATCGCGCCCTTCCCGCCCGGGATGATCTTCGGCGTGAGGATCACGAGCAGTTCGGTCTTCACTTCTTCTTCGAGTTCGTTGCGGAACAGCCCGCCCACGATCGGCAGGTCGCCGAACCCGGGGATCTTGTTGTCCCGGCGCTCGGAGGTGGTCTGGATGAGCCCGCCGATGACGACCGTCTGCCCGTCCATAACGTTCACCGTCGTCTCCACACGCCGGCGGTTGATCACGGGGCTCGACAGGTCTTCCGAGATGGGCACCTCTCGCTGCGAGAGCGATGAGATCTCCGGGATGATGTCCATCTGCACGAACCCGTCGGGACTAATCGTCGGCACGACTTCGAGGATGATGCCGATCTGCTGACGCTCGACATCGGAGTAGACGTTGCCCGTATCGGAACGATCGGTGCTTGAGACGATGCCGATGTCCTCGCCCACTTCGATCTTCGCGGGCTCGTTGTTCTTGACCGTGACCTGCGGGCGTGAGAGGACCTGCAGCTTGCCCTGCACTTCGAGCGCCCGCACGAGGACTTCGAAGTCCACCGATGAAACGGAGAGGTTGGGCGTGCCGAGTGCCGCGGAGACGCCGGCGCCCGCGGCGAAGCCCGCGAGCTTGCCGAACTTGTACCCGTCGTTGCCGAGCCCGGCTTCGCCCCCGATGTTGACGTCGATACCCCAGTTGTAGCTGGAATCGAGCGTCACCTCGGCGAGCAACACCTGGATCATCACCTGCGGCGGCGCCGCGTCGAGTTCTTCGACGATCGCGCGGACCGATTCCATGTAGCGCGGCGACGCTGAGATCAGCAGCTTGTTGGAGTTCTGGTCTCCAACCACGGTCACCTCATTCTCAAGCTGTCGCGAGAGCGAAGGAGCGAGATCGCCCTGGAGCGTCGAACGCAGACGCGAAGCCTCGCCCTGGAAGTACCCCTGCAGGGTCTCCGCGACCTCGGCAGCCTTGGCGTTCGCGAGATGCACGACGAGCTGATCCCGCTCGTTCGCGATAATGGAGTCGAGATCAAGCACGACCTTCTCGACCAGGTCGAGGTACTCCTGCGTGCCCGAAACAAGAAGCGTGTTGGTGCGCGCATCGATCGTGATCGCGAGTTCCTGACGCGTGTCCGGGACGGCGGTGACCGTCGTCGACCCCAGCCCGAGCGGGTCGTTGTCGTCGGGCGGCGCGTCCGAGGTGACGCCGGTCGGCACGAGCACGAGCGTGTCGCCCTCCTGGCGAAGGTTGAACAGGCTCTGGAGCACCCGCTGCATCGCGTCGGCGTCGGCGTTGATCAGACGGAACGTGCGGATCGCCCGATCGCCGCGCTGATCACGGTCGAGGTCGGTGATGATCGCATCGATGAGGTCGATGATGGGCGCCGGCGCCACGACGAGCACCGAGTTGGTGCGGATGTCGGGCGTCATGCGCACCTGCTCGCGGATGAGCTCATCGACCTGCGCTTCGGTTACGCCCGGAAGCTGGTCGCGCAGGTCGTCGCGAAGGTAACGCAGGCGCGTGGCGCGCCCCGTGACCTGGTTCGTGAGCGGACGCCCGGCGAGGACCGTCTCGAGCAGACGCGTGACTTCGAGCGCGTTGGCCGAATCGAGCGAGAAGCGCCGGACGTCCTGCGTGAGCACGGGCGCGGCGGTCTCCATCTGCTGCACCATGCCGCGGATGACGTTGACGTCCTCGCCCGAGCCCGAGACGAACAACGCGTTGAGACGGTTGTTCGGCGTAATCGACACGGATCCGGCGCCGCGACGCTCGTTCTCGCGGCGCACATAGAGGTCGTCGATCGTCGAGGCGACTTCCTCTGCGGTGCCCGACTCGAGCTGGATGAGCGTCAGGCGCTCGGCGCTCGCCAAGTCTCCCGATCCGGTTGCGAAGGCGGTGACCAGCTCGCGCACGAGTTGGAGATTCTCATCGGAGCACGCGAGCAGCAACACGCCGGCGGCGCGATCCGCGGCGATGGAGAACGTGTCCGCGGGCGACGCGACCCCGCCGGCCCGCTGGCTCGCCTCGATCCGCTCGCGCATCAGGCTCTCGATCTTCGGTGCGAGCTGCTCGGGGTCGGCGCCGCGCACGGGCACCACGTGCAACCCAACGGTGTAGTCAACCTCGGCCGCATCGAGCGTCTCGAGCAGCCGCTCGAGGATCGAGAAACTCTCCTGGCTGGTCGAGACGATCAGCGCGTTGGTGCGGAGGTCCGGCGAGATGATCAGCGCGTCTTCCGGACGCATGGCGCCGGCCGCTTCGCGCTGGTTGAAGATGTTCTGCACAACACCGACCACGCGGTCGGCGGCGGCGTGCTCGAGTGGGAACACGCGAACGAGATTGCCCGACGATGCGGCCTCGACGTCGAGCCGTTCGACCAGCGCTTCCACGACCGCGAGATTCCGCCGCGTCCCCACCACGAGCAACGCGTTGAGCACCGTGTCGGGCTGGATCACCAATCCCGAGAGCGGCGCGAAGATGTCCGCGTCGAGCCAGGCATCGGGGTTGTTCGCGTCTTCGGTCGCGACGCGTAGACGCGCCACCTGCCGCTGGAGACCTTCGGCCTCCGGCGTGTTCGCCAGCCCCTGCACCAGCACTTGGCGGAGCGTCTGCGCGAGACGCGACGCGTCCGCGTGCTGCACCGGGATCAGACGCGGCTCCACCCACCGACCAACCTGTTCGCGATCAAGGTCGCTGATCAGCACCTCGACCAGCGCGAGCGCTTCTTCCGGACCGGCGACGAGGAGCGTGTTCGTGCGCTCGTCGACAGACACCGCGACTTCGCCCGCGAGCGCCTGCCCGGTCGCCGTCACGGGCATCGCGCGACGCTCGGTTCCAGGAAGACGCCGGAGCGCGTCTCCCTCGGCGAACAACTCGTCGACGATCGCCTTCACGCGTGTCGCTGCGGCGTTCTCCAGAGGGAAGATCCGCACGACGACCGCGTCCCCCACGGGAAGCTGATCGAGCGCCGAGATGATCGCCGTGATCGAACGCACGTTCGCTTCCGTTGAGGAGACCATCACCGCGTTGGTCTGCTCATCGGCGACCAGGCGTATCGGCTGAGTCAGGTCGAGTTCGGGGTCCTCCGCGCTAAACCCATCCGCGGCAACGCGAAGTCGGCGCAGGTGCTCGCGTAGGGCCTCGGCGGGTCCTGTGGAGGTCGTGCCCGCCCCTGGATCAAGCATGGCGTCCAGTGTCGCCACGATCTGACGGGCCGACGCGAGCTTAAGGGGCACCACCCGCACAAACTGGACGGCATCGGTCGGTTCTGCATCGAGAGCCGAGATCAGCTTCGCGATCGTGTCGCCATCGCGCGGGCTCGCGACCACCGCGAGAGCGCGTCGTGAGGCGAGCGGCACAACGCGCACCGGCTCGGAGACAAGCCCGGGAGTCGCGCCCTGGGCCGGCGTGGTGGCGCCCATCTGCTGCAGAAGGTCGCCGATGCGCCCAGGATCGTTGTTCTCGACATCGACAATGAACACGCCCTGCCCGACACCCGGCGTGAACCGCGCGCCCGGATCACCCGGGTCCTCAGCAAGCCCATCGTCGAGCTCGCGAACGACCTCCTCGATCTGCTCGAACAGCACGGGGGTGGTCGCGATGACGAGCGCGTTGGACAGCTGATCAACCTCGACGGAGAGCGCCGATGACTGCGACTCGGCGACGGGCGCGAACGTCCGGAGCACCGTGTCCTGCAGCCGCGCCGCGGCGACGTGCGCCACGCGGAGGACACGCACACGCAGCGCTGCGCTCTCGGTCTGTGACTGCAACGACGACGCCAGCGCGCGAATCTGCGCGAGTTCTCGCTCCTCCGCCCGCACGATCAGCGTGCCCGCCGAGTCGTCGCCGATGATCAGCACCGAACGCGGCCCACCACGGTCGTTGGCCTCCGACGCGAAGACCGAACGGATGGACTGCGCGATCGCGGAGGGCCGCCCGTCGCGGATGGTGATGAGCACCGGCTCCGGCAGATTGAGGAAGTCCGCCACGTCGAGCTGCTCGATGATGCGCTCGATCCGCTGCAGGTCCTTCCGCCCCGCCGAGACGATGAGCGAGTTGGTCTGCATCTCTGCGGAAACCGATGGCACGCCTTCCGCGTCGACCAACACGGGCGTATCGACGGTGCGCTCGCCGCTCTCGTTGTTGCGGCTCGGGCCGCGGCCCTGCTGCTGGTCGCGTGCGTTGCGCACCTGCTCCTGACGCACCTCGTTCTGAAGGTCCGCGCGGAAGCTGTCGGTGAGCGCTCTCGCGACAGACGTCGCGTCGGCGTGCTTGAGAGGGATCACGACGAGCTGTCGCGCGGTGTCGTACTCCTCCGAATCAAGGCGTGTGATCAACGCGCGGATGTTCTCCCACTCCCCTTCGTCCGCGGAGACCACGAGCGAGTTCGACGCCGGGTCGGCGACGATCGTGGTGTTACGCGCACCGGGGGTGTACGCCTCGGGCGCGTAGCGCCCGTAGAAGACCTTGAGGGCCTCAGCCGTCTGCGAAGCGTCGGCGTACTCCAGGCGGACGAAGTCGGTCCGGCGATCCTGGGCCGAGTTAACGTCGAGCTCCCCGATGATCGACTCGATCTGCCGCATCTGGTCCGGAGTCGCGAGGATGTGGATCGCGTTGTCGTCGGTCAGCGCGCTCAGGCTCGGCTCGGGCTCACCGGGCGACTTCGGGCGAGCGCGCATCATCGTCGAGATCGTGAAGCGCACGTCGGTCGCCAGCGCGTGCTCGAGACGGATCGACTTGAACTCCTGCAGCTGACGCTGCGGCTCGGTGTCGAGCTGCTCCACTTGCGCCAGGACCAGCGCGATCGCCTCTTCCGATCCGGTGAGCAGAAGCGAGTTGGACCGCAGCACCGGGGTGATGTTGACCTTGATCGACGTCGGAAGCGAATCGCGGAGCACGTCCGCGACGTCGGACGCTGTCGCGGATTCGAGCGTGACGGTAACGACGTTCGCGTCCTCTGCGCTGGGCGGGCGGTCGAGCTGCTGCACGAGCGCATCCACCTGCGCGAACAAATCCGGCGGCGCCGAGACGACGATCGAATCCGTGGATGGCTGGGGCGTCACCACGATGCGTTCTTCGGCCCGGCGCGACGGGAACAGCTCCCGCACCGCGTCGGCGACGTCCGCCGCGTCACGGTTCTGGAGGTAGTACACCTCGATGCGACGATCGTCACCAAGCTCGGGCTGATCGATCTGCCCCACGAGCTGCTCGACGAGCGGCAGGCTCTCAGCGTCGGCCGAAATAATCAGGACGTTGCCGTCCTGCGAGCCCATGATCGAAACGCTGTCGTCTCGCAGCCCTTCCGCCCTGGCGCGCTCGGAGAAGAACTGATCGAGCGCCCGCGCCGCGCGCGGCGCCTGCGCGTGCTTGAGCGCGTACGACACGATCTGCTGATCCGGACGACCCGCGGCGTCGTCCATCTGCGAAGCGAGGTTCGCGGCCAGCTCGACGCGGGCCTTCTTGCCGACGATGAGAAGCACGCGGCGGCGTTCATCGACCTCGACCTGCACGCCCTCGGGGTCCGGCCCCCGCCACCGGGGCCAGCTCGGGTCCACCATCGCGTCTTCGAGCACGTCCCGGATCGCGTCCAGATCGCCCTTCTCGATCGCGACCGCCTGCACGACGCGCTCGTTCGGGCGCTCGGTCACGACATCGAGCTTTGTCACCAACTCGCGGATGGTGTCGAATGTCGCCCCGTTGCCCATCAGGATGAGCGCGTTCGTCGCGTCGTTGGCGGAGACGTACATGCGGTCTTCGCCTTCGTTGTTGCCGCCGCCAAACCACGGCATGCGCTCGTACTGCAACTCGTACGTGATCTCCTGGATCGTCTCCAACACGTCGGTCGTGCGCACGTGCTCGAGCGAGACAATCTCGTAGCGGAGCGCCTCGCCCTCCGACTGCGTATCAAACTCCGTCGCGAGGGCTTTGAGCTGCTCGAAGTCCTCGTCCGACGCCGCGATCACGAGCGTGCCGCTCTGCCGATCGCCTGTGATGGCGACCCCCGTCGCGGCCCGACGCCCGCCTCGCTGCGAGGCGCGTTCGCGGTCACGAAAGAACTGCTGCAGCGCCTGCGCAACCGTGCGAGCGTCGGCTTTCTCGAGCTTGATGGACCGCACCGGAAGATCGGCGACTTCCGCGGTATCGACCTGCGCGACCAGCTCGTCGATCTGCGCGAGCGTCTCCGGCTCAGCCCGCACGACCAGCAACCCCGACTCGTCTTCCGCTGAGACCTGGACCTTATCGCGTAAGCCGGGATCGCGACCGATGATCGCCTGCTCCACGATCCGCAGGACGGTTGAAGGCTGCGCGTTCTGCAGCGCGAGGATGCGCAGCTCAAGCCCATCGTCTTCGGTCGCCGCGTCTGCGGTCTTGAGCAGGTCCTCAACCTGCGCGTGCTGATCGGTGTTCGCGGTGACGAGCAGCGCGTTCGTGCGATCGTCCGCGATGAAACGAGCTCGCGGCGTGTCGTTCGAACCCGGCCCCTGGCGCTGCGCGTCGAAGAGCTGCCCGAGCGTCTGGGCCAAGGCGCTCGCCTCGGCGTGGTCGAGTGGATACCGACGGATCGCGAGTCGTTCACCCGTCGGACTCTGGTCGAGCAATCCGATCAGCCCATCGACGAGCGGGATGGTCTCCGCAGGCGCGGCGACGATCACCGACGTACCGGATGGTGCGACCGACGCACGCATCTGGTTGGGGTCGAGCGTCGCCCGCACCGGCGCGTCGCCGGAATCGAGCGTGACGTCGAGCCCCCGGAGGCGACGCGCCTGACGCCCGCGGGGCGAGGCTGAGAACAAGTCGGTGAGCGACTGCAGGGCGCGATCAGCCGTGATGTTCTCCAACGCATAGACCTTGACGGTCAGTGCGTCGTTCCGATCCGCGATCGCGACGGCGCGGATGACGTCCCGCACCGCGGGGAAGTCGGCGTCGTTCGCCCACACGATGAGCGAAGTCTCGGAGGGCGCCACCGTCACCACGACGCGCCCGGTAAACCCCCCCTCGGCACCGGGGCCGCCGACCTGGTTCACCGTCTGCTGGATGACCTGCCGCACCGCCTCGGCGTCGGTGCCGTCGGGGAGCTGGATGACGTTGACCCCCGCGGGCTGCGGCGGCATCTGCTCGGCGAGCTGGGCCGCCAGCTCGATGACGCGCTCCGTCATGCGCGGGGCGCCGACGACGATCAGCGAGTTGGTGTCGGGATCGACCGCGATCGTGATCTCGGGCGTCGGCGTCGATCGCGTTTCCAGCTCATCATCCGCGCCGCCCGCGACCTGGGCTGTCGCCGAGACCGTGATCGCGGCGCAGACATGCTCAAGCCATGACGGCGGCGAGGCGGCCCCGCGGGGGGAGCCCACCGGCTCGTCCTCCTCCGGCGCGAGCAGTTCGTCCGCGGAAATCACACGCACCTTGACGCCGCCCCGCTGCTCGAGCAGTCGCCGGAGTGTCTCCGCGACCATCGCCGCGTCGGCGCGTGAGCGATCGACCGGGATGAGGCGAAGCTCCTGGCTCGACGCCACCGACGCGGCATCGACGTCGCTCGCCAGTCGTTCGATCGTCGTCATCTGCTCGGGCGAGGCGCGAACAAGCAGCGAGTTGCCGGTGGCGTCCACGCGGATCGTGGGCGGTTCAGCGTCTGACTCGCCCTCGAACATCGCCTCGAGATTCTCAGCCAACGCGGTCGCGTCCGCGTTTACGAGCGGGATCACGCGGATCGAGCGGCCGTCCGGATCGGCGCCGCCAGGCTTGTCGAGCTCGCGCACCACCTGCTCGGCCATGTCGAGCTGCGACGCGTCGGCCGCGATGATGATCGCGTTCATCCGCCGTTCCGCCGCGACCCGCACATCGCTCTGCTGCTCTTGCCCGGAACGCGCCATCTCGCGGATGAACCACCCACGGTCCCACGGGGAGAGCTGCTCGACGACGTCATCGCCCTTGAGCACCTGCTCAACGATCGGCGCGATCGCCTCGGCGCGGGCGTGCTGAAGAAAGACCGTGCGCGCCGCCATCCCCGTCGCCTGCGACGACGCGTCCATCGACGCCACGAGCGATTCGGCCTCGGCCAGTCGCTTCGGCGACGCGGCGATCACCACCGAGTTTGACGAAGGCTCGGCCGTGATCCGCGGCGCCGGCTCGCCCGGGCTCGCGCTCGCCCCGAGCGCGGCGTCGAGCGCCTGCGCAACCGAGGTCGCATCACCCCGATCCAGACGCACGACGCGCACCTCGATGTCCGCCGACGCCGCCGGCTGATCGAGCGTCGAGACAAGACTCCGGGCGGTCGCGATCAGCGGCGTGGGCGCACTCACGAGCAATCGGTTGGTCGCGGCGTCCGCTGTCACGCGCGGCTCGGCGATCGCCAACCCCGCACGCTTGGCCTGCATCAACGCGGTCGGCCAACGCGTCGTATCCGCGAGCATCGCCTGCACCATCGCCGCGACTGCTTCGGCGTCCGCGTGCTCGAGCGCCACGCCGATCAACTCCACCTGGGGCAGGTCGAACGCCGCCCCGTCGAACTCCGACAGAAGCTCGCGCGCACGCTCCACCTGCTCGGCGCTCCCGAGCACCACGATCGTCCCCGACGACGCCTGCGGCAGGAGCTCCACCGGCTTGCGACCCGTCGCGAGCGTCTGGTTGATGACCGTCGACACGCTCTCGGCGAGTGCCGTCGGATCGCCACGAAGTGGCGTAAAGGTGGACGCGATGCGGTCGGGGTCGCGTGCCGGCTGATCGAGGCGCTCGATCACCGTGCGTGCGAGTTCGATCGTCGCCGTCGGCGCCGAAACGATCAGCGAGTTGGTGCGAGGCTCGGCCTCGACCTTCACCTTCGGCGCCTCGAACGCCGACAGGTCACGCGACCGCAGGCGCAACGCAAGAATGCGCGGGTCCGTCTCCTGCTGCTGCACGAGAAGCGACTCGACCGTCCGCGCGATCTCACCCGCATCGGCGTGATTGAGCGCAAACGTCTCGACGCCGAGCGTCTGATCGTCGGTCGGGCGCACATCGAGCGGCTCCACCAACTCAGCGACCCGCTCCAGGTCCTTCGATGGGCCCGCGAGAATGACCGCGTTGGAACCCCGCGAAGCGAGCACCTTCACTTCTTCGGGCGCGCCCAAGTCCATCGCCGGCACCGCAGCGGTGAGCGTAAGCGCGATCTCCTCCGCCGGCGCGTACACGAGCGGAACCACACGGATCACCCGGTTGCCCATGCCGGATCGCTCGGTGTCGAGCGATTCGATGAGCTGCTCCGCCAGCTGCTGGATGGGGTCTGGCGCAACCACGATGATCGAGTTCGAACGCTGGTCCGCCGCGACATTGAGCAACGCCGCGACGGCGTTCGCGTCGCGCCCGGCGCGGGACTCGTCCTCGCGCACCCGCGACTCGAGCACGCCCCGCAGCAGCGTCTCGACCTCTGATGCCCGCGCGAATCGCAGCGCGTACACCTTGGTCGTCGTCGTCGGCAGGTCCGGCGGCTCCGCCAGGTCGTGGATGACCCGCTCGATCTGCTCGAACACCTCCGTCGGCCCCGACACCACGAGCGTGCGCGTCGCGGGCTCGGGCGTCACCGTCACCGGTGTGCGGCTCGTCGTGCGAAGCCCGCCGCTCGATGACAACGAACGAATCGCCTCCGCCACCACGGCGATATCCGCACGCTCCAGCCGGTAGGTGCGCACTTCCGCGTCGGTGCCGAGCTCGGACTGATCGAGCTGACGCACGATCTGCTCGAACTCCGCAAGGCGCGCGGCGGGCGCATCCACGATCAGCGAGTTGGTCGCCCGATCCGCACGGACCGTGATCTCCTTTGGCTGACGCAAATCCGGGCGTGGTCGCCCGCGCGAATCGGTCGGCATCGGAGGCTCGGGATACATCGCGTCGATCGTGTCCGCCAGCTCTTCCGCCCGGGCGTGCTCCAGTGGGAAGATCGAGATGCCTCGCCCCTCGGCGTCGAAGCCCTGCGTCGCGTTGAGCTCCGCCACGATCGCGTCGATCTCCGGCAGCAGCTCCGCGTGGGCCGAAACCACAAGCGTGTTCGTCGCGGCATCGGCCTCGATGCGCACGGGACGCTTCGTCCGATCATCCACCGGACGCGAGTCGTACGACTCCTGCAGCACACGGGCGAGACCTTCCGCATCGGTCGTCCGGAGTCGCAGGATGCGCAGCGGCGGGCGATCCGCGGCCTCGGCGCGGTCCAGGCTCTCGATGAGCCCCTCGATGATGGCGAACTGCGCGGGCTGCGCCGCGACGAGAATCGAGTTGGTGCGTTCGACCGCTTCGAACACCGGCACCGGCCCGCCGCCGATCGAGATCGCCTCGTTCGCCTTGACGAGCTCATCCAGGAAGCCGACGACCTCGGTCGCCTTCGCCATCTGGAGTTGCACGAGTCGCGCCTCGCGCGCCGGCCCGGTCTGCTGCTGGAGCTGGTCGACGATCGCGACAAACCGTGCCGTCGCTTCCTCGTCACCGACGACCTCGAGCGAGTTGGTCATGGCGTCGACCGTGACCTCGACCGGACCTGCCTCCTCGACGCCCGCGATCTGCGCGTTGTAGATCGTCGTCGCACGCTCGCGGATCGTGTCGGCCTGCACGTTCGCGATAGGCACGATCGTCAGCGAACGCGGACGCTCCACGGCTTCCAGTCGCTCAAGCACCTTCTCCGTCTCGGCGAAGGTCACCTCGTCGCCCGCGACGATCAGCGTGCCCGATGCGGGCTCGGTCTCGATGAGCACCTGCAGCGCCTGACGTCCGGGCTGCGCCGGCGCGGAGAGCACGCCCCGGCTCGCGAGCGCGCTGAGCGTGCGCGCGATCGTCTGCAGATCGCCCTTCACCACGCGGTACGTGCGCAGCTCGGCCTGCGGCGGAAGCTGCACGCGGTCGAGCTGCTCCGCGAGCTTCTCGAGGTCTTCGATGCGATCGGTCGGTGCGTCGAAGATCAGCGAGTTTGAAGATGGATCCGCGGAGACGACGACTTCCTTCGGCTCCTGAAGCCAGGGCATCGGCTGCCCCCGTCGATCGAGCGGCATCGGGGGCTCGGGGTAGAGCCGGTCCATCGCCGCTGCGACATCCGAAGCCCGGGCGAGCTTGAGCGGGAACAGTCGCGTCGTGCGCTCGGGCGCGTCCTCACCCTCGCGGTTGATCTCCTCCACGAACGACTTGATGTCGTCGAACAGCTCCGGCGCTGCGGCCACGATCAGGGTGTTCGTCTGCGCGTCCGAGCGGATCGAGACCGGACGAGCCGAACGATCCGCGCTCGGCCGCTGACGGTACTGCTCGTCCAGCATGCGCGCCAGTTCGGTTGCGTCGGCGGCGCGCACCTGCAGCAGCTTGAGCGGCGGAAGCACCGAAGGGTCCTGCACATCGAGGCGGTTCGCCAGGTCTTCGAGCAGCGCAATCTGCGCCGCCTCACCCGTGACGAGCAGCGAGTTCGATCGTGTGATCACCGCGATCGACGGCTCCGGCACCGCACGCGACGGGTCGATCGAGTCGGCCTGCTTGTAGAGCTCACGCAAGGGCTCGACAAGCGTGGTCGCGTCGGTGTTGCGGACGTCGATCACACGCGTCGTGCGCGCCGGCGGCACGAGCTGCTGCGCAGTCGCGAGCGCTTCCGTGTACCGGCGTACACCGATCGCGTCGCCAACGAGAACGAGATTCCCCGTGGCGCTATCAAGCGTCACCTCGACATTGCCCCGCTCTGCCGGGGCGAGTGTCTTGCCGAGCTGCTCGAAGATCTCGTCAGCACGCTCGCGCACCTGGGCCGCGGCGCCGGACCGAATCGGCACGACGCGCACATCGCGGGCACCCGCATCCGAAGAGTCGAGTTGTTCGATGAGGCTCGCGAGCACCTCGTGGTGCCCGGGCTCCGCGCGCACGATCAGCGTCGAGAGCTCATCGAGCGCATCGATGCGCGGCTCGGTGTAGCCCGCCTCGCTCTCTGCTGTCAGCAGGGGGCGAGCGAGGCGCTGGAGCTGCGGCGCGATCACGCTCGGGCGCGTGTGCTCGAGGCGATAGGTCCGCGCTTCGGTCTCGATTACAACGCCCTGCTGCGCTTCGCGCAGGCGAGACTCGAACCGGCCGATGGCCTCGTCGGACCCGACGAGGGTCACGGTGCGCGCAACCTCGTCGAGGTTCGCAGAGACGGGGTCGTCGTCGCCCGCGTCGGTCAGGCCGTCAAGTTCCGTCGCTCGATCGAACACCGCCCTTGGATCGGCGGCGTCGAGACGCACCACGCGCACCTCGATCTCGTGCTCGACCGGGCGATCGAGCCCGCCGAGCATCTCCTCGACCACGCGCACGTCGGGCGCCGGGCCGACCACGACAAGCCCTCGCCCGTCCGGCGACGGCGCGTAGCGCACGACCGCCTGCTGCGCCGGCGAAAGCAATCGACCGGCGACCTGCTCGGCCTGAGCCGCGGTCACGTGTTCGAGCTCGATGACTCGCGCGACACGCTCCCCGGCGCCCTCGGTCGCACCGAGGTCGAGCCCGGGGTCCATCTCGCGCAGCAGCCCGCGAGCCTGATCGAGATGCTCCGGCTCACCAACGACCGTGACCTTCCCGGAGTCCTCCAGCGCGAGGACCGTCGGGCGCTTCGCCTCCTCCACGCCCGCGAACATCTTGGTCAACTGATCGGCAGCCGCTCTGGCGGTCACGCTCGCCAAGCGCACCGTCAGCATGCGCTCGTTCGACGCGCTCGAAGGCGTGTCGAGCACGTTGATCAACTCCTCGACCGTCTCAAGCCGCGCCGTGGGACCAACCGCGATCACGGAGTTGGTGCGAGGGTCGGGCTGCACGTTGAGCCCGGCGATATCGATCTCCTCCGCGACGGTACGATTGCCCTTGGCGTCGATGAACACCGTCTGCAAGCGCTGGCCGATGAGGCCCTTGAGCGCTTCGACCACGCCGTTGCACTCCGCGTGCTTGATCTTGAAGACGCGATACTCGGAGTCCACGGGGCGAACCGCGTCGATCATCTCGACGATGCCGCGGATGCGCTTCACCTGCGCCGCCGTCTCGACGATGATCAACAGGTTCTGCGCGTCGATCCCGAGCACCGACCCGTAACTGGCGATCAGCGGCTTGACCTGCTCGGCGACCTGCGTCGCCCGCGTCTGGTTGAGCGGGATGACGAGCGTGACAATCTGATCGTCCGTGATGCCCGCGGGGAACGTGCCCTGGATGACCGGCCCCTCGGCCTGCACCGCGCGCTCAAGCGAGGCGAGGTAGAGGAAGTTGTCCTCCTGGCGCAGACGCACGCCGTGCATCCGCAGGTTCATGTTCAGGATCGACAGCGCCTCGGCGAACGAGTAGTCCGTGCCCCCCACAAACGTGAGCGCGCTCTTGGGCACCTCCGCCTCGCGGATGATGGGCAGGCCCGTCTCCCGCGCGAAGAAGTCGAGCACCTGGTCGAAGGGCGTGTTCTTGAAGTTGAACTTGATCCGGACGTCCGGGTCGTCGGCGGTCAGCGGAACGGGGGCCGGATCGGTCATCGGTCCGGCGGCGGGCTCGTTCGTGGGCGGAGGGGCCGCGAGCACCCCCTCCTGCGCGAGCGCAGAGCGGGCCAGGCCCGCCGCTCCCACCACCATCGCCGCAACCACAGTGGGCGCAGTCCTGCGCATCATCTCGGGGCTCCTTCCGTGGCCGCCCATTTCAGGTCTTGCGCCCAACATACCAAATCGGACGATCTCGCTTCGGTCGCTCATCTCGGTCTCCGTCGATCCAGCGACTGCCCGATCAGAACAGCCGACTCCCTCTCGCCGTCCGTGAAGATCGCGCGGTCGTCCTCCACCGCGACCAGCTTCAGCCCGTACAACGACTGATCCACCCCCAGAAACTCGGTCTCACCGTTCTCGCGGACGAGCCACGCCAACGGGCCTTGTCGAGACTCGCTCACCCCGCTCAGGGTCCACTCCCCATAAGGAGGGGGCGGGGGCTGGGTCGGCACCACCGGCCGGGGCTCGTCCGGCACCGTCGGCGACGGCGGAGGCGCCACGGCCGGTGGGGTAAAGAGACTGGTCGCGACGCATCGCTCGACCGCCGCGGCAAGGTCGATCCCGACCGGAGTGATCGCCGGGTCGCCGCTCGGCTCATGGTCGATCAGGTCCGGCGCGTAGGCGGTCCGCACACCCAGCCGCAGTTCGAAGACCTGCCGCTGGTCGTCGGCGGGACGGATCGAGACCGATGTGACGCGCGAGATCCAGGGCTGCGACTGCGCGAGCGCCACTGCCGACAGCACCGCGCGATAGGTGCCATACCCCTGGATGTCACCATCGACCTCGTACCAGTCCGGCCAGTCCGGGGTCTTCTCCATCATCCGGCGCCCAAACTCGACCACACGCTCGGCGACCGCCGGGTTGCGCGCAGGCGTCGGCGACCCGCAGTTCACGACGAGCTTCTCCTGGGAGAGCCCCGCACGTGCCGCCAGTTCCCCGAGCCCCGTTCTGAACCGATGCTCGACAGTCTCGCGCGACGCGCCGAGCGCGCCCGCCCCCCACTCTGCAAGGTCGCGAGCGACCCGCTTGTCATTGCTCATCTCGTCGTCGCGATCCGCGAGAACGTCAGAGTACTGCTGGAGCGTCTTCTCGACCGCGGCCGCGGGCTTCGTGTACGTCAACCAGTACGAGGCGTACCCCGCGGCGCCGACAATCGCAAAGCAACCGAGCGTGGGAAGCAAGCGCGTCATGACTCGCCCCCGCCCGCAGCTTCCGTATCTGCTTTGTCCGTCTTCACATCCTCTGGGATACTCACGCGCGGCTCACGCATCTCCGTGAACAGATCGACATCGACTTTCGGCCCGGAGTCCGCGCCCCGATTCTCAAGCTCGTAGATGTCCCCGGACACCAACACACCGCGCAGCTCGTTGGCGACCTCACGGCTTGAAACCGCGGCTTGCAGGCGGAAGCGCGCACGCTGGAGCGCCGTCCACTTGCCACCGACGATGCTCTTGCCGTTGCGATCGAACTGCACCCCCTCGCTCAACGAGCCGTCGATCGCGCCGACCAGCGCCTTGTCGCGTGCCGGCAGCGCGGAGGTCAGGTAGTCCAGGTGCGCGATCCAGTCGATGCCCAGGCTCTGCCGCTTGTGAAGGTGCTCAAGCGTGGCTTCCTGGCGGAGGTGCAGTCCGTACGCCTCGCGCTGCTGTTCCTCGGCCTGGCGGGCACGATCAACGCGCCCCTTGAGATCATCGAGCTTCATGTTCGCCCACGTCCATCCGCCGCCGGCGCTGAGGATCAGCCCGAGCACGGTCAGCAAGAGCGCACGCCGCGGACCCTCCGACCGGTCCGGCTCCTGCCGAGGCTGCGCGAAGTCAATGACCTCTCGCTTCTTCGCCCGCGCGACGAGCAGCCCGACAAGCGGCGCCGCCATGAGTCGCTCACGATCACCCAACGCATCGGGCAGACGAACCGACGGCGGCAGCGGCACCGCCCTCGCCGGGATCTCGAGCAGTTCGGCGCAGGCGTCGGCGATGCGACGGGCCGTGTCGCCGCTCCCGAGAACGCCAACGGCGCTGATCTCCGTCGCGAGCGAACCACCGCGCGCGGACATCCACGTGCGCTTCACCTCGACGGCGATGGAGTGCGCGAACGCGTCGTCCATCCCGCCCGAACTCCCCCGCAACTCCACGCCGCGTGAGAACGCAAGTCGGCCGGCCTCAACCACCCCGATCTCGAGTGAACGCCCGCCGAGCCCGACCCCGAGCACCGGTCCGCCCGCGTCGGCGGCGTAGTCCGCGAGCAGCGCGGCCAAGCCGGAGCCACGCAGCCCGACGCCCGCGACGCGAAGCCCCGCGGCCTTCGCGATCGCAATCGCACGATCGACCGACTCCTTCGGCGCCGCCGCGGCGAGCACCTCGGTGGGCGCGCCTTCCTCCTTCCCGCTCTCGACGGGCACATAGTCCACCACCGCGCTCTCGATCGGCATCGTGAGCTGCCGCGCCATCTGCAGGCGGACCATCCCTGGCAGTTCGTCCTCGCCCGCGCTGCCCCCGGGGAACGACAGCCGCTTGAGCACCACGCTCCCGCGCGGCAGCACGAGGAGCGTGCGCCGCGCCCCGGCGCCCGCCTCGCGAAGGCTCGAGCGCACCCAACGCCCCATGGCGCGCACGTCCTCCGGGTCGACCTCGTTCGGCCGGTCGATCCGCAGCGCGTGGCGCACCAGCACTTCCGTCGCCGAGGCGTCGGCCTCGATCGCCCACAAGCGAGCCGCTTCCACCGAGAGCACGAGCAGACGCGCCATCATCCACCTCCCCCGCGCCATCGCCCAACACGCGCATCGGTGTCGGCGTACGACGGACGCTCGACGCTCCTGCCCTCACCGTCGGCGCCGCCCGCATCCGACGACGCCGGATCGGGCGACGGACCACTCGGGCGATACGAAGGAGACTGCGTCTCGGGGCTGGCGTCCATGCCGGGCTCCGGTTCGGGTTCAAGCTCTCGGCGCAACGACGCAGCCTCATGCAGCGCTCGCGCCAGCGACTCATGCGTGACGTCGCGAAGATACGCCACACGCGGGCGAGGCGTCGCCACATCGATCACGGCTTCGTACACCAGGCGGCGCCCGCGCACCTGGTCGTCCTCCAACTCCGGCAGCACCGAGTCCGCCTCCACGTCGACGCGATTGCCGTCTTCGAGAAACCGCTCGACGCGAGCCTCAAGACGAACCCGCCACTGGAGCGATCGCGTGGTCAGCGTGTTGCGCAGCGTGGCGAGCGCACCAAACTCGATCCCCGTCGCCTGGCTCTGCGCAATCCAGTCAAGACCCGCGCGGGTGTCCTCGGAGAGCCCGTCCCGCGCCGCGACGATCGCCTCGGCCGCTTCTGGTGTCAGATCAGGAAGAGCCTTGAGCACGTCGACGGGCGCACGATTCACGTCGATCATCCCGGCGACGAACGGCGCATCGGTGACACAGAGCGCATCCCAGAACGCCAGCCATCCTTCCTCGCTCTGCCCGTTCGTCGCGACGCTCGCGAGCTTCGAGTAATCGTCGATCACCCGGTTCTCAGCCCGGAGCGGGCTCCGCAGCGTCGTCGCCCACCCGGAACCAAGCCGCTCTTCAATCGCCGCTTCCAGTTCCTCGCTCCAACCGCGGTTCATCGGGAGGCGACGTTCGCCCGCGAACTGGTCTCCATCGGTCCCGATCCCCGCCTGCACGTTCGGATCGGCTGAGAACACCGTCACAAGGTCTCGCAACGCGATGACGCTGTCGTCACCAAACGGGATCTCCGCTCCGGTCGCAATCTCCAACGACGCGCCGTCCTGCTCAAGCGACGACGCACCACCGTCCCACGCGCCCTCGTCAGCACCGTCCAGCGCGAGCACGCGTTCGGGAGAGTCGAAGGGCGTCGCTTCCCGAGCGGCGACGATCGCATCGGCCCAAGCCTCGTTCATGCCTTGGAGCCCGAGGAGCGTCTCCTTCGACGCGGTGTTGAGGTTCACCCGCGCCGCCTCCGACGCGACCGGCGTGACCGCATCGGGGTCGAACGCGATCAGCTTCACCACGCCACGCTCCGTGTCGGTCTCGTAGACGACGATCTCCTCGGTGATGTCGGGCTCTCCGCCGCGGAGGAGCTCATCGCGCTGCGCGCCGAGTTCGCTCATCACCGCCTGGATACCCGACCACCCGAGCGCACGCAGCTCATCGGAGTCCATCGACGCGTGCGTGGACGCGACGCGCGCGCTGCCGATCGTGAGCGCGGTCGACGCGACCAGCGCGCTGAGCGTCAGCACGATCAGCACAATCAGCGTGGAGAAGGCCCGCCGACTCATGGCGCGCCTCCCTGCAAGTCAGACACCCCGCCGCCCGCGGATGCGCCGTCGGGGATCACGATCACGCGCACGCGATCGGGCTCGCGAACGCTCAGCGAGAAGCCGATGTCGTCGAACGGTGCGTCAGCCATGCGCCCCGCGCCCAACGCGTCGTCGAACCCCGAGCCTTGATCGCCATCCGCCTCCAAATCAAACGCCGATTCCTCAAGGTCCGGCTCGCCAAACCAGATCGCCATCTCGATCGCCTGGGGAAGCCCGCCCTGCGCACTGTCGAATGAAGAACTCCACCCCTGGGCGTCGCGGTACCGCAGCCGCACACGCGACACGCGGTCGAGCGTGACCGTGTCGCGGCTCGAACCTGATCCGAGCGCGAGGGTGAGTTCGGCGCGCGCGGCGCGATGGGTGAGCTGGAGGCGGAGGTTGTCCCACACGCTCGAGTCACCCGAGGCCGAGAGCGCCGAGCCGCGGTACCTCACCGTCAGCGAGTCACTCGTCCCGCGGATGCCCGTTTCACCACCAGCCGACGCGATCGACGTCGAAACCGCCCGCTCAACCGCGTCGAACACGCGCGCGCCGTTGTCCAGTTCCGTCGCCGCTTCCAGCAGAGCCGTACGCCGAATCGCCAGGTTCCACGCGAACGCGCTGATCGATCCGGCGAGCGCAAGCACGAGCGCAATCGCGATCACAGTCTCGATCAGCGTGAACCCGTGCCGCGCCCTCATCGCCCGCCCCCGCCCTCTGACTCGCCGTCGTCGCGCCGCAGCCGGTTCGCGCGTTCCGCGAAGGGATCGTCCTCGTTTGCGAAGGGGTCCTCTCGCTCCGCGAACGGGTCGTCGCGCTCGAACGCACTCCGATCGCGTTCGAACGCCGACATGTCCCGTTCCATGCGCTCGGCCCGCGATGCAAACCCGTCCTCCGCTGTGCTCGATGGAAACAGGTGCGCGACTGTGCCGACCGAGTCCTCTTCGGGTGGGTCGAGTCGCACAAACTGCCGGAGCGTCGCCTGCGCCTCCGGCGAGTCGGGATCAGCGCCCAGCACGAGCGATGCGCGCACTTCGACGAGCGTCAGCCCATCGAACACCGTCGGCTCGAGCGCCACGTCGATCATCCAGCCTCGCGCATCGAGACCCTGCGATCCCGAGAGCTCCGCGAACGCGTCGAGCAACGCGTCCGGCGAATCGAGGTCCACGGTGTCCGGGTCCCACGCGGGCGCCGGCCCGGTCGCCGCTTCGGGCGCCAGCACACCCGCTTCAATAAGCGCCATGACCGAGCGCGCCAGGTCGGACGCCTTCGCACGATCCGCGGCCCGGGCCACGTTGTCGCGCCCCTGCATCACCGCCCCGAGCACCGCCAGCGCCGCCATCGAGAACAACGAGATCGCAACGACGACCTCGATCAACACCGCGCCCCTCGCCCGCGCGCGCACCGTCATCGCCCGCCCCCATCCGCGTCGGGATCGAACGGCTCCATCTCCGTATCGCCGATCTCCGCGGTGCCCCGGGTCGCGTCGGACTCGGCCTGATCATCCTCGTCGGGCTCGGCCCATTCGTCAGCCGGGGGCGCCCAACGCTCCACCACGCACTGCCCGGTGAGCGCGAGCACCCTGACCACAAAGGCGTCGTTCCGCTCCGGGCTCGTCGAGACCACATACCGCTCCGGCAGCGCCACCGCGGAGCCATCGGGCAAGAAGATCGCGAGCGTCACCGGTGCGCTCTCTCCCAGCAGCATCGGGTCGAACGACTCTTCCGCGAGCGGCGCCGTGCCAAACCCAAGGCCCGCGCCGTAGGCGTCTAGCTCAGGCGGCTCGCTCGTCACACGCACCCCTGGCGTGAGTTCATCGAGTTCCAGCGTCCGCCCCTCACCTTCGACGACGTCGCGCGGCCACTCGTCAGACAGGTCGTACCCGGCATCAAACCCGGATCCGACCGCGTCCACGATCTCGCTGGCGCCAACCTCGGCCGCTTCAATCCACACTCGACCTCCGGACTCGATCGCGACGACCCGCATGGGCGTCCCGTTCTGAATCGCTCGGGCTCGCGCCGTCTCGAGCGCCGCCGCGACATGCTGCGCCGACTCGCCGAGTTCGAACCTCGCTGCACGATCGATGACACGCGGCACGACGATCCCCGCGAGCGCGATCAACAGCGCCACGACGACGAGCAACTCCATGACCGTAAACGCACGGGCCCGCATGCCTGGGCTCCGCTACCGGGTTTTCGGCGGATTACCCGCCGCTCGAACTCGGGATACCGAGCCCGTCGTCCATGTCCTCGTCCGACGAGCGGCGCGGGGGCAGCACGTCGTCCTCCTGACGATCGTCGTCCTCGGTGTTCGGGCCGTACGAGTAGAGGATGTACGGGCCCTCGTCATCGTCCGCCTCGAGCGGCTCGTAGTACCACTCGGAGTTCCAACGGTCGCGGGGCATCGGCTCGTCGAGATAGGGACCCGACCAGCTCGCCTCGTCGGCGTCCGGATCGAGCAGCTCCTTATCCCAGAGCACCGCGAGCCCCTCCTCCTCGTTCGGGAACCGCCCGAAGTCCAGGCGGAAGCCCTTGAGGGCGTTCTCCATGTTCTTGAGGTCGACCTGCGTCAGCTGAATGTCGGCCTGGTCGCGGCGACCAAAGACGTTGATGCCCACGATCGCCATCAGCGCGAGGATGATCGCGATCACGATCATCACCTCCACAAGCGAAAACCCGCGGGCGACTCGAGGGCGGCGGCCGGTGGTGTTCTGCAGTTCCATTGGAAAGTCCTCTCCCTGGCGGCGAGCCGATCCTGGCTCTCAATCAGTTCTACTGGCCGAGAACCACTCGGATTCTCAATCGCCTGTTCACAAGTGAACTTAGCGAATACTAGCAAACTTACGCAACCACACCACCGGGGACTACCCTTGCTTTGTCGGCAGAATCCGCGCATGCGGCATCAGTAATTGGTTGCACAACCGCGCCAAACGCCAAACACATGCCTTAACTGATGTCCGACATTTGCAGAAGCGGGAGGATCAGCCCCACCGCCACCACACCGACGATCACCGCGATCGCCGCGATCAGCAGGGGCTCGATCAGCTTGATCACGCCGGTCAGGAGGCGGTCGATCCGGCCCTCGATCGTCTCGGCAACGCGGAGCAGCACCTCGGCGATCGAACCAGACTCCTCACCCACGGTGATCATCTCGATCACGTCGTGCTCGAAGAGCCCCGTTCGCCCCAGAGGCTGGGCCAGTTGATCGCCCGTACGGACCGCCTCGGTCGCCTCGTCGATCGCCTCCTCGAGCATGACGTTCCCCGCGGCTTCCTTGGCGATCGCCATCGCGGTGAGCATGGGCACGCCGCTCTGGAGGAGCGTGCCGAG
>JAUIFD010000042.1 GCA_030429485.1 Phycisphaerae bacterium | reverse complement strand
GATGACCGCCCCACCACCCTCCACAGCCGCCCCGCGGCGGCGTGTCCCTCCGGTGGCCAGCGGTCTTGCGTCGAGTCGGCCTTCCCGGTAGCCTGCCGGGTGGCGTGCGGCGAGTCGCCCGCCCATAGGTTCGGGAGAGACAACATGACCGTCCCCGCCCCCAAGCTCCGCGTGGTTCGTTCGCGCGCCCTGCCGCAGGCCGCGGCGTTGCTCCTGCTCGCCGGCGCGGCGCCGGCCCTGGCGCAGGCGACGCCCCCCGACGTGAACGGGGTGCGTTTCATCAACGCACGGGCCCTGCACGTCATGGGGTGGCAGGGGCAGGGCACCGCGGCGCTGGTTGAATGGCGGACGGCCCCCAACGGGCCGCGTCCGGAGAGCGGGATCGTGCAGGCGAGCCACACCGGGCTGCCGTCGGTGGTCAACTACGACTATGACCAAGGGCGCACGGGCCCGTTCATCACGAGCACGCTGCAGAACGCCGGGCAGCACGCGACCAACGTCGCCGGTGTCCTGGCGGGCCCGAGCGCGGGGGCAATGGGTGCGGCCCCCAACGTCTCGATCGCCTGCGGGCGCGTCAGCAGCGAGCCCGACATCATCAACGCGGCCGCCGACCTGAGCGCGTACCCCGTCAGCGTGATCAACCACGCGGCGCGCGGGTACAGATTCTTCAACGCGAGCCTGAGGGTGGCGGTGCCGGCCAACGGGGCCCGCCAGGCGCCGCGGGCGCTCGACTGGATGATCTCCAAGCAGAACCTCGTGTGGGTCACGGCGGCGGGCAACTCGGGCTCGCCCTGGTTCCCCGGCGTGGGCTCGCTCGGGGTGCCGGCCGACATCTACAACGGGATCACCGTCGGCGCGCTCAACCGCGTCGCCAGCCCGGGGCGCGGGCCCGCGTTCGCGGGCGTCGCCAACTTCAGCTCGCGCGGGCCGACCGGCGACATGCGCGCCAAGCCCGACATCGTCGCCCCCGGCGTCGGCATCCGCACCACCAACATCGGCGCGAATAGCCCCCTCACCGGGCCCGGCACCGGTCAGCAGCCCGACCCGAACGGCACGAGCCTCTCCGCGCCGCTCGTCACCGGCGCCGCCATGGTGCTCGAGCAGATGGCGGGGGCGGCCAACAGCCATCCCCGGCAGAACGAAACCAGGTACGAGGCCCAGCACCACCTCTCCATCAAGAGCGCCATGCTCACCGGCGCGAACAAGCCGGTCGGGTGGGCCACGCCCGGCGGGACGGCCCAGCCGCTCGACTACAACTTCGGCGCGGGCGAGCTCAACGTGCGCGCCGCCGCCGCCTCGCTCATGCGCCCCGGGAAACCGGGCGACGAGCCCAACACTTCAGCCGGGCACGACCTCGGACGCACCACCAAGGACGGCGGGGGCATCGGGTACACCCTGCCGCTCGCCGGCACCCCGAACGGGCTCCGCCAGGGCAACGTCGTCATCTCGACCCTCACGTGGGACCGCACCCTCCGGCGCGCGCAGCGAGGCTCCAACACATCGCTCACCGACGACGCGTTCGTCCCGCACGGCACCCGCCCGACCAACCCCGACGACACCCCCGGCGACGTGCGCCTGACCCCGGTGCGCGACCTCAACCTCGAGCTGCGCGGGTGGAACGGCGGTGCGCTCGTGGCCCAGTCCAACAGCCCCCGCGACAACGTCGAGCACCTCATGCACACCGTGACCGCCGCCGACGTGGACCGGAACACCGCGGGGCTGTACGTCCGGGTGGTCGACCCCGGCAGCGCCGTCACCGGCGACGGGAGCCTGCCGTTCCGCTCGTCGCAGGAGTTCGGCGTCTCGTGGCGCACCGCGCCCAACCTCGTCGCGGCGCGCGGCAAGAACGACCTTGCGGAGTTCGGCGCGGGCACGATCGACTTCCACGCCGGCGCTCATCCGAACGTGTTCTCGCCCTTCGGATCGAGCCCCACCGGGCTCGCCCTCTCGCCGTTCGATACCGACACCCAGGGCGGCACGCCTTGGCTCTTCGCCGGCGACACGGTGCAGAACCGCGTGCGCGTGTTCGATTACAACGGCGTCGAGGTCACGCCGCTCGGCGACACGATCGCCATGCCGCGTGATCTGGCCTTCAACCGCGCGGGCGAGCTGCTCGTGACGTCCGACCTGCCCGGCACGTCCGACGCGGTGCTTCGAGTCGACCCGCACACCGGGCAGGTGATCGCGCCGCTCGTCTCGGGCGTGCAGGGCGCGTCGGGGATCGCCCTCGATGCGCGCGACCGCGTGTGGATCACCGAGAGCGAGAGCGGGATGGTGCGCGAGTTTCTCCAGGGCGGGCGCGAGCGATCCAGCTTCGCGATCGACGCGGGGCTCTCGCCGGTCGATCTCGCGTTCGACGTCTTCGGCTCGCTCTGGGTGCTCGCGGATACCGGCGGCGTCGAGGATGCGCTCGTGCTGCGCTACAACCCCGACGACGGGTCGCTGCTCGACGCCTTCACCGCGCCCGGCGTGTTCGACCCGCGCGCGCTCGCCATCAACCCGTTCGACGGCGACGTGTACGTCTCCGGACAGACCTCGATCGTGAGCCTCTCGGCCTCGGGCGACCTCACGCTCGAACTCGGCTCGTCGTACCTGATCGACAACGGGGGCGGGCTCGTGTTCACGCAGTTCGAGACGCCCGGGCGCGTGCCCGCACCGGCGACGCTCGCTCTGGCGTTGGGGCTCGGGCTCGGCGCGGCCCGGCGCCGCAGGGACGAGCCGGGACGGCGCTAACCCGCGCGCCCCCGCGGGAGGACGGCGATGCCGACGGCGTCGGTGCGTCACGGCGCGGGGCCCGGGGTTGTCGCGGACCAAGCGCGGGGCCCGGGGTCGTCATCCGGTCGGGATTGTGTCGCACTTGGAGGGCTCGTAGACTTGTCTTGTCTAGGAGTCTTCCTCCGAGTTCGCGGAGTGGGCCCGGCGAGAGCCGGGCCCGAGAAGAGAGAGAGACAGACCTCCGCCAAAGCTGATGTCATGGAGCGCGCCGTTGTTCTGCGCGCTCCCCACGCACCGCGCTCGATGCGGTGGCCCCGGGCCGCCCAAGGCGCGGGTGAGAACAAGCGCGTCCGTGTGACCACGGACCGGGAATGGAGATCAGGCATGAAGGGCATCATCGGTTTGTGCGCACTCACGCTCGCGAGCGGCGCGGCGTCGGCCCAGGGGCTCCGCCTCTACGAAGTGGGTGGCGCCAACAACAACGCTAACGATGTGATTTGGCACGTCGACACGACCACACCGACCGTGCTCAACCCGCTGATCCGCGATTCGGCGAACGCGATCGCCGAGTTCGAGTGGGGACAGGGCGCCTACTACGCCGCGAGCACCAACATCAACACCGACCTCTTCGTCATCAACCCCATCACCGGCGTGACCTCGCCCACGATCACCATGTCGTTCCCCAGCGGCGGTGACGTGATCACCTCGATGGAGTTTGTCGGCGCCACGCTCTACGGCGGGTTCACCTCCGAGGGCGGAGGCGGGCCCAGCAGCCTCGTCACCATCAACACCTCGACCGGTGTCGTCAGCATGGTCGGCGCGATGGGCATCACCTCGCCCACCGGCGGGCTCGCCTGGGACGGGGCGACCATGTACACCGTCAACTCCGGCGCGGGCGGCGCCGCGACGCTCTACACCGTCGCCCTCGGCACCGGCGCCGCCACCGCGGTCGGAAATGTCACCAACACCGCTACCGGCGCCGCCGTCGTGCTCACCGGCCTCGAGTTCGGGACCGACGGCATCCTCTACGGGCTCGGGCGCGGGGCCGACGAACGGACACTGTTCTCCATCAACCCGGCGAACGGCGACGCCACCTCGCTCGGTTCGCTCCCGATTGGGAGCGGGTCCTACACCTCGCTGACGACGGTCCCCGCACCCGGCGCGATGACGCTGCTCGCCCTCGGCGGGCTCGCCGCGGCACGCCGCCGGCACTAGATCACCCACCACCCGCGCCGCCCCGCAAGGCGGCGCGGGCTTTCGACTCGCGGAGCCGCCGGGCGAGAGCCGGGCACGGGAAGAGCGAGACGAGCCTCCGCACACTCCGGCTTGTTCCTCATGCGTGCCGCGGCGATCCGCGTGCTCGCCTTGATGTAGTTCGGTTTCAGGAGACATGACATGCGAGTTCTGATTGGCTTCGTGGTGGCGTCGTGCGTGGGCGGTGCGGCGAGCGCGCAGGGCACGCTCTACGGCATCGACGTCGCGGGGAACCTCTTCACGGTCGACATCACGACGGGCGCGGGAACGGCAGTCGGCGTCCTGCCCAACGGCCCGTTCGCGAACGCCGCCCTTCCGGGGTACAACGAGATCGAGTACGACAACACCAACGGGCGCGCGTGGGCGCAGCAGCGCGACGGGAACTTCGCCGCGCAGGAGTTCAACATCACCAACGCGGCGGGCATCGGGGCGCCGATCCTCAACGGCGCCTCGTTCCACGGGCTCGAAGAGGTCGGCGGCGTGATGTACGCCGCGGGATTCGCCGGCGCGTTCGGCAACTCCCTCCACATCCTCAACCCCGTCACGGGCGCCGCGACACCCGTCGGGCTCTTCACGCAGGCCGAGCCGATCGGCGGGCTCGCCTACGACACCAACACCGGCATCATGTACGGCATGACAACGCCCGGGGGCGGCGGCGCCGGGTTCTCCTCCCTCTACACCGTCAACCTCGGCACCGGCGCGACGACCCTCGTCGGCAACACCGGGCTGCGGTTCGGATCGCTCGAGTTTGGCCCCGACGGCAACCTCTACGCCGGAGGCACAGGCGGCGGAGCGGAGAACGGCATCCTCTATCGCATCAGCACCGCAACCGGCGCAGCCTCGTTCATCGGCCCGATGGGCTTTGGCGGCGTTGGCAACGGCATCTCGGGACTGACGCTCGTGATCCCCGCCCCGGGCGCCGCCTCGCTCGCCGCCCTTGCGGGGATCGCTGTTGCACGCCGGCGGCGCTGACCCGAGTTGGCTCACAAGCACAACGTCCGCCCGCGCCGCTCCACCCGGCGGCGCGGGATTTCGCCTTCGTGCGCCGCGTCTCGCCTATCCAGGGCCGCGCGAACCCCAAAGCCCAATCCACGACGCTTCGCTCTCTTCGCGTTCCGCGGGTCGACCCCCTTCCGCCCTTGCGCGAAAGGACGGCCCGTGCGAACCCCAGATTGGGTCCGAGAGGGCGTCGGGGCGGGGGATTGCCCTTGTACGCGCTCCGACGATCCGGTAGGATTCCCCTGTCTAGGAGTCTTCCTCCGATTTCGCGGAGTGGGCCCGGCGAGAGCCGAGCCCGAGAAGAGAGAGACATTTCTCCGCAACTGATGGCGTGCTGTGATCTCGCCGGCGTCGTGGTGTTCGCGCCGCGCGGCGTGTGGGTCCTGTTGCGTTTGGGGAAAGAAAGGACAAGACATGCGTTCGTATTCGAAGACGGCGGTCCTCTGCACCGCGTTCGCGTGCTCGGCCGCGATGGCGCAGACCTGGGACGAGACGGCCGACGGTGGCGGCGACGCGGGTGAGGCCGGCATCGGGGCCGCCCAGGTCGTGAGCGGCTCGGGCCCGCTCACCGCGATCACCGGCGTGATCGCGCCCGGCGGTGAGGGCGCCGACGTCTACCTCATCATGATCTGCGACGAGGCCAACTTCTCCGCGAGCACGATCGGCGGCGTGCCCTTCGACTCGCAACTGTTCCTCTTCAACGCCGACGGCACGGGCCAGGTGCACAACGACGACTTCACAGGCCTGGATTCGAAGATCACCAGCCAGGGCGTGTTCAGCAACGGCATCTACGCGCTCGCGATCACTCCGTTCAACTCCGACCCGCTGGACTCAAGCTCCACTGCTGTCTTCGGCTTCAGCACTTGGCCCGGGCCCGACTCGCAGCAACGGATGGCGAACACCACCACGCCGTTCGTCAGTTGGACCGGTGACCCGGACTCCGGCGCCTACCGCATCACGCTGACCGGGGCCTGCTTCGTCCCCGCGCCGGGAGCCGCGACCTTGCTCGGCCTCGGCGGACTGGCCGCTGCGCGCCGTCGGCGCTGATCTGCCCGCACGGACTTCACCCGCCCCGCCCCACCGGCGGCGCGGGCGTTCGCCCCACTCGCGTGGGCGCCCCTGAGAGAAGAGCAACCCGTGCCGCTCCGACCCGGACCCCACCCCGGGCCGCGGCGGCTTCGTTTCCGCACGGGTGTTCGCACGGAGCACCTCGAACCCGAATCAGGGAGACCGACATGCAACCGACCACCCGACTCGCACTCGCTGCCACCTTCGCCGCGGGCGCTTCGGCCTTTGCCGGCGTCGACATCCTCGAGACCTTTGACGGCGGCACGATCAACACGCACAACGGCACGAGCGTGCAGTGGTCTGACAACTCGCACCCCTGGCACCCCGGCGCGAGCGGCATGCTCCCTGGTGATCACTGGGGATCGGCGAGCATCACCCACAGCCAGATCTCGTCGCTGCTGTTGCAGGTTGAGATCGACGCGGGCGGGGGGTTCCTCTCCCTGGACTACGCCGTCTCGTCCGAGACGGGCTTCGACTTCTTCCAGGTCTACGTCGATGTCGTCAAGGTGTTCGAGGACAGCGGGACCCTCCACGCCGGCAACTTTGGCCCGCACGCACTGACCGCCGGTACACACAACATCGAGTTCTGGTACCGCAAGGACATCAGTGTGAGCTCCGGCTTGGACGCCGCGGCGCTCGACAACGTGCGCGTCACCAACGTCGTGCCCGCGCCGAGCGCGGTCGCGATCGCCGGGCTCGGCGGGCTCGCGGCGCGCCGTCGCCGCTGATGTTCCTCGGCGCCTTGAGCGCCGGTTGTTCGCCATGGGTCGAAGCATGACAACCAGTCACGCACACGCGCTCATCGCAGCGCTTGCCACAGCGGGCGCCTCGGGCGTCTGCTCCGCGCAGTTCATCATCGACACCAACGTCACCGGAATAACGGGCGGGTCGAGCGTCACGAACACGCAGTACAACGCGATCAACTTCAGCCTCACCTCGTCGTTCTCGAACGTCGCCGTCGAGGCGGCGCTCTACACGGTCAACGGCGCGGGCAACGGGTTTGCGTACCTGACGACACAGGTCGGGCCCGGCACCAACGCCTCGCACGTCGTCGCGACCGGGCCGGCCGTGTTTGTGGGGGGCGGGTACAAGACGCTCTTCTCCGGGCTTGACCTCGGGCCTGGGTCCTACTGGATCGTCCTGGGCTCCACCGGACCGGACGGCGCGATCCAGCTCAGCTCAACGGCGACGTACACGACCCACCCGAACGCCTCGGTCGGCGGCATGTACTTCTCCGCGAGCGGGATCGATGCGGGCTTCGCCCCCGCTTCGACGTTCACCGCCAGCGGCCTGGGCAACAGGCTGTTCCGGGTGACGCCCGCGCCGTCCGCTGCTGGCCTTCTGGCGATCGCAGGCCTCGCCGCTGCGCGCCGTCGCCGGTAGCGGGCCGACTTCCCGTCACTTAGCGCCCGTTCCGCCCCACCGGGCAGCGCGGGCTTTCGACTCGCCTGCCGGCGGGGCTCGTTCGAGAGACAGACATGGAGGCAAGCATGAACACCCGAATCACCATCACCCTTGCGGCCCTGACCGGCGCTGCTGGACTCGCCCACGCCAACATCCTCGATTTCTACGTTGACTGGTCGGGCGCGGCCTTCGGAAACGGTGCGTCCGCCGCCGGGACCATCTCCATCGACGACACACTGCTCAACAACCCCGGCAATACGAGCACTAACGATGTGGCGTTTGTGACCGCGTTCAGCATCACCGTCACCGGCACCGCGGGCGGCGCCGGCGACGGCACTTGGACGCTCGGTGACTTCGATTCGATCCTCATCGACACCAGGTCGATCGCTCTCGATCTCACCCAGGAACTCGTCGGGCAGCCCACCGACGTGGACCCTTGGGGCTCGACGTCGACGCTCGGCGGTGATTTCAACATCTTCCCCACCAACGGCATCGGGCCTGAGGCCGACTGGTACTTCACCATCGCCGCGTACATCACCCACGAGGACATGGTGCTCACGAGCTTCCGCCCGGTGCCCGTGCCCGGCGTCGCAGCGTTGCTCGCCGTGACCGGCCTCGGCGCGGCGCGGCGACGCCGCTGATCTGCTTGCTTGATCTTCACCCGCCCCGCCCCACAAGGCGGCGCGGGCTTTCGACTCGCGGAGCTGCTCGGCGAAGGCCGGGCATGAGAAGAGCGAGACGAGCTCCCGCATAGTCCGGACTGGTCCTCATGCAGCGCGCGGTGAGCCGCGCGCCTGGCGAGTTTGGTTTGACTTCAGGAGACAAGGCATGAAAGCGCTGATCAGCATTGCGGTGGTGGCGGGCGTGGGTGCGGCGGCGAGCGCGCAGGACACGCTCTACGGCAACGACGTGGCGGGCAACCTCTTCACCATCAACCTCAGCACCGGCGCGGGCACGGGCGTCGGCACGCTGCCGGGCGGCCCGTTCGGGAATCCGAGCCTGCCGGGGTACAACGAGATCGAGTACGACAACACCAACGGGCGGGCGTGGGCCCAGCAGCGCGACGGCAACTTCGCGCACCAGGAGTTCAACATCGCCAATGCCGCCGGCATCGGGGCGCCCATCATCAACAACGCGTCGTTTCATGGGATGGAAGAGGTCGGCGGCGTGATGTACGCGGCCGGCTTCGCGGGCATCATCGGCGGATCCGGGCTCACCACGCTCAATATGGCGACCGGTGTTCCGACACTGATCGGCACCGGCTTCACCACCTCCTCGCCGATGGTCGGGCTCGCGTATGACGCGATCAACGGCATCATGTACGGCATGACCAGCTTCAGCCAGGGCGCCGGCTCCGAACTCCACACCATCAACCTCGTGACGGGCCTCAACACCCTCGTCGGCAACTCCGGGCTGGCCTTCGGCTCGCTTGAGTTTGGACCCGATGGCAAGCTCTACGCTGGCGGGACCGGGAACGACAACAGTACGGGCGTTGCCCTACCACGGCCCGAGAACGGGAGTCTCTACGAGATCAACCCTGCCACCGGCGCAGCGACGCTCGTCGGCGCGACGGGCTTCGGCGGCGTTGGCAACGGGATCTCAGGGCTGACGCTTGTCGTCCCCGCGCCGGGAGCCGCGTCGTTGGCTGCGCTCGCGGGCTTCGCCGCAGCCCGCCGACGCCGGCCGCTCGCCTGATCCTTTCATCTCCTCACCCGTCCCGCCCCACAAGGCGGCGCGGGCTTTCCGCCTCACGAACCTTGAGCAAAATCGGTTCGACGGCTGCGAATGCTCGTCACAAGATGCTGCCGAGGTCGGTCTCGCGCCGACGCGGGTGTGGTGGGGATGCGCCCGCGACTGGCCCGCCGGAGCGTGAGACTGCGCCACTCTGTGGGGTTGGCGGGAGAGCGACGCACGCGGCTCCCCGAGCGTGCGTCCTGCCTTGAACGCCCGACGCGGCGCGGGCACACTGCCACCATGTCCACCGATCCGACCAGCGATCAGCCCACGGCGGACCTGCCCGAGTCTGGGGGCGGGGGCGACACGGGCGACCTCACCGGCCGGATCGTCGGGCGGTATCGGGCGCGTCATCTGATCGGCGCGGGTGGGTTCGGCGCCGTCTACGAAGCCGAACAGACCGAGCCCGTGCGGCGGGCGGTGGCGCTCAAGGTCATCAAGCCGGGCATGGACTCGGACGCGGTGCTCGCGCGGTTTGAGGCCGAGCGCCAGGCGTTGGCGGTGATGGACCATCCGTGCGTGGCGAAGGTGTTCGATGGCGGCTCCACCGAGCGGGGCCTGCCCTACTTCGCGATGGAGTTGGTGCGCGGGCTGCCGATCACCGAGCACTGCGACCGGCATCGGCTCTCGCTCGAGCAACGCATCGAGTTGTTCGTCCGCGTGTGCGAGGCGGTGCAGCACGCGCACACCAAGGGCGTGATCCACCGCGATCTGAAGCCCGCGAACATCCTGGTCGAGTACGAGGACGGCAAGAGCACGCCGAAAGTCATCGACTTTGGCGTCGCGAAGGCGCTCAACCAACGCCTGTCCGATACCACCATCTGCACGGCGCGAGGTGAGCTGATCGGGACGCCCGCCTACATGAGCCCCGAGCAGGCGGAGATGTCGGGCCAGGACATCGACACCCGCTCGGACGTCTACGCGCTCGGCGTGATCCTCTACGAACTGCTCACCGGTTCGCGCCCGTTTGAAGCGGAGACCCTCCGTCTTGCGGGGTGGGCGGAGATCCAACGCATCATCCGCGAGGTCGAGCCGCCGAGACCGAGCACGAAGCTCGGCGCCATCGCAGCGAACGACGACGGCCTGTCGGCGGCAACGAC
Source organism: Phycisphaerae bacterium (assembly GCA_030429485.1). Classification (GTDB taxonomy): domain Bacteria; phylum Planctomycetota; class Phycisphaerae; order Phycisphaerales; family UBA1924; genus JAUIFD01. The sequence goes on along the minus strand of JAUIFD010000042.1, from coordinate 13,078 downwards.
GATCGCGGAGAAGCGCCGGACGGAGCTTCGCGCGCTCACCTCGACGCTGCGGCGCGATCTCGACTGGGTCGTCATGAAGTGCTTGGAGAAGGACCGTGAGCGCCGGTACGAAACCGCCAGCGCACTCGCGACCGAGCTGCGCAGATTCCTGGACGATGAACCGGTCTCGGCCGGCCCGCCGAGCGCGTCGTACAAGCTCAAGAAGTTCGTCAAACGCAACCGAGGGCGCGTGGTCGCGGTCGGTCTCCTCGCGGTCGTGCTCTTGCTCGGCGTGATCGCGACGAGTTCGGGCATGGCGTGGGCCCTCCGGGAGAAGAGCCGGGCCGACTCGGCGTTGGCGCGCGCGACGGAGATCAAACGCCTGATCACGGAGATGCTGCAAAGCGTGAGCCCGGAGCAGGCGAAGGGCGCCGACACGACGCTGCTGCACGACATCCTCGACAACGCCGCGGGACGATTGGCGTCCGGCGAGATCCGTGACGAGCTTGTCGCAGCCGAACTGCACATGATCGTCGGCGGGGTGTACCGCGACATCGGGTCGTACACAGAAGCCGAGCAGCACTTGCGTAAAGCTGCGCAGATGCGCGTCCGCCTGCTCGGCCCCGATGATCCAGCAACCCACGAGGCGATGATCGCTGAAGCCAATCTGGACTTTCTGCAGGGTCGGCTTGACGCGGCGGAGAAACTCTGCCGTGACGTGCTGGAGAGCAAGAGGCGCGTCGTAGGCCCGGATCACCCGAGCGTGATCGCATCCATGGGCAACCTCGCGAGCTTGTGCATGGCTCAAGGTCGGTACGGCGAGGCCGAGACGCTCTACCAGAGCACCATCGAGTTGCAGACGCGCGTCCTCGGCCCGGAGCACGCGGAGACACTCGCGACCGTCCACAACTTGGCGACCCTCTACCACTACCAGGGACGCCTCGACGAGGCTGAGCAACTTTGCCTCGCCACGATCGCATCGCTCGAACAGGTGCACGGCCCGACGCACCCTCAAACGCTGCAGTGGAAGGGCAACCTCGCGGCGCTCCACATCACCCAAGGGCGACACGCGGACGCCGAGCGGCTCCTTCTTGAGACGCTCGAAGCGCAGGAGCGTGTACAGGGCGCCGACCACCCGGTGACCCTCGCCACCGTGTCGAATCTCGGCCTGCTCTACAACTCGATGGAGCGGTACGAGGACGCGGCTCCGATGTTTGAGCGGAGCCTTCCCGAGAAGCGGCGCAGGCTGGGGGCCGCGCACCCACGGGCACGCATGGACATGCGCGGACTCGCAGAGGCGTACCTGCATCTGGGGCGTCGCGACGAGGCCGTGGCGCTCTACGGCGAGCTGCTCGCGCTGGACACCGCGGCCGCCGACGCCAAGGACGCAACCGCAAGCGTGCTCAACGACGCGGCTTGGGCGTTGCTGACGCACGAGATCGGTGGGTTGCGCGATCCCGGTCGGGCACTCGGCTACGCGCAGCGCGCGTGCGAGGCGGAGCGAGCGTCGGGCGGCTCTCGTCTTTGGACGTACCTCGACACCCTCGCGCTGGCTCAGCACAGTGCCGGCGATGACGCGGCGGCCGTCGAGACGCAGCGGCAGGCGATCTCGCTCTTGCCGACTCCCGACGCCGATCCAGAGATGCGCGACCGGCTCGCGGAGTACGAGGCCGCCCTCGACGCGCCGAATCGCCCTGACCTGAGCGGAGGGGGCTGAGATCGGGCCGGGCATGCGCTCCGCATACCCGCACCCACCTCGAAAGGCACGCCCCCGCCCGCGTTGGGTACGCTGCCCCATCATGCCCGAGCGGAGAAAGACCATGCCCACCCCCACCACCCCCACCGATCTCACTCGTCGTGCCTTCCTCGCCGCGTCCGCCGGAGCCGCGGTGAGCGCCGCAGCGGGCGCCCGCCCCGCTTCTGCTCCCGCGATTGGACGCAAGCGGGCGGATACGGTGCGGGTAGGGCTCGTGGGGTGCGGCGGGCGTGGCACGGGCGCCGCGCTCCAGGCCCTCCGCGCCGATCCGGGCGCGGAGCTCCACGCCATCGCCGACGCCTTCCCCCCCGCCATCGAGCCGTGCCTGGCCAACATCCGCCAGGGGCTCGCCGAGAACGCGGGCGCGGGCGCCCCCGCCGACTCCGAGCACCGCTCGAGCCCCGACCGCGCCAACTGGTACACCGGGTTCGACGCCTACCAACAGCTCATCGATTCGGGATGCGACGTCGTGCTGCTCTGCACGCCGCCGGGCTTCCGTCCGCAGCACCTCGCGGCGTGCGTGGACGCGGGCAAACACGTGTTCTGCGAGAAGCCGGTCGCGGTCGACGGGCCGGGCGTGCGCTCGGTGCTGGAGAGTGCGCGCAAGTCGAAGGAGAAGGGGCTCGCGCTGATGTCCGGCTTCTGCTGGCGGCACCAGAACCAGGTGCGCGCGTGCTTCGACAAGGTGCTCTCGGGCGGCATCGGCGACGTGCACACCGTGCAGTGCACCTACAACACGACCGGCTGGGTCACGCCCAAGCCGCGCAAGCCCGAGTGGTCGGATACCGAGTGGCAGCTTCGCAACTGGCAGTACTTCGTGCCGCTCTCGGGCGATCACATCGTCGAGCAGGCGGTGCACGCGATCGACTGGATCGCCTGGGCGTTCGGCGACGACACGCCGACGAAGTGCACCGCGGTCGGCGGCCGCCAGACGCGCCCGAACGTGCCGGAGACGGGGAACGTGTATGACCACTTCTCCGTGACGTACGAGTATGAGGGCGGCCGGCGCGGGTATCACATGTGCCGCCACTGGCCCAATACGGCGTCGGACAACTCGGCGTACATGACCGGGTCGGAGGGCAACTGCATCATGTCGCCTTGGGCGGGCACGCACGTGATCCGCGGCAAGAATAACTGGCGCGGCACGACGCCCGGCAACGACATGTATCAGGCCGAGCACGACGAGCTCTTCAAGAGCATCCGCGAGGGCGCGCCCTTCAACGACGGCGTGCGCATGGCGCACACCACGCTGCTCGCGATCATGGGACGCATGGCGGCATACACCGGCGCGGAGGTGACGTGGGATCAGGCCCTCAACTCGCAGGAGAAACTCGGGCCGGCGAAGTGGGACTGGGGCCCACTGCCGATGCCGGCGCTGGCGATCCCCGGGCGTACACCGCTCGTGTAGCGACGCTGACACTCCCGTCCTTGTCGCATGTGGAGTCGATCACGTTGACGCCGGCAGGAAGCGCCCGCGATGAGCGGGCGAAGGCCCGCGCCGCCCCGTGAGGGGGCGCGAGTGAGTGACGGCTTAGCGCCGCCGACGCGACGCGCCGAGGCCCGCGAATCCGAGCAACGCTGCCGCGCTCGGCGCCGGGACGAACACGGACGTGCGAAAGCCCAGGTCGTCGCTTGGGACACTCGTGTGAAAGTCATTTGGAATCAGGCGCGAGTACGCTTCACCGCCGCCGTACTGGGTCCCCTCAAACTGCCCGAAGCAGAAGTAGCTGCCGGTACCGGTCGGGTATTGCAGGTGGATCGCGAGGACGTCACCGGGCGCGACGATGATCCCGAACCCGCCTACGTCAACGCCGACGAACTCGGGGTTGTCAAAGTCGAGGGGCGGCACGTCGGCCCGCGGGATAACCGTGGTCGCGAGCACCTGTCCGAGATCGGGCGCGCCGGCGTTGGTCCCGAGGATGCGCAAGACCAGGTCTTGATCGGGCTGGGACGAGCCCTGCTGCACCTGCACCTCGACCAGCGAAAGCGTGCCGCCGATCCCGACCGTGAACGTCTGCGCCACCTCTTGAACACTGCTGATGCCGGGGCCCCCGACCGAGCCGTCCGCCCCGGCGTCGTAGACCTGATCAATGACGTCGGCGGAGGCGTGTGTTGCGATGATGGCGGCGACGGCCAGCCATCCGATGTGCCTTGGGTGTCTCAAATGCAGATCTCCTAAATGGGTTGCGGACACACTGCGAACTGGTCGGCGAACAGGGGAGGTTGGTTCCTAGCGCCAGCGACGCGTTGCCACGAGCGCGGTCAGCGCGAATGCGCCCGGCGCTGCGGGCGCAGGGACGACGCGCAGCGTGAACGTGTACTCGACCGTTGGGCCCGCGTTTGTGAGGCCGATTTGCGCCATGTGGTACACGCCCGCGGGCTGCGGGAGCATCGTGTACGCGTACACACCCGGAGCGCTCACGCCGCTCGAGTTCTCGATCTGCGTACCGGCGTAGGCGTCGTTTCCAGTATGGAGCGCCCAGCCGGTTCCGAAGTTCGCGCCGTTGTCGGATCCCAGCTCAAACCGGACAGCGGACAGGACTCCTCCGCCCGGCACCTCGAACGCGAAGCAGTCGAAGTCAGGGCCGTTGATGGTCCCGGTGATGGAGTTGGTCCCCATATCCAGCGGGATGCTTGAAAGCGTGCCACTACCTGGGAAGTCCACCGACTCAACAAAGTCGTTCGCGTGCGCCGATCCGCTGGCGGCCATCATCGCCGCACTCGCCCATTTCATTCTGCTCTGCATGTCTTGTACTCCTACGTTTCACAAACTCACCGGTGTGCCGCGTCCGCGCACCTTGCACAGAACGCGTCTGCTTTCTCCAAGCCCGCGCGCCCTGCTGAGCGTCGCACCAGAAACGCCCCGTTAGCGGCGACGACGCGCGGACACGATCCCCGCGCACGCCAGCACGCCAAGCGCGCCCGGTGCGGGCGCGGGTCGGAAGCTGGTGATGAGCAGTTCCTCGCTGGTGGCCGGCAAGGCAAGGGTGAAGTAGTAGCTGCCCACCGGCGCACCGCCCGTCCGCGGGAAGACGTTGAAGTCGCCCCCGGCGGACAACGGCGTGCCCCATGGATCGACATCGGTAGGCTGACCGACGAGTTCCTGCGTGAGATCGAGAGGCAGGCCACCGGTCTGAAACATGATCTCGTCGAAGTCAGCGAGGGTCCACGTGCCGTCGCCGAGCCCGAGGATGGAGCCGGTGATGGTGATGCTGAACGCGGTGACGAACGGCGTATCTTCGGTGGAGTTGTCGCCCGGGTTGTCGAGCAACGTGTCATCGAAAGAGACCGTGCCCGTGGCGGTGACGCCGTTGCCAAGGCTCGCGCCCGACCAGTCAACGTAGAAGTCGAGGATACTGGCGTTGGCGACTCCGGCTGTTGCGGCGATGGCAGAGATGGCGGTGTTGATGTGAGTCTTCATGCTTGTCTCCTTGTCTTGTCTTTCAATCCAAAGCCCCGCGGCGAAACCCCGCCGCCGGTTCGGAGGGGGGTGAAGTGCGTGTGGTCAACGACGACGGCGCGCAGACGCGAGGCCGGCGAGGCCGAGCAACGCGGCTCCGGGCGCGGGGACGCGCCGCCACTCGCCGTTGGCGCTGAAGTCCTGCCGGTCCGAGGTGAAGTAGTCGACGCCGAGGTAGATCCGGGACGCGGTGGGGTCGAAACCGCTGAAGGAGAACTCGAGGCCATCAACCCCCGACCCGCCGGTGAACTGGACCGAGCCGGTGTTCATGAACACCGTGGACGTGCCATCGCTGCACAGGGACCCGCTCGGGTGGACCCGAATCTGCCCGTTGTTCGTCACCACGAACGGAACCGCGGTGAACGCGCCGACGCCGAGCCCAAACACCGCATCGCCCTCGGCGGTGAACGAGAGGCTGACGACATCGTTGTGGTTGTACGGTGCAGGGTCCCTGAGTTCGAGCGTGGCGTAGATGTCGCCGGTGTTGCGCTCGACGAAGTCCCAGGACTGGGTCTGGGCGAACGCGGCCGAAGAAAGTGCGACCGCGACGGCGAATCCAGAGAGTTCGAGTCTGTGCGGATTCATGGTCTTGTCTCTCAAAACAGGGCGAGCAGAGTCCGCGCACGTCGCGCGGGGACGGCAGACTCTTCTCTCTGAGGGGACGCGTGCGGGTGGGCATCTCTGCGGATGACCACTCGCCAAGACCAGTGCGGGCAGCGAGCGCTCAGCCCGGACTGCCTGCCTTGGGCGCAGAGCGCCCCTCACCCCCCTACACGGAAACCGCGCGGGCGGGTGATCAACACATCTCACAACAAAGTTGGCGACTCCCTCGAACAGCCCGCGCAAGCCCGTGATCGGGCGGTGGTCGAGCGCAAGGCGAATGCTCGCGCCGCCCCGTAAGGCCGCGCGAGTGAAGAATCGAGCATCAGCTGTTGCGTTCGGCTAGCGGCGTCGACGTGTGGCCGCCAGCCCCGCGAGCGCGCAAACACCCGCGGCGCCCGGTGCGGGCACGCTGACGTTGATCTGCCACTCCCAGTCCGAGCTGGCGTTGGGAAGGGCCCCGCTGTGCGAGACCTGCATGTTGTAGCTGCCCTGCCACGGAGCGGAACCGCCGGCCGGGATCACGGCGTCGCCGGGCGTACTGCCAGCGAAGTACAGACCGCGACCAGGAAGGAGCGCGATGTAGTCCAAGGACGTGGGGCTGGTCGGTGAGTCGACGTGGTTCGAAACGACGAGATCGATGGTGTCAATGCGGTGCCCCGCGGGCAGCGTGACGCGGATCGTGTCGAAGTCAAACTGGAAGAGGTTTCCGCTGATCGTGTTCTGCCCCTCGGCGAGCACGCCCACGTCGGTGAACACGGAGCGCGGGTTCGGCTCGCCGACGAAGTCCGTGGTCTCGACGACGTTGAGCTGGGCGAGCGAGGCGGGAGTGCTGACGAGTGCTGCAGCGAGGCCAAACAGAGCGGGCAGGTGCTGGTTCATGGGTCTTGTCTCAAACTTCTTCTCAGGCGGTGCGAGCAGAGTCCGCGCACGTCGCGCGGGGGGTGGGGACGGCAGACTCTTCTCTCTCCCAAAGCCCGCGCCGCCGGGTGGGGCGGCGGGGGTGAAGTGCGTGTGGCTAGCGACGACGGCGCGCTGCGGCGAGCCCACCGAGCGCAACGACGCCCATTGCCCCCGGTGCAGGCACGATGCGGAACGAGACGCTGTCGAAGTCGAACACGAGCGTCGCGACGGACCCCGTGCCGTCGTGGAACCCGATGTAGTTCGCCGAAGTCGGTGCGTTGAACGCGGTGAAGTCCGTGAGCGCCGCGAGCGGGCCCGGGCTGACCCCGGCACCGGGCCAGGTGTTGTCCGTCGTGTCCGTCAGAATGAACTGTACCAACTCGGGAAACGCCCCTCCCACCGCCGCGCCATCCAGGTAGTCGGAGGGCGGATTGCTGAACGCGGCCATCTGGACATGGTCGCCCGCCAACCCCCCGGTGTTGCCGCCGTTCTTGAGGACAACGGACGAGTCGGATGAAGGGGTCGATGCGACGGCGTACCCGCCGACGGCAGCGGTCGCGGAGACGACCGCGCCGTCATACTCGTCGACGTTGGCGGACGTCGGCGTGGCCGCCGTTCCGGCGTCGTACACGAACACGAACGTCGCCGACTGCCCGACGGAGAACTGCGCGTCGAACGCCGCTTGATACGCGGAGTCAGCGGAGATTCCCGAGAGCGTGAGCTCGACCGTGAGCTCGTAGATCGGGTCGGCCAGTGCGCTCGCGGACAGGGACGCGCCGAGAGCGCCGGCGATGAGGTACGAACGAGTCATCGAGCAAGTCCTCCGTGGACGTGCGATCGTGAGTCCGCGCACGTCGCGCGACACACACTCACCCCTCGATTCCCGCGCCGCCGGGTGGAACGGCATGGGGACGCGTGTCAGCGGCGTCGGCGCGCCGCACCGAGGGCGACGAGTGCACAGAGGCCCGCGCTGCCCGGCGCGGGCGTGATCCGCAGATCGAGTTGATAGTCCATCGCCGTTCCTGGGATGAACCCGTCCATGTCGACGAACATGTAGTAGGTGTCAGGCCCGTGGGGCGCGGCGTCGAACTGCTCGAAGGGGTTGTTGGCTCTGAGTTCCGCCTCGTCAGCCAAGTCGAAGGAAGGCGTCGTGGAATAGAGCCGTGCGAACACCGATGAGCTGCCGCCGCCGAACGTGACGTTGGTGAAGCTCGCCGTGAGCGTCGTAATCTCGAATCCCGGCTCGATCTGGAAGAGCAGGGTGTCGCTCGGGTCCTGTACGGAGTTGCCGGTGATCGAGCCGGTGATCGTGTGGCTCCCCGCACCGAGCACGCCGATGTCCAGGGCGTTACTCGTGTTGAAGAAGCTGGTTCCGGGGAAGTCGCCGAGGGCGCCCTCGTCGAAGACATCGGCGAGGACCGTGCCGACGAAGCCGGATGAGCAGGCGAACGCGGCAAGCGTGAGAGTCGAGAACGCGGCTTTGTGCATGTGTTGCCTCACTGTCAGCGAAAGGGCGAATCAGAGTCCGCGCACGTCGCGCGGGGACGGCAGACTCTTCTCTCTGAGAGGCCGCTGGCGGATGTTCATCCCTGCGGATGACAAACTCGCCAAGACCACGCGCAAGCAACGAGCGGTAGCCCGACCGCCTGCTTGGGCACAGATCGCCCCTCACCCCTCTACACGGAAACGGCCAGAGGCGGTGATCACAAATCTCCAACGCAGGCGCAGGAATCTCGAAAGGCCACGGGCCCGCCGCATCTGGACGCGAACTGCGGGTTCGTACAGCCCGGTGCTCTCGGCGGCGCCGGCTGCCGGTGTTCACGTGGTCAAGGCGGTGAAGTTGATGTGGTGTTCGGCGACACGCGTGAGCTCGCGGTCCATCGCGCCCTCCTCCTCGATGGTGGTCGTGAGCACCGCCGCATCGTCGTGGCGCCCGATCTTGGCGGCGAACGCGCGCGCCACGCCGTAGGCCGCCATCTCGTAGTGCTCCACGCGCTGACATCCCGAGATGATCGCGGCGTTCTTGACCGAGTCGTCGGTAACGTCCGCGAGCACGTCGGATGCCTCCGCGATCAGCCCCTCGATGCCACGGCACCTGTGCCCGCCGGGCTCAAACTCAAGTCCCTCAAACAACCGCACGATACGCGCGAGGTGCTCCTCGGATTCCGCGAGGTGCTCTTCCAACACCGCTCGCAGTTCCTTGTCGGTCGCGGCCTCGATCATCTTGGGCAGCGCCTTGAGGATCTGACTCTCGGCGCTATACAGGTCCTTGAGTTCGTGGACGTAGAGCTTGTGCAGCGTGTCGATGTGCATGGGGTGCTCCCGGAATGCGGCGCCCGCCCGGCGCGTCACGCACGCGCGGCATGCAGGGGCCTGCGATGCTCAGCAGCATCGGTGGAGATCACCTCGACTATGCGGCGCTCAACTGAAATGAAGCCGAACCTGCCGTGAAATGGCGTTCATTGTCTTCGTACGGCCCTCCGGGCCCCGACGGGCAGCCTCAAGGAGCGCACGAAAGCACGCACAGCACAGATTGGCGAACTCTATCGACGCCGCCGCATCGCACCGATCCCGCCGGCGGCCGCGAGCACGAGCACGCCCGGCGTCGGGATCGTCCACGCCTCAACCTCCGCGAGTTGGAGGTAGTTCGTGCCATCGAGCTGCACCATCAAGCGCGTCGCGGTCACGTCGCCGTGTCGAAGGTCATGCCCGCGATGTCTGTCCCGGTGATATCGGCGGCGAACGTGTTGCCCGCGATCGACCAGGCCACCGAATCGCCCATGTACAGCGTCACCGTGAACGTGTTGATGCGCGAGCCCCAGCCGCCATCGGTGCGGTTAAAGACGATGACCTCGGAGATTAGAGCTGGGTGGCCAAAGCCGACCCCCCACCAGGGCATCGGCTCGCTGAGCGTGTGCGCGATGCTGTCGGCGGCGGAGTAGTCGCCCTGACGGTCGCCGTCGTTCGCCTTGTCGGCGGTCGAACTCGAAGCCCAGTCGCTCGACTGCTGGGCGATACCCCCGTCGACCGAGGCGGCGACATTGACCTGGGCCTAGGTGACCAAGCGAAACCCGTGGTCTTCTAGGTCCGGTTCCCGGCTCGCATGGTGCAGGGCCCCGAGCCGCTCTCAGCCGTTCGGCCAAAGCGTCCCACCATTGCTCTGGGAATCCCCAGAACCCGAGGGCAAGCCCTGTGCCCGCTTGTGCGGTCTGGCGGCGTCGCGTAGGCGGCGCTGACTCACGCCACGCGATGGTCAGGGACACCGGGGCGGACCACCCCGGTCTTGCCCGTACGGGTGACCCAGCGGGGGATGTTGCCGCTGCGCTACGGGCACCCCGCCTGATACGCGGCGAGGAAGGCGAAGAAGTCGTTGGTGTTGACGTCACCTTCACCCGTGAAGTCGGCCGCCGGGTCCATCGACTGGTAGTAGGTGAGGAACTGGAAGAAGTCGTTGGTGTTGACCTGACCGTCGCCATCGGGCGCGGGCGCAATGTCGGCGGGGCAATCGCCGGCGAGAACCGAGAGGTCGACTGTCACTGCCTGCTGCTGGCCATCGAACTCGACCGTCACGTCAACGGCGGGAGGCAGGGCTCCCGAGAACGTGGACGCGAACGGAATCACCCATGATGATCCCAAGTTACTACCGACTTGGAGCGGCTCCTCGTCGGGCAACGGGATCGTGGTCATTCCCATGAGGTCCACAGGGACATCGCTCGTGCGCAGGAACTCACCGCCCTCGGCATCAAGCGATACAGATCCGTACAGCAGATCACCGTCACGCTGGATCACGACCGCCCCTCCGCGATCACCAATCCGGAATGCGCTACCAGCGCGCGGCAAGGATATCTTCTTCGAGCATGGGGTGACAATGGCGCCATTGTCTCCGGGCGGCTCGGTCGCCTCGAAGCAAACCTCCCAGTCCTGCCTCGCCACGACGCGTTCGGTGTGGACATCCAAAACTACGCCAACAAATCTGTGATCGTATCGAAGTCGCCGCTCCCGGCCGGAGATCGGAACCGTCTCAAAGCCCGGTCTGTCCTTGCCGTGGTAGAGGCACCCACTTGCCTGATTGACTGGCCCGCTCGGAGAATCCAAGTACCGGTTGTTGGGCGCAAATGTGCACTCAGGATTTGGGAGATACTCAACGCGGTCGCCATAGGCAAGCCTGCCGTTAGTTCTGCACGCTGGCGCGCACACCGTGTCTTCCACCGGGCAATCAAGCGCCAGTTCGGGTGCGTTGCATGGATCCGATCCGCCGTAGTTCGCGACGTTGACCGCCCTTTCCCCTCGGCCCGGGATCACCAGATACTCCCATGTGTTCTGGCTGATCACGAACTGCCTGTACCGACAACTACTGCACTCATAGAGCGGTGGATCGTCCAAAAACACGGCAAGCATGTCGAATCGCGCCTTGAGCTTTCGGTCGACGGCAAACGTCGATGCGTCGGGCAGATCGACCACGGGTTCGGCGAGTACACCGGAACATCTCGCCCGGCCTGCCGACACCGTGATGTTCGCCGCCCCCTCGACCTCCCAGAACCGGGTGCCCGAGCAGAAGATGATGCACCCGAAGCGGTCCGCCTCACCGTCGAAATTGAACGTGCGCGAGCCTGCGAACGTGTAGTCCGGATCGGAGGGATGCTGCTGGCTTGAGGTCATTCCGGTCGACACGCTCTGACTGACATTGAAGGGGACAGTCGAGCCGATCGCCCCGTTGCCACTCCCGCCCGGCATGCTGTAACTCGCGAAGAACGTGCCGCCGGCGTTGCGGTCCATCTCAAGCGTGCCGTCCGCACCCCCGTAGAGGAAGTACGGGGTTCCCTGCGGGCCAAGGATGTAGGCATCGACCGTGACGACGTACTCCGCTCCGTCGGACACCGTGTAAGTATCCGGCGCCTCGACGCGAAAGCTGCCGCTGATCGTGCCGCTCAGCGTGCCGTCCGCTGCGCTACCGGACGTGTTGAAGTTCGAGGTGCGCTTCGGCCACCCGCTGGTGTCGGCGTGCGGGTCGGAGACCGACCAGCTCTGTTCGCTGATCGTGTCGTTGCCGAGCAGCCGTGTCGGCCCGAGCGCGGAGTTCTGCCAGTGCTCCCATCGGACGACGAACTTCACGTCGTCCTTCGGTGGCTCAAGGCACGGATCCTGCGCGGTAGCCGGCGCCGCGAGGCTCGCCACAAGAGCAACCAAGGCGATGAGAAGGGCCTGGGTGGGGCGCATGGCGTTGGTTTGGCGCATGGCGAGTCCTCCGCGAGGCCGCAGCGTACCAGAGGCTCTGCATTGATTCACCGGGGATTCGGCGGGTTCGTTAAGGCTCACGCCGCGCGGCGGAGGGTGTCGTGGTCACGCCCCACCCCACGCCCCACCCCTGCGGCGACCTCGCCTGTCCCGCCAAACGCGACGGTCATCGACACCGGCGCGGACCACGGGCCGGTCTTGCCGGTGCGTGTGACCCAGCGGGCGAAGTAGGTCGCGGTACTTCGCCCACCCCGCGTCTTGATGGCCCCCTGATGCCACCCTGTCCGGGGCAGGCTGCACGTCGGGCTGGATCGACCTTTGGTGCGGTGGGCGGCGGGCGGGGGTGGAGCACCCAAGCCCATGCGGTGGTACGGCACCCGCCTCGGGCTCCGATTCAAGCGGGCCCAGGCGGATTCAACGTCCCACCGCACTCCGGGCAGATCCGCCCCGTGAGCCCGGGCGTCGGATACCCGCATCGGCAGACACCCGCGAGGTCTCGGCCAAAGAGGAACTCGAGTACGAGCCAGATCACGATCAGCGTGGCTGGACGCGGTGCGAAGGCTCGCAGCGGGTCTCGCGGCTGCGGGTCTCGGGCCTCCCCTCGCCCATTGCCCGCCACCCATTGCGCTGCATCGCGTATAGCGCGAACTCGACCTTCCCTCCAGCCTCAACTGAGCCCGACAGCCCCGGATCGGAGAGGCACAGTCTCGGATAGACGGCTCGCAGAGGCGCCCGGGTGCAATCGCGGAGTTCAACGCACGCCTCACGCCACCCGCCGGAGCGTGGTTTGGTCGCGTCCCACCCCGCGCCCCACCCCGCGCCCCACCCCATTGGCGCCTTCGCGTGTCCCACCAACCCCACCAACCCCACCAACCCCACCAACCCCACCAAACGCGATCGTCATCGACACCGGCGCGGACCACGGGCCTGTCTTGCCGGTGCGCGTGACCCAGCGGGCGAAGTAGGTTGCGGTGCCGCCGTCATCCTCGTGCTCGTGCTGGACCTCGATGGGCTGCGTGGTGAAGAGGCCGACCAGATGCCCTGGCGAGCTGCGCCTCGCCCCTCCCACCCCTCGTGGCACAGGCGTCTCGCCTGTGGACTCCCAGGGCTCCCCGCGCCTAGCACTTCCGACGGACGGCCCAAGC
>JAUIFD010000267.1 GCA_030429485.1 Phycisphaerae bacterium | reverse complement strand
GGCGGAGGTGCTCGAGGCGATCGAGTTTGGGCACAACGCGATCAAGGAGATCATCGGCGCGATCGACGAGTTGGCGCAGAAGGTCGGCGTTGAGAAGCGGTTGGGCGAGCTGAACCTTCCCCCGCAGGAGGTCGTTGACAAGGTCAAGGCGGCGTGCGAGGCCGAGTTGACGGCGGCCCGCCAGATCCCCGGGAAGACCGAACGCTCCGAGCGCGTCAAGGCGATCAAGACGGAGATGCTCGAGAAGCACTTCGCGGTCGACGAGTCTGGCGCGTACGGCACGTACAAGGCGTCGGCGCAGGCGCGGGCGCACGCGAGCGAGGCGTTCCGGACGCTCGAGAAGAAGATCACACGCAAGCTGATCGTCGAGAAGGGGGCCCGGGCCGATGGGCGTGGGGCGAAGGAGATCCGCCCGCTCGACATGGAAGTCGGCGTGTTCAAGCGCACGCACGGGTCGGCGCTATTCCAGCGCGGCGAGACGCAGAGTCTTGTGAGCTGCACGCTCGGCACGTCGAAGGACGAGCAGGTCGTCGATGGTCTGCTGCCCGAGTACTCGAAGAAGTTCACGCTGCACTACTACTTCCCGCCGTTCTGCACGGGCGAGGCGAAGCGGATCATGGGCCCGGGTCGGCGCGAGATCGGACACGGCGCGTTGGCCGAGCGTTCGCTGCTGGCGGTTCTTCCCGATCCGGAGGAGTTCCCCTACACCGTCCGCATCGTGAGCGACATCACCGAGTCGAACGGCTCGTCGTCGATGGCGTCGGTTTGCGGCGGTTGCTTGGCGCTCATGGACGCGGGCGTGCCCATCACCTCGACGTGCGCGGGGATCTCGGTGGGGCGGTTCACCGACGAGCAGGGCGGGTCGGAGCTGTTCGTGACCGACATCATCGGCGAGGAGGACTTCTTCGGCGATATGGACTTCAAGGTCTCGGGCACGCGCGACGGGATCACCGGCATCCAGCTCGACCTCAAGGCCCGCGGGCTCGTGCTCTCGCAGATCGAGACCATCTTCGAGCAAGCCAAGCAGGGGCGGCTCGAGATCATCGACAAGATGGAAGCGGTGATCCCCGGGCCCCGCAAGGAGCTCTCGGTCTACGCCCCGCGCCTGATCACGCTCAAGATCAACCCCGAGAAGATCGGGCGCCTGATCGGCCCGGGCGGCAAGATCATCCGGGCCCTCCAGGACAAGTACGGCGTGCAGATCGACGTCGAGGACGACGGCACCGTCATGGTCTCGTCGCCCAACGGCGAGCTCATCAGGCAGGCCCAGTCCGAGATCGAGGCGATCACCGAGGAGATCAAGGTCGGCGCGATCTACACGGGTAAGGTCGTGTCAACCAAGGAGTTCGGCGCGTTCGTCGAGCTCGCCCCGGGCACCGACGGCATGTGCCACATCTCCGAGTTGGCCGACGGATTCGTGAAGGCGGTCTCGGACGTCGTCAAGGTGGGGGACGTGGTCAAGGTGAAGGTGATCCTGGTGGACGACCAGGGGCGGATCAAGCTCTCCCGCAAGCAGGCGATGGCCGACGACAAGCAGGACGCCGAGGCGGAGAGCGAGGTCTCGGCCCCGGCTTGATCCCCGGGGTTTCGCTCGCCCATAACTTTCTGTACACTCACCCCCGGCCGGGTACGGGGCCGATGCCTCACGCTCGGTGCTTGGGGGCGGCATGGCGGGGCAAAGGCTCGAACAGGTCGAGGGCGTGGTGAAGTGGTTTGATCCTCGCAAGGGATTCGGGTTCATCGTTGCGCCGGACGGACGTGACGTGTTCGTCCATTACTCGGTGATCGAGGGAGACGGCTTCCGTGCGCTGCGTGATGGATCATCCGTGATCTACGACGCGGTGGGCACCGAGCAGGGCTGGCGTGCGACGCGCGTGGAGCGTCCGGCGCCGGATGTCGAAACCAAGGCGCAGCAGGGGCACGCCCGCACGCCGCGCCGGTAGCGGGCGAAGACTCTGGCGTGCCTTGGACTTGGATTGTCGCTGCGGGGATGTTCGGGCTGAGCGCCGGTGCGATCGGCGGCGTGCTCTACGCGCGTCGGACGCG
Organism: Phycisphaerae bacterium; assembly: GCA_030429485.1. GTDB lineage: Bacteria > Planctomycetota > Phycisphaerae > Phycisphaerales > UBA1924 > JAUIFD01. Next base: position 1,605 of record JAUIFD010000267.1, on the reverse strand, counting down.
CGAGCGGATGATCGCGCGCACGCGGGCCGCTGAGCGCCGAGCACGCGGCGCCGAGCGCCTTGCCGAGATCGGGAAGATGACCGGCGGCCTGGCCCACGAGATCAAGAACCCGCTCTCCACGATCGGGCTCAACGCGCAGCTGCTCGAAGAGGCGATCGCCGAGGCGAACCTGCCCGAAGACGATCGGGCGCGCTTTGCTCGACGGACGGGCGCGCTGCGCCGCGAGGTCGACCGGCTGCGCGACATTCTCTCGGACTTCCTGGAGTATGCCGGCGAGCTGCGCTTGGAGCCGGCGCCCGTCGATCTCAATGAGCCCGCGTCGGATCTGGCGGACTTCTTTCTTCCGCAGGCCGAGCAGCAGGGCGTGCGTTTGCGAGCGCAGATCTCACCTGGGCCATTGCGTGCCGAGCTCGACGGGGCGCGTGTAAAGCAGGCGGCGCTAAACCTGCTGCTCAACGCGCTCCAGGCGATCACCCGTTCGGGCGCGGGCGATGGCCCGCGTGAGATCATCCTGGCGACGGAGCGACGCCAGCGCCCGGGGCTTGAGCCCGAGGTGGTGCTGCGCGTGACCGACACCGGCCCCGGCATGGACGAGCCGACGCGCGAGCGGATCTTCGACCCGTACTTCACGACGCGGCCCGGTGGCACGGGGCTCGGGCTGCCCACCGCTCGGCGGATCGTCGAGGGGCTCGGCGGGCAGATCGAGGTGCACGCCGAGGCGGGGCGTGGGACGTCGGTCGCGATGGTGTTTCCGGAGTTGGTGGGCGAGTGAGGTCGCCCGGCGCGCGGTTCGCGCCGAGAATCGGCCTCATGCGCACACGCCGTTCGAAGAACGTCCGCCGGGATATGGCGCTCGGGACCGCCGACGGGACGCTCTATTCCGTGATGCTCGGCTTCGGCGAGGCGTACATCGTCGCGTTCGGCCTCGCATCCGGGCTGTCGGAGAGCCTGGCGGGGCTGCTGGGGCCGCTGCCGCAGGTGCTCGGCGCGTCGGTGGGGTTGTTCCTGCCGTGGATTCTGTTGCGTGTGCGTTCGGTCCGCGTCGTGACGACGGGCATGGCTGCCATCCAGACGCTGGCGCTGGTGGGGCTCGCGGTGCTGGCGTATCGCGGCGGGGCGTCGGCGCCGCTGCTCTTTGGGATGGCGGGGCTCTATTGGCTCGGGAGCGTCGGCGCGGGCGCCGTTTGGAATGCCTGGGTGTCGTCGATCTACCCACGCGGGATCCGGGCGAAGTACTTCGGAAAGCGCTCGCGTCTCGCGCAGCTCGGCACGCTCGGCGGGCTCATCGTCGCGGGCCTCCTGCTCCAACACGCGGAGAACGGGCGCACGGGCGGGGGCGGGATTTTTGGGACCTACGCGCTGCTCTTCAGCGCGGCGGCCGCGTGCCGGGGCATCTCGCTGTTCATGCTTGCGCGCCTCTCCGAGCCTGAGCCGATCCCCCGCGGATTCCGCGATGTGAGCGCGCGCGAACTCGTCGGGCGGTTCAAGCGAGACACCGGCGGGCGGCTGCTCGTCTACATGCTTGATACAGTCATGGCTTGAGCCGTGAGCCCACAGAGCAGCTCGCTACTAGACTTGTTTATCATGTTCGGTTCGGCCCCACAA
>JAUIFD010000041.1 GCA_030429485.1 Phycisphaerae bacterium | reverse complement strand
GAAACACTTCTATGGACACTTCTTCGTCGTCGAGTTCGCCTGTGAATACCTCCCGACCTTCCTCGGCGTAAACGTGAAGTGCGCCTTTCCTTTCGGCATTGTGGTCATCGAGGTTGAACTGCCAGTAATCCTGCTCTCGAACGCCCTCAATGGAAAAACCTTGACCACTGATGGTGAAGGGCTTGCCAGACAGGATGCGCTTGTAGGTTCTGCCCGAGAAAGTCGTCGAGTGGATGTCGTATCCATAGTCGACGGTAATCGTGACCGAGCCGGATTTATATGCTGATTTCACGTCGTATGAGGCGCGAGAGATTCCCGGTGCGAAATCGATCTGCCAAGTGTTTCAAAGTCTCCGTAGTACAGCAACCTGAATGAGCCACTATCCGAACCTGATCCAGCGGGTGTTCGACACCCCGCTGATGATCCTGGAATCGAAGCTGCAGACGATCCTGACGGTCCTCGCGCCGCGCGCAGAGTTCCGCGTGGAACTGCCGGGGAGTCTCGAAGTCCCGAAGAGGGACAATCTCGAAGCCTCGCTCGCCGGTATGGTTCACAGCGTCCGTCGTTCCCGCAACGGTTACCTGATGGCCGGCAGCACGGCCGTCCTCGACGTTATGGGCACGCTGGTGCAGCGGTGCAGCGCGATGGATGCGGCGAGGTGACGCATTGGCTGCTTCTCCTTGTCGACCGCTCGGAAGCCTGCGCAACAGCGTACCGAAAATCGCCGGCTTACCGCCCGGGGCTGTCAGAGCCCGTGCATTCCACGCCGACCGGGGCGCTCCCATGACCGGCAAGAGGCATCGATCAACCGGGTTATGGGATCAGACCAGCGCTTGGCGTGAGGTCACCCGGGGCGGTGGGATCAGGCCCGCGTTATCATCGAAGTGCATGCGCGGGCGAGCGAGAGAATGCCAGGGAGCGGGGGCGTTCGCCCTCGGCGGTGGTCGGGTGGCCGTCGTCTGTTTGGCGATCGCGTTGTCGAGCGGGACGACCGGGGCGCAGCAACCGCAACCCTCCGTGGCGGCCGCGACCACTTCGGATTCGGTCGACTTCGTCCGCGAGATCCGACCGATCCTCTCGCAACATTGCTTCGCCTGCCACGGGCCCGACGCCGCATCGCGAGAAGCCGACCTGAGCTTGACGACGCACGCGGACGCGACGGCAGCCCGCGCCCACGGATTCCGCGCGATTGCGCCATACAGCACCGACGAGAGCGAGGTGTGGCTCCGGATCACCGACCCCGATAATCCGATGCCTCCACACGACGCGCGCAATCCGCTCACATCCGCCCAAATCGAGTTGGTCGGGCGTTGGATTGAGCAGGGCGCGACTTACGCCCCGCACTGGGCGTACCGGCCGCCGCGTCGCACGGTGCCCCAGCAAAGCGCTCGAGACGATTGGGCGCGCAGCGACGTCGACCGGTACGTTCTGGCGCGCCTCGAGGCTGAGGGCCTCTCGCCTGCGCCCGACGCCGATCCCGTGACGCTCATCCGCCGCGTGACGCTCGATCTGACAGGCCTGCCCCCGACCTCATCTGAGATCGATGCGTTTCTTGGCGACGCGAGTGATGAGGCGTACGAGCGCGCCGTCGACCGGCTGCTTGCGAGTCCACGGTACGGCGAGCGGATGGCGTCACTCTGGCTCGATCTGGTGCGGTTCGCGGACACGGTCGGATACCACGGGGATCAGGACCATCGCATCTGGCCCTACCGCGACTACGTGATCAACAGCTTCAACGCGAACACCGCATTCGATCGCTTCACGATCGAACAGTTGGCGGGGGACTTGCTGGAGGATCCGACGCAGGAGCAACTGGTCGCGACGGGGTACAACCGCTTGCTTCAGACCTCGCACGAGGGCGGCGTGCAGTTGAAGGAGTACCGAGCCATCTACATGGCCGACCGGGTTCGGAACCTCTCGGGCGTGTGGATGGGCGCAACCGTGGGCTGCGCGCAGTGTCACGATCACAAGTTTGATCCCTATACGACCCGCGACTTTTATTCGCTCGGGGCGTTTTTCGCGGATGTCGATGATGAGGAGCACCTGCGCGATCCGTACGCCGGGCTCAACACGCTCCCGACGCCTCGTGTACCCGAGATGCGGGTGCAGTCGTCCGAGACCAGCCGGGTGCTGGATGCGATCCATGATCGCATCGCGGCGACCGAGCGTCGGCTGCAGAGCGTCGGTGACAGTCTCTCAGAAGCACAGCCGAAGTGGGAGCAGGAACTGCTCTCGCGCCTCGACGCCGGATCAACCACCGAGTTCGTCTGGGTGGATGACGTTCTCGACACGGGCGGGCGCACGCAGGGCGACTGGACGTTTGTTCGCGAAGCCGGCGTTCCGCCTCAAAGCGGCGAGCTCTACCGTCGCCAGCAAAGCAACGGCCTCATCCAGCACTACTCGGCGGACACGACGCAGAAGCAGATCGTTGTCGCGGACGGTGACGTGTTCTTCGCCTGGGTCTACGCGTCTCCCGACGACGCGCCAGAAGCGGTCATGCTGCAGTTCAACACGGGCGGTCAAGACTGGCAGCACCGCGCCGTCTGGGGTGGTGACCAGATTGCGCATGGCCGGCGGGACAAGTCCTGGGCCGGGTATCGGCGGATGGGCTCGCTTCCGGAGACGGGCGCGTGGGCGCGGCTCGAAGTGGGGGTGGCGGATGTTGGCCTCGAGCCAGGTGCGGTGATCAGCGGCATCGCGTTCACCCAGTTCGGCGGCACCCTCTACTGGGACAAGGCGGGCATGACCTCCACCCGCGCAGCTCCAGCGTCGGTCGAACTCGCACTTCGCACGCCTGCTGAAGAGCGAACCGCCGAGCAAACCCGTCTGCTGCGAGATCGGTTCCTGCGTGAGTCGCCCGAGATGCGGGAGCTGCGCGCGCGATTGGCTGAGCTCAACGATGAGAGGGATGCGGTGATGCGCTCGCTCCCGCTCACGATGTACACGCGGGCGCTCGACGTGCCCCGCGAGGTGCGGGTTTTGCCCCGAGGCAACTGGTTGGATGAGTCGGGCGAGATCGTCGAGCCGGCGATCCCGGCCTTCCTTGGTCGGCTTGGGCGCGAGGGCCGAGCGACACGCCTCGATCTGGCGCGTTGGCTCGTGACGCCTGAGGAAGACGGTGGGATCGGCGGCAGCACAGCTCGCGTCTTCGTCAACCGGGTCTGGGCCATGCTGTTCGGTCAGGGCTTGTGTTCGTCGCTCGACGACTTCGGCGGACAGGGCGTGCCCCCGACGTACCCCGATCTGCTCGACTACCTCGCCCGCGAGTTCGTCGACTCCGGGTGGGACGTGAAGGCCCTTGTCCGCCGACTCGTGCGCACGCGGACCTACCTCCAGGCATCGACTCCCGGTGAAAGGGCCTTCCAAGCCGACCCGGAAAACGTGCTCTTCGCGCGGCAGGCCCGCTATCGCCTGCCCGCCGAGATGGTGCGGGACTCCGCGCTTGCCGTGAGCGGCTTGCTCGTGGAGCAGGTCGGCGGGCCCAGCATCAAGCCGCCACAGCCCGAGGGCCTCTACCGACACCTGAACTTCCCGACGCGCGAATACGAGCGTGACACCGGGCCAGAGCAATGGCGCCGCGGCGTGTACATGCACTGGCAGCGGCAGTTTCCCCATCCCATGCTGCGGGCCTTCGATGCACCGACGCGCGAGGAGTGCACAGCGTCGCGACCCGTGTCCAACACGCCCCTCGCCGCGCTGACACTCCTGAACGACCCGACCTTCATTGAGGCGTCGCGGGCTTTCGCCCAGCGCGTCCTCCTGGCTGAGCACGACACCGACCGCGAACGCATCGAGTTCGCGTGGCGAGAGGCCACCGGACGCAAGGCGACCGCTGGCGAGGTCGAGGTGCTGGACCACCTCCTGAGCGAGGGACTCGAGTACTACGCGACGCACCCGAATGATGCGGCCCAACTCGTGCGCGTCGGCGATGCTCCCGTTGACGACTCGCTTGCCGAGGCTGAACTCGCCGCGTGGACGCAGGTGACCCGAGCCGTACTGAATCTCCACGAGACCATCACGCGTGAGTGACCACACCTACCAACCCGACGTGATCCGTGACCAGATGGAGCGCGTGACGCGCAGGCAGTTCCTCGGCGCCCTCTCGATGGGCGTCGGCGCAGCCGCACTCACGCAGCTCCCTGGGGCGCCCGCGTTCGCGCGCGCCGCGGGTATGGACATCAGCGCCTCGCCCATCCCGCACTTTGCGCCGAGGGCGCGGCGGGTGATCTTCCTGTGCATGGCCGGGGGGCCAAGCCACCTCGAGACGTTCGACTTCAAGCCCAAACTCGCCCAGCTCGACGGCACACCGATGCCCGAGTCGTTCACGCAGGGCATGCCCATCGCGCAGCTGCAGGGCAAGCAGCTCCGTTGCCTCGGGCCGCGAGCGGAGTTCGCGCGCCACGGCAAGAGCGGGCTCCAGGTCAGCGGGTTCCTCCCTCACATCGCGACCGTCGCCGACGACATCGCCGTCGTGAAGTCGATGGTGACCGAGCAGATCAACCACGACCCAGCTCACACGTTCATGAACACGGGCACGGCGATCGCGGGTAGGCCGAGCATGGGGTCGTGGGTGACCTACGGCCTCGGGTCGGTGAATCAGAACCTCCCGGGGTTTGTGGTGCTGACGAGCGTCGGCGGTCGCAATCCGCAGCCCATCGCCTCACGCCAGTGGTCGAGCGGGTTCCTGAGCAGCCGGTTCTCTGGCGTGGAGTTCAACGCGATCGGCGATCCGGTTCACTACGTCCGCAATCCGCCCGGCGTGCCCGACGACCGCCAACAGCACCTCGTCGACGCGATCGGCGACCTTAACCGCATGCGCGCCGAGCAGACGCACGATCCGGATATCGACGCGCGAATCGCGCAGTACGAACTCGCGTTCCGAATGCAGACGTCGATCCCAGAGCTCATGGATATCTCCGACGAGCCGCAGGACGTCCTGGAGATGTACGGCGCCACGCCGGGCGACGGCACGTTCGCGAGCAACTGCCTGCTCGCGCGCCGCCTCGCCGAGCGCGGTGTGCGCTTCATCCAGCTCTATCACCGCGGCTGGGATCATCACGGGGGACTCAAGCAGTACATGGACGTCTGCTGCAAGCACTGCGACCAACCGACAGCCGCGCTCATCAAAGACCTCAAACGCCGCGGCATGCTCGATGACACACTGGTGATCTGGGGTGGCGAGTTCGGGCGGACCCCCATGTCGCAGGGCGACGGAGACGACCCGGGTCGCGACCATCACATCAAGGGCTTCTCCATGTTCCTCGCCGGCGGTGGCGTGCGCGGCGGCATGAGCTACGGCTCAACCGACGACCTCGGCTACAACGCCGTAGAGGACGTCGTGCACGTGCGCGATCTACACGCGACCATGCTGCACCAGTTGGGCATCGACCACGAGCGACTCAGCGTGCAGTATCAAGGCCTCAACATGAAGCTCACGGGCGTCGAGCCCGCCCGAGTGGTGCGGGGAGTCCTCGCCTGATCACTCGGCTTCGCGCGGGGTGTCCGGTTCTTCGTCGCCCGCCCAAGGCATCAACAACTCGTCCGGATCGACGATCGAGATGAGCGTCGAGCCCGTCTCGGGCGCGAGCGTCTTGTCCGTCGAGACCACGGACACACGGTTCTTGCCCGACAGCACGAACAGCACCCGCGCGTTGCCGTAGAGCGTCCGGAACTGGCGGTACGTGAACTCATCGGAGAGCGTCGTGACCTTGAGCAGCCCCCCCCCGCCCAACACCTTCGCGAAGGACGAGAAGCTCGCGTCGTCCGCGACCCATCGCCTGCCCTGAAGCTCGCGGCTCACGCCCCGCCGCGCCTCGCCCGCCGCGAGTTGGTAGACATGCTCGCGCCCGACGAGGCGGCCGAATCGCTGCGCCACAAGCGTGTTGACCTCATCGTTGGGAGTGACCGCAATGACGCGTCCGATGCCCGTCATGTCGATTTCTTGCGTCGCGTGTTCGCCCAGCGCGTTCCCGTACCAAGCGTTGAGCCCCTGGAGCCGAGCCGCCGACACGTTGGAGTAGTTGCTGTCGGCGACGCGCACCCGCACGCCGCGTTCCTGCAGCGTGATCGCCACGTGACGCACCCAAGGGCTCGCGCCGATGAAGAGGACGCCTTGCGGGTCATGATCGGCGATGCCCAGGCGGCGCGCAACGCGCCCCGCCGTGAGCCCATACCAGGCGACCGTCGTGAGAATCACGGCGAAGACATGGGTCGCGAGAGTCGAAGCCCCGGCCTCGCCGAGCCCCTCGAGCTGGATCGCGAACACCGACGCGATCGCGGCCGCCACGATGCCGCGGGGGGCGACCGCCGCGATCAGCGCCCGCTGCTCCCACGCGAGCGAGGTGCCGAGGGTCGACGTCAGCACGCCCAGCGGACGTGCGACGAAGATCAGAATCGCCGCGAATGCGAGGCTCGACCATCCGATCGACCCAAGGTCGTCCGCGCTCACCCGCGCGCCGAGCGTCACAAAGAGCGCCGCGAGCAGCAAGACCCGCAGATTCTCCTTGAACTCGATGATGTGACGCACGTCCGCCCGCGTCTGGTTGGCGAGCACCATCCCCATCACCGTGGTCGCGAGCAAGCCCGACTCGTGCTGAACCGCGTTCGACGCGACGAACGCGAGGCTCGCGAGCAGGAGCGAGAGCGGATTCTGCAGATACTCAGGCGCCCAGTACCGGCGCAAGATCTCGACCAGCGCCACCGCCGCGATCACGCCGAGCCCGCCACCGACGACGACCGTCAACGCCACGCTCTTCAGGATGGCGCCGAGCGCCGCATCGCCCCCGTCGTGCGTCGCGGCGATGACCTCGAACACGAGCACGGCCAGCAGCGCGCCGATCGGATCGATCACGATCCCCTCCCATCGGAGGATCGCCCCGCCCTCGCCGCGCGGGCGCATCTGGCGCAGCAGCGGCCCGATCACGGTCGGCCCCGTCACCACCAGAATCGCGCCGAACAGCACCGCCACCCGCGCGCCCATCCCCAGGACGAAGTACCCACCCACGCTCGCCACCACCCACGTCACCAGCGCGCCGAGCGTCACCAGGCGCCACACCACCACCCCGACGCCCGACACCTCCTTGAACCGGAGCGTCAGCCCGCCTTCGTACAGGATCAGACCGACCGAGAGCGAGACGAGCGGCAACAGCAGGTCACCGAACAGCGCGTCGGGGTCGAACACCGGGCCGCGGTCCGGCCCGAACACCAGGACCGAGATCGGACCGATCGCCAGGCCCGCCGCCAGCATCAGCAGAATCGAGGGCAGGCGCAGACGCCACGCGACCCATTGGGCCCCGATCCCCAAGCCGAGGATGACCGCGATCGCGATGAGCGGGGAGGCAATCGTCATGGCGTCGTCCGTGAGCCAGCCCGGAGTCGGGCCCGGGCCTGTAGCCTACTCACATGCGTCTCTGGGTGATCCGACACGCCAAAGCCGAGCAGGGGTTCGCTGGGCCGGACGCAGCGCGGGCTCTCACCCCACGCGGCATCCGCCAGGCCGCGTTCCTCGCCAGCGAGCTCGCAACGCAGGCCGACCCGCCGACGCTCCTGGTGGCGAGCCCCGCCGTTCGCACCGTCCAGACCGCGACACCGATCGCCGAAGCCCTCGGCGTCGAATGCACCACCGACGACCGCTTGGCCTGCGATCGCGGCTCGAACCTCGCGTTCGACGCGATCGCCGCTCAAGACGCCCCGGTCTTCGCGGTCGTCGGGCACAACCCCACGCTGGAGGTGATCATCGCCTTCCTCACGCAGGGCGTGGCCGGCGCAGGGGTGAGGGTCCGCACGGGCGAGGCGTTCTTGCTGGAGTCAAGCGACGATCAAGCCCTCGAGCCGGGCGCAGCCTCCCTAGTGCATCGGCTTCGCCTGGACGACTGAGCGTGCCCTCGCCAACCCTTCGCCTATTCGTCGCGCTCTACCCGCCACCCGAGGTGGTCCGTTCGCTTCTGGATGAGCTCAAGACCCTTGATTTGCCGGCATATCGCCCATCCCCTCCGGAGCAGGTGCATCTGACGCTCCAGTTCATCGGCGCTGTGCCTGTGCGTGAGTTGGACGAGGTCGCCGAGTCGGTCGATCGCGCGATCGCGGGCGTGGATGGCCTCGTCGGCGGGGTTGAACTCGAGGTCACCGGGCGATGCGCGCTTCCCAAGCGTGGCCCAGCACGCCTCATCGCAGCCACCCTCGCCGCGCCGCCGCCGTTGCTCGAGCTGCAACGCCGCCTCGCGTTGCGCCTCGCCCGGTCACCGAGGGCGATGGCGGGGGATCGCTTCCTACCCCACATGACCCTCTGCCGGTTCCGCGCGCCCCACTCGCTCCGCGAGAGGGCGAGGCGAGCACGGTCGCATCGGTTCCGAGCGGAGGCGATCCGCCTGATGCGGTCGGTGCTGCGCCCAGACGGGGCTGAGCACCGTGAGGTTCGGGCGTACCCGTTCTCCCCCGCGGCGTGACAGAGAGCGGGCCTTCCCCTATCATCCGCTCATCCGGATGAACGGATCAATGCTTCCTCCAGACTCGAGGTGCGTCCGATATGGCAACGCAGACCCCCATTCCTGCCTCCGACGCCGCGTCCGCCCTTCGCGAGGCGGTCGCCCAACGGGTGCTCGTGCTCTGCGCGGGCGTCGGCACGGGCATCCAACGCCGAGAGCCCAAGCCCGAGGACTTCCACGGCGAGCGGTTCAAGGACCACCCTCGGGCGCTCGTCGGGTGCAACGACATCCTCTCGCTGACACGCCAGGACATCGTCGCTGGCGTCCACGATGAGCATCTCGCTGCCGGTGCCGACCTGATCGAGACCAACACCTTCACCGCGACGCGAGTCTCGCTCGAGGATTACGGGCTCGAGGATTGTGCGCGCGAGATCAACCTCGCCGGTGCGCGCCTCGCCCGAGAGGCGGTCGATCGCGCGCACGAACGCGACCCCGACCACAGACGCTTCGTCATCGGCTCCATCGGCCCGACCAACCGCACCGCGTCGATCTCCCCCGACGTCGAGCGTCCGGCGTTTCGCGCAGTGACGTTTGATGTCCTGTTCGAGTCCTATCGCGAGCAGGCCGACGCGCTGATTGAAGGCGGCGTCGACGTGCTTGTCGTCGAGACCTCGTTCGATACCCTCAACCTCAAGGCCGGGCTCGAGGGTGTGCGCGCAGCCCAGGAGGCCCGCGGCACGCGCCTGCCCGTCATCGCGTCGATCACCATCACCGACGACTCGGGACGCACGCTCTCCGGACAAACGGTCGAGGCGGCGTGGCGCTCGATTCAGCACTTCGATCTGTTCGCGGTCGGGCTCAACTGCGCGCTCGGCCCGGAGAAGATGCGCGCGCACATCCAGGAACTTGCGCACCTCGCGCCGATCGCGACCGTCTGCTACCCGAACGCGGGGCTGCCCAACGCGATGGGCGAGTATGACCTCACGCCGGAGACGATGGCGGAGCAGGTGCGCCCGTTCGCGGCCGAGGGGTTCGCGAATATCGTCGGCGGGTGCTGCGGCACAACGAGTGAGCACATCGCGGCGATCGCCGAGGCGGTGCGCGGCATCGAGCCGCGCGTGCCCCCCGAAGCGGATACCACCCTCGTGCTCTCCGGGCTCGAACCCTACACGATCGAACGGGATCGCCTGCACATCGTGGGCGAGCGGACGAACGTCTCGGGCTCGCGCAAGTTTGCGCGACTGATCCGCGACCATGAGCACGAGGAAGCGCTCGAAGTCGCGCGCACGCAGGTGGATGGCGGGGCGAACCTGCTCGACGTCAATCTCGACGACGGCTTGCTCGAAGTGCCCTTGGAGATGCGCGACTTCCTGAACCTCGTCGCGGGTGAGCCGGACGTCGCGAAGCTCCCGATCATTGTGGATTCGTCCGAGTTTCGGGTGATCGAGACCGGGCTCAAGTGCACGCAGGGGCGCGGGCTTGCCAACTCGATCTCGCTCAAGGATGGCGAAGAAACCTTCCGCGAGCAGGCGCGGGTGATTCGGCGTCTCGGCGCCTCGCCCATCGCGATGGCGTTTGACGAGGACGGGCAGGCGACGACCGCCGACCGCAAGCTCGAGATTCTGTCTCGGGCGGCGCGCATCCTGATCGACGAGATCGGCTTCAAGGAACACGAGATCGTGTTCGATCCGATCGTGCTGACGATCGCGACGGGCATGAGCGAGCACGACCGGTACGGGCTCGAGTTCATCGAGGGCGTGCGCCGCCTTCGCGAGCGTTTCCCCGCGGCCCACGTGATCGGCGGCGTCTCCAACCTCTCGTTCTCGTTCCGCGGCAACAACACGGTGCGCTCCGCGATCAACTCGGTATTTCTGTATCACGCGGGCAAGGCGGGGCTCAATATCGCGATCGTCAACGCCGGGCATCTGAGCGTGTACGAGGCGATCGACGCACCGCTGCGCGACCTGATCGAGGACGTGCTCTTCTGCCGGCGCGAGGGCGCGGTGGATCAACTCGTCGAGCGTGCGCAGCAGACGGACGACCCTGCGGCTGCGGAGGCGGCGTCGCACGCGTGGGAAGAGCAGCCTGTCGAAGACCGCATCCGACACGCGGTGATCCACGGCATTACCTCGCGCATCGTCGAGGACGTCGAGGAGCTTCGCGCCGGTGGCATGCGCCCGCTCTCGATCATCGAGGGGCCCTTGATGGACGCGATGGGGATCGTGGGCGATCTCTTCGGCGAGGGCAAGATGTTTCTGCCGCAGGTGGTGAAGAGCGCGCGGGTGATGCGTCGGGCGGTGACGCACCTTGAGCCGTTCATGGATGCGGAGGCCGAGGCGTCGGGCACGCGCGAGCCCAAGGGGCGCGTCGTGATGGCGACGGTCAAGGGCGACGTGCACGACATCGGGAAGAACATCGTCGGCGTGGTGCTGCGGTGCAACGGGTTCGAGGTGATCGACCTGGGCGTGATGACGCCGGCGGAGAAGATCCTCGAAGCGGCGATCGAGCACGACGCGCACATTGTCGGGCTGTCGGGGCTGATCACGCCTTCGCTGCACGAGATGGTGCACGTCGCGGGCGAGCTCGAAGCGAAGGGCATCGGCGTGCCACTCCTGATCGGGGGTGCGACGACGAGCCTGAAGCACACGTCGCTCAAGATCTCGCCGGCGTATTCGGGGCCGACGGTGCACGTGCGCGATGCGTCGCGCGCGGTGACGGTCGCGTCGAAGCTCGTGAGCAAGGAGTATCGCGAGAGGTTCGTGCGCGAGGTCGAGGAGGAGCACGAGAAGCAGCGCGAACGCGGCACGGCGAACGCGCCCGATCTCGTGCCCTACGCCGACGCGTGCGCGAAACGTCCGCAGATCACGTTCTCACCGGAGACAGTCGCTACGCACGCGCACCTCGGTGTGCGCGAGGTGGAGCTCGCGGTCGATGCTCTGGCGCCGCTCATCGATTGGGGGCCGTTCTTCCACGCGTGGGAGATGCGCGGCTCGTTTCCGGCGATTCTCGATAAGCCCGAGATCGGTCCGGTCGCGCGCAAGCTCTACGACGAGGCGCGCGAGATGCTCGCTCGCATCGCAAGCGAGGGCATCGTTCAGCCCAAGGGCGTGTACGGATTCTGGGGCGCCGCGTCGGATGGCGACGACGTGATCGTGTACGCCGACGAGGCGCACATGAGCGAGAAGCTCCGCTTCCACATGCTCCGCCAGCAGCGTGCGAAGGTGCGCGACACCGAGCATCGCTCCTTGGCGGACTACATTGCCCCGACGAACGCGGAGGTTCGTGACCACCTGGGGCTCTTCGCGGTCACGGCCGGTGTCGAGGGCGCGGCGTGGGCAAACGAGCTCAAGCAGAAGGACGATTACGAGGGCATCCTCGCGGAAGCGCTGCTCGATCGCCTCGCGGAAGCCGCGGCGGAGTACGTGCATCGCGTCGCGCGCCAGGCGTGCGGGATTGATGAGGATCTCACGCCCGACGATCTCATCCGCGAGAAGTACCGCGGCATCCGCCCCGCGCCGGGGTACCCCGCGTGCCCGGACCATACGGAGAAGGGCAAGCTCTTCGACCTGCTCGGGGCGAGTGCTGCGACGGGCATCACGCTCACCGAGAGCTTCGCGATGCACCCGGGAGCCTCGGTGTGCGGGTTTGTGTTCACGCATCCGGAGTCGGCGTACTTCGCGGTCGGGCCGATCGGGGAGGATCAGCTCGCGTCGTACGCCGAGCGGCGGGGCGTCTCGCTCGACGAGGCGCGGCGTTGGCTGGCCCCGAACCTCCTGGGTTGAGTTCGATGCGCTGAGCGGCGGAGTGAGTCGAAGGATTCCCGGTGTGGCGGGGGCGTGATACGCTCAAGGCCAGAGGGAGTCGGGAGATCAACCATGCCGCGGTATCGGCGTTCTACTTCTCGTGGGTATCGGCGTTCGTCCGGCAAAGCTCGCCTCATCATCGCGGGCGTCTTTGTCGCGATTGCACTCATCGGCTACATCGGATCGCGCTCGACCAACCCCATCACGGGGCAGACGCAGCACGTCGCGATGTCGGTGAGCGACGAGATTGCCCTGGGCCTGCAGGCGGCGCCGGAGATGGCGGCGCAGTACGGTGGGCTGCATCCCTCCGCAGAGGGGCAGGCGACGGTGGACCGCGTCGGGAAGCGGTTGGTGGATGCGGGGCCCGCTGGTGACGGGCCGTACGAGTTTGAGTTCCACCTGCTCGCGGATGCCCAGACCATCAACGCGTTTGCGCTGCCGGGCGGGCAGGTGTTCATCACCGCGGGGTTGATGGACCGACTCCAAACCGAGGGCCAGCTCGCCGGCGTGCTCGGGCATGAGATCGGTCACGTCATCGAGCGCCACGGCGCGGAGCGGCTCGCAAAGGAGCAGCTCACGCAGGGGCTTGTCGGGGCGGTGGGGGTCGCGTCCGACGATCCGCGGCAGGCGACGATGCTCGCGGCAGCGGTCGGCAACCTCGTCAACATGAAGTACGGGCGCGACGACGAACTGGAGTGCGACAAGTGGGGCGTGCAGCTCATGACGCTCGCGGGGTATGACCCGCGCGCACAGATCCGGGTGATGGAGATTCTCGCCGAGGCGGGAGGCGGCGGTCAGCCGGAGTTCTTCTCAACGCACCCCAACCCGGAGAACCGGATCGGACGCATCAAGGAAGCGATCGCGCAGGAGTTCCCGAACGGCGTGCCGGAGGGGCTGATCCAGTAGACGGACGCGACCTGCGCTCGGGGCGCGGTGGCGCTCCGATCAGCGCTTCTTCTTGGGGTTGCGGCCCTTGAAGTAGTCGCCCTGGAACTTGCGGGTGAACTTCTCGACGCGGCCCGCGGCATCGACGAACGCCTGCTTGCCCGTGAAGAACGGGTGCGAGCCCGACCACACCTCGACGTGCATCTCGGGGACGGTCGCGCCGACCTCCATCACGACCTCGCCGTTGTGGTAGACCTGGCAGTTGTAGAACTTGGGGTGGGTTTCGTTCTTCATGGCGAGCTCCGAGCGGTGGGGGCCTTCCCCGGGCGCGTCCGCTGGGCCTTCCCAGCAGGGCGAGAACGATAGGCGGGCGGGGTGGAAATGGCGACGGGTCGCCATCCCCGCGACGCGGGTCCGCTCCAGTTACCCGCCCCGTTCGAGGCGGCGGATCGCGGCCCGCATCTTCAGGCGTGACGCGTGCATCATCTTGTCGAGGATCAGCACGCCGTCGAGGTGGTCGTGCTCGTGCTGCCAGCACCGAGCCAGCAGCCCGGCGCCCTGCTCGGTGAACTCCTGCCCCTCCACGTCGCGGGCGGTGACGGTGACCATCGGCGGGCGCTGCACGTCGCCCGTGATGTCGGGCAGGCTGAGGCACCCCTCCTCATACCCCTCCAACGGCCCTCGCAACTCGGAGAGCACGGGGTTGATGTACACCCGCGCCCCCTTCGTCGAGGTGGGAAGTCCCGGGTCTTCCCCCACGCCTTGGGGCGCTTCCTCGGCGCGGCGCTGCGGCACGTCGGCGACGAACACCCGGATCGGCAGGCCCACCTGCGGCGCCGCCAGTCCGATGCCCTCGTGCTCGCGCATCAGCTCGATCATCCGCGCGACCGTCTCGCGGAGTCGTTGGTCGAAGACCTCCACCGGTTGGGCGACTTCGCGGAGGATGGGGTCCGGGTAGATGCGAAGGCGGAGCGTGGCGGGGTCTGGCAGGTCGATCGGCACGGTGGATCGTAGAGCGCCCTTGCCGACGCCTCGGGCCCGAAGGCGGGGCGAATCGGCTACCATGCACGCCCGCGGCCCGCGGGCGGGGGTCGCCTCGCTCATCGAGCAACCCGGCGTCCGCGCCCCGGTAGCCGATCCGGGTGGGCCCCGCCCTCCGAAACATCACGAAAGGTCCACGCGTTGGCGCTGTTTGGCAAGAAGAAGGGCAAGGGGGATGACGACACCGGGGAGACTCCCAACGGTGATGAAGCGCCGAAGCTCCGTCCGCCGGCGCCGGACAAGGCCACGAGCTTCTTCAATCACGCGAGGACGGTCGAGGCCACGGGCAACATCGAGTACGCCCTGACGCTCTGGATTCGCGGGCTACGCCAAGACCCGTCGGACATCGGGGCCCTGGAGAAGGTCGCGAACCTCTCGAATCACCTCTCCCAGCAGAATAAGGGCAAGATCAGCAAGGACGTCCTCAAGGCGACACAGCACGAGGACGCGTCGTACAAAGCGATCGACAAGTGGCTCGAGGCGCTTGTCCAGTGGGGGTACAAGGTCAAAGGGGCAGCCCAGGCCGTTCGCGCGACCGAGCTGACCCACTCCCTCGGGCTCGAAGAGCAGGCGTACTGGATCGGCGAGAAAGCCCTGCGGGTCGCGACGCAAGACCCGAAGCCCTCGAAGGACCTGCTCATCAAGCTCATGGAGGTGTTCGGCAAGATCCACGCCTTCGACCTCGCGGTGCAGGCGGGCGACGCGGCGGTGCGCGTCGACCCGGCCGACGGGCAGCTCGCGGCCCAAGTGCGCAACATGTCAGCCCAGGCGACGATGTCGTCGGGCGGGTACGACACGACCGGTGAGCAGGGCGGGTTCCGGAAGAACATCAAGGACCTGGATGCGCAGGCGAAGCTGACGATGGAGGATCAGATCTCCAAGTCGGCGGAGACGATCGATTCGCTCATCGCGTCGGCCAAGGCCGACTTCGAATCTCGCCCGGACGACCCGCACGCGATCAACAAGTACGCGGAGTACCTGCTCCAGCGCGGCAAGGCGGAGACCGAGGACGAAAAGACCGCCGAGCGGCTGCTCCTCCGCGGGTTCGAGATCACCAAGCAGTACAAGTTCCGTCTCGCCGCGGGCAAGGTCAAGCTCCGTCGCAACCGGCGCATCCTCGATCAGATCAAGGCTGCTGTGGAAGCGAAGCCCGACGATGCGGAGCTGCGGCACAAGCTCGAGGCGGCGCAGAGCAAGTTCCGCGACATGGAGATCGCCGAGCTGACCGCCGCGGTCGAGAACTACCCGACCGATCTGAGCTTCAAGTACCAGCTCGGCACCAAGTGCTTCGAGGCGGGGCGCTACAACGACGCGATCCCCATGCTGCAGCAGGCCGCGGGCGACGCCAAGGTGCGGGCCCGCGCGCAGGGGATGCTCGGCAAGGCGTTCCTGCGGGTCGACTTCGCGGATGGGGCCGTCGAGACCTATCGCGAGGCGCTCTCGAGCCACCCGGTGCACACCGATGATCTCGGGATGGACCTGCGCTACGGGCTGATGACCGCACTCGAAGCCAAGGCTCGTGGTGATCGCGACGCCAAGGCCGCCGAGGAAGCCGAGAAGATCGCCGCTTCGTTGGCGATCGAGCAGTTCAACTACCGCGACGTGCGCGAGCGACGGACGGCCCTCAAGCAGCTCGTTACCGAGCTGCGCAACGCGGGGTAACCCGTGCCCGGCAACGCCACCGCCATCATCCCGGCGCGCCTCGGCTCGACGCGCTTCCCGCGCAAAGTGCTCGCGGCGGACACCGGCAAGCCCATGGTTGCACACGTGTGCGAGCGTGCGGCGCTCGCGGAGTCGATCGGGCGCGTGGTGGTCGCGACGGACTCAAACGAGGTCGCCGAGGCGGTGCACGCGCACGGGTTTGAAGCCGTGATGACAAGCCCCAACCACACCAACGGCACAAGCCGCCTCGACGAAGCGGCGAGAGTGCTCGGCTTGGATGCGCTCGACGTGGTCGTCAACGTGCAGGGCGATGAGCCGGAGATCGAGCCCGGGATCGTGGATGCGGCGGTGACCGCGCTGCAGACACCCAGCGCCCCCGGGCTGTGTATCGGCACCGTCGCGAGCCCGATGCCCAACGACGACGCATCCAACCCAAACATCGTGAAGGTCGTGCTCGCTCCCGTCGATTCGGAGACCGGCGTGTGGCGCGGGGCGTACTTCTCTCGCGCGCCGATCCCGCACGACCGCGATGGCACCGGCGAGGTGCGCCGCTTCCGCCACATCGGCATCTACGCCTACTCCGCCAACACGCTCGCGACGTACGCGGCTCTACCCGAATCTCCTTTGGAGCGAGCGGAGAAGCTCGAGCAACTGCGCGCGATCGAGAGCCTCTGGCCGATCTACGTTGCTGTTCGAGACTCCCACTACACCGGCATCGACACGCCCGAGCAGTACGCCGCCTTTGTCGAGCGTTGGCGAACGCACGACGCCTGAACCCCCGGTGCATCAGCGCCCACCCAGTAGATCGGGCGGTGAAGCGCGACAGGCCGCTCCTCCCGGATACGGCCCGTCGTCGGTCCCCCCTCGGACCGGGATCTCAGATCTCACTCTTCACACCTACAGAACGGACTGTGCGGGCAGGAAGTGCCATCGCCGCGACCAATAGAGCCCAATACAGTGGAAGCCCTGGAGGTGTCATGGCGACGGACCGGCTCGGCTCATACGAAGTGCTCGACCTCATCGGGCGCGGCGGCATGGGGGTCGTCTACCTCGCCCTCGACCCGCGCCTCGATCGGCACGTCGCGATCAAAGTGCTCCCGATCTCGCTCTCGGCCGACGCCGCCCGCCTGGCCCGCTTCGAGCGCGAGGCGCGCACGCTCGCGTCGCTCTCGCACCCGAACCTGTGCGCCGTCTACGGGCTCGAGGAGGACGAGACCGGGCGAAAGCTCATCGTCATGGAGTACATCGAGGGCAAGACGCTCGGCGAGCGACTGATCGCGGGCCCGCCGATGTCGATGGAGGAGTCGCTCGACGCGTGCCGCCAGATCGCGGCCGGGCTCGAAGCGGCGCACGAGCGCGGCATCATCCACCGCGACCTCAAACCCGCCAACGTCAAGGTGCGCCCCGACAACGTGGTGAAGGTGCTCGACTTCGGGCTCGCCAAGGCGCAGAAGTCGCCTTGGGGCGCCGACACCTCCGACGAGGAGCCCACCGACGATCCGCACGCGACGGTTGAGGGCAAGGTGCTCGGCACGGTCGGCTATATGTCACCCGAGCAGGCGCGGGGCAAACCCGTCGATCGGAGGACCGACATCTGGGCGCTCGGGTGCGTGCTTTTCGAGTGTCTCACCGGCGGACGTGCATTCCGCGGGCAGACGCCGACCGATGTCGCCGTCGCAATCCTCGAACGCGAGCCCGTGTGGGACGAGCTCCCAGATCGCACGCCGACCGGCGTGCGCACGCTTCTCAAGCGTTGCCTGGAGAAGGACGAACACCGCCGACTGCGCGATATCGGTGATGCGCGCCTCGAGCTCGAGGATGCGCTCACCCGTGCGCGCGGTCGCGG
The DNA here is from genome assembly GCA_030429485.1 of Phycisphaerae bacterium. Classification (GTDB taxonomy): domain Bacteria; phylum Planctomycetota; class Phycisphaerae; order Phycisphaerales; family UBA1924; genus JAUIFD01. The sequence goes on along the minus strand of JAUIFD010000041.1, from coordinate 5,786 downwards.
GCATGGGCTCGCGATGCGCGCGGGCAAGCTCACGGCCCTGCCCTCGGGATCGCACAACCTCCCCGAGCCGGTGACGAGCTTCGTCGGGCGCGAGGACGGCGTGCGCGATGTCATCGCCGCGCTCGGGCGCGCACGCCTGGTGACGCTCATCGGGCCAGCGGGCTGCGGCAAGACGCGACTGGCGATCGAGGCGGCGCGCGAAGCGGGCGTGGAGTTTGTCGACGGCGTGTGGCTCACGGAGCTCGCGTCGGTGCGCGATCCGGACGAGGTCGCCGAGTCGGTGGCGCGCGCGGTCCGCGTGCGTGCGGAAGGGCACCGGACGCTCGGTGAGACGCTGGCCGACGCGTTGCGAGAGCGTTCGCTCTTGCTGGTGCTCGATGGATGCGAGGCGATGGTGCCGGCGATCCGCACGCTCACGGAGACGCTGCTCCGCGCATGTCCGGGGGTGCGCGTGCTCGCCACAAGCCGGTCGGTGCTCGGGTGCGCGGGTGAGGCGAGCGTGCCGGTCGGCCCGCTCGCGACGCCGGAGGAGGGGCGCCCCGGGTCCGCGTCGTCACTGGCCGCGTTCGAGAGTGTGCAGCTGTTTGTCGACCGCGCGTCCGCGGTCGCCCCGACGTTTGAGTTGAGCGACGACAACGCGGGTTCGGTCGCGGAGGTCTGTCGCTTGGTCGACGGGCTCCCGCTCGCGATCGAGCTCGCCGCGGCACGGGTCAAGCTCATCACGCCGGCGCAGATCGCCGAGCGCCTCGCGGACCGGTTCCGCCTCATCCGTTCCGGGCGGAGGGAGTCGGGCGGCGAGACGCTCTGGACCGCGCTCGACTGGTCGTACGAGCAGCTCGAAGCCTCGGCGCAGGCGGTGCTGCGTCGGCTCGCCGTGTTCAAAGGGGGATGCACGCTTCCCGCCGCGGAGACCGCCGCTACCGGCGAGGGCGTCGAGGATTGGGAAGTCCTCGATCTGCTCGGGCAACTCGTGGACCGTTCGCTGGTGATGGTCGTCGAGCAGCGCGACGAGTCTCGCTACCGCCTGCTCGAGACGGTCCGTCAGCACGCGCTGGAGAAGCTCGAGGCCTCGGGCGAGCTTGCCGCCCAGCGAGATCGGCACTTGGCGCTCATGGTCAAGCTCGCACGGCAGGCAGAGCCTCAGCTCACAGGCAAACGCCAGAAGGCGTGGTTCACCCGCCTCGAACACGAGCAGGACAACATCCGCGAAGCGCTCGCCTGGGCGCTCGCCTCGCCGGAGCGGCTCGCCGACGGCGTCGACCTCGCGGGGTGCGTCTGGCGGTGGTGGTTCTACCGCGGCGATACCGCCGAGGCCCATCGCGTGATGCGCGCGCTCTTCGAGAGATCGGTCGAGACCAACGCGAGCGGCGGGCTTGCGCTCGCGCGTTTGTGCACGGGGCTCGGTTGGATCGAGGGCGAGGTCGGCACACCTGAGAGCGCGCTCGAAGTCACGACGAGGGGGCTTGAGGCCGCGAGAGAACACGGCGACGCGCGCACGATCTCGAACGTCCTCAACACTCTCGGACACATCCACTCCGACATCCGCCTCGACGCTGATGCGGCGAGCGGTGCGTTCGAGGAGAGCCTCGCCCTCAGGAGGGAAGTGGGGGACCAAGTACTCATCGCGGGCTCACTCAACAACATCGCCGAGGTCTACCGCAAGCGGGGCGAACGCGACAAGGCCCGCGCGATGTACGAGGAAGCGATCACCATCAACCGTGCGCTCGACAACCAGAGCTGGGAGTCGATCAACTGCGAGAACCTCGCGTGGCTCTTGCTCGAAGAAGAAGCGTACGACGACGCGTTGCGCTATACGCGACGAGGCATCGCCATCGATCAGGAACTCGGCGCGCACGGGCACCAGCTCAACCTGATCGAAGCGATGGCGTCGATCGCCGTGGCGCGCGGTGATCTTGAGCTGGCGGCGCGGTTGTTCGGATGCATCGAGGCCGAACGGGAGTCTCGCGCAACCCCACCCTCGCCCGGCGAGATCGCGGAGTACCAACGCTGGATCGACCGCCTCCGCGAGCGGCTTGCCCCGGACAAGCTCACCGCGGAGTGGGCCGCCGGGCGCGGCATGACCTTCGTCCAGGTCGTACGTCATGCAATAGACATGACGAACGACTGAGGGAGGGGGATACCCTCGGTCGCGAACTCGCGCCGAGTTTGGGCTCTGCGCTGAGCGGAGGTCCCAAGTACGCTCGATGGCGGGAGGTCACCACGCGCCATCACTGCCAACTGCTCATTGCCGTCTGCTCGGGCGCGGCCCTCTCAAACACACAGTCGGCGAACGTCGGCTCACTGTGTACGTCGCGTCGGGCAGCCAGATGTCTGGCAGTCCGTGTTTGTGGGGAACCGATCCACGGGCTACGACGTCGCCGACTGTGAGTTTGCGTCTTATGTACCGCAGGGCTCCGCGATCTTCTCGCGGGGGAACACCAACATAGACCAATGCGTGTTCATCGCAAACTCGGTCTTCTGCCCCCTGAGCGGACCCATTCAACCACAGAGCGGGCAACTCCGACTCGCGAACTCAGTGCTCTGGTATCACGAAGGGCATCCAGTCTTTGGTGGCGCATCGAGCGTGCCAGCGACCATTGCGTATTCCATCGCCGATACAGCCGAGCCCGGCGACGGCAACTCCACCGCGATGCCCGCATTTGTCCGTTGGCCCGACGACGGCGGCGACGGCGGCGACGGGTGGTACGACACCCCCGACAACAACGACTACGGCGATCTCCGCCCCCTCGCGGGCTCGTCGGTGATCGACGCGGGCAGCAACGACCTCGTCGCGATGGACGTGCTCGACCTCGATCACGACGCCGACACGACCGAGCCCGTGCCCTTCGATGCCGACGGCAACCCGCGCTTTGTCGATGACCCCGCCACCACGGACACCGGCGCGGGCTCCGCGCCGATCGTGGACATCGGGCCTTACGAGTTTCAGAGCGACACAGCCTGTGCTGCGGACCTCACCGGCGAGGGTGACGTCAACACCAACGACTTCTTCCTTTACCTGAGCTACTACCAGGCCATGGACCCGCGCGCCGATTTCGCGCCAGGCGGGGGCATCAATACCAACGACTTCTTCGCGTTCCTCGCGGCGTATCAGGCCGGGTGCTGAGAGAACTGGCCTGGTGTTCGATGACCCAAGAAAAACCGCCGACCCTGACGAGTCGGCGGTCGTGAATTGTGCTCCGTAGGAGCGCTGCGTTCACAGCGGGCTGCGCAAGCGGCAACCCCGTCGAGCTACCGCTTATGAGCGCAGCCCTTCGTACAGTCAACCTTGTTCACTGGATCACCTCCTTCGCAACGCGCCATCCCAGCCGTCGCGGCCCTGTACAGGTCGCCGCCGGGCTCATTACCCCCGGGCCGTCACCCAGGGCTCATCGCCCGCGGGACGTGATCAGTACCCGCGGTCGTCGCGGCTCGCTCCGCTTCCGCCTGCCGGTTCTCGGCGGACGGGCTGGCGGGGCCTCCCCGCGATACGACAAACTATCGACTTCTTCTACGGGCGTCCAGCAGAAATGTTCCCGATCCACACCACGGAACCCGGGATCGAACGACCGTTATCCGTCCGTGATCGAGGCCTCAACGTCCGCACTGATGCCCACGCGTTCCACGACCCGCCAGCACTCCTCGGCGGCTCCGGCATCACGCGCGTACCCGAGGTACCACGCCGCGTGCCCTTCTTCCGAAGGCACATAGGCCAGCACCGATCCTCTGCCGGCAGCCGAACCGGTGCTCCACCACACGAGCAGGTCCTGAGCAAGCGCGTGCGCAGTCGCCGACGGTGGTTCGCCTCGCTGCGCTGCGAGATGTGTAGCTCGGCCTGGTGCGCGACTTCGCGCCATTGATCACCGTCGCGATCAAACCGCTGTTCGCGCACCACGCGCGACGGCACGAAAGGGGGCACCCGGAGGTCGCGGCGGTTCGCCAACCGGACGGCGCCGAGCGCTTTGCCAATGAACCCGGTCCAGCGCGAGCCGAACCAACCGGAGATCTTCACCACGAAGATGCGGTTCGCATCGGATCCCGACGCCGCACCGCAGGTGAGCTTGCGCACTTGAGCTGCAAACGCGGTGTCGTCGTCGGAATCGGTCCTCAACGCCAGTACCGCCGGGCTTATGATCACAACCGCTCCGCCCGCACGATCGGGTCCGGGTCGTGGACGACGAGCGAACTCGCCGGACCCTCGGGCGGCTCGAAGATGATCCGCACGGACTGGGCGCCCATCGCCGTAAACACGCCGCCACCCTGCCATCGCAACTCGCGCGGCGTCGGCGCTCCGGGACGGTCGACCTGGATGCGCTCGCGGCTCGACACGCTCACGATCAAGCGATCGTTGTCGCCCGAGCCAAACGCGTACTTCCCGACGAACCGCTCACGCTCTGAATCGGGGATTGCGATCTCTTGGGCCAACGTGTCGGCATCGGGGAACTGCGCGAGGTACTCGCGCACCAGTTCGGCTTCGTCGCCGCCGACGCGCGCGTGGTGCGCGAGCGTGAACCCATGAGGCCCGCGCGCGGAGCGCAGCCTGGGATCGCTCTCGCAGGCCGCCCGAACGACATCGACGTGCCCGAGCATGGCGTGCGTGAAGAGATCTGGACGCGCGCCGTGGGCGATGAGGATCTCCGCAATCGCGCGCCTCCCGGTGTGTGAAGCGGCGCCGAGGGCGCTCTCCCAATCGCCAAACCCCCAGTCAATCGACGCCTTCGCGAGCGCGGGGCGAGCCGACACGATCTTCTCGATGCCCTCTGCGTCAAAGTGCGAACGCCCGACCACTTCGCGCGCTTCGTCGAAGCTGTGGCGTGGGAAGTCTCCAGAGACGTCCGTGGGCGAAGGTCGGGACGGGCTGTGCCGAGCGAGCACCGCCGGCGCACAGACCAAGCCCGGGGTGATCGCGAGGAACGTGCGGCGTCCAACGGCTGTGGTGTGGATGCTCATGCTTGCTCCCATCCCCAATGGAACCGACGAGCCGAGGACGGGTTCCGCGAAACCGCAGCGAGGAGGCTCTAAGCACGCCCGACGAGGCGGGCCACTGCATACACCGCGACCAGCCCCAGCCCGATACCCGGGCCCGGCGGGAGCTTGAGTTCGAACGAGGCGACGAGCCCCGCCAACGTGCCCGCCACGCCGAGCGCGATGGACAGCGCGAGCACGCGCCCACCACGGGCGCTCAGGGCGAGGGCGGCGGCGCCCGGGGCGATGAGGATGGCGCTGGCGAGCACGATCCCCGCGATGCGCATCGCGACGACGATCGTCAGGGCGAGGAGCACAATCAGGAGTGTGCGCACCGCGTGCACTCGCACGCCGAACGACTCGGCGCCGCCCGGGTCGAACGCCCAGAACGTGATGGGGCGGCGCCACCACCACGTTGCGAGCAAGATCAACGCACCGACACCCGACGACCATACGAGCGTGCCCCAGCCCGCTGCGAAGATCGAGCCGAAGAGCACCGCCTCGATGCTCGGGGGCGGTGTGCCGGTGAGTGCAGCAGCCTTTGGCCCCGCGACGCGAAGCAGCGCAAACCCGCCCGCCATCGCGCCGACAAGGACGACGCCGATCGCGGTGTCGGCGCGGGTGACGTCGCGTCTGGAGAGCCACGCGATGCCGAGCCCGGCGCCAACGCAGGTCGCCGCGACCAGGCACTCACGCACCAACAGGGTGCTCGCCGCACCGCCCGAGAGCCACGTTGCGAGCGCAACAAGCCCAACCCCTGCGAACGCCGCGTGGCTCACACCCTGGCCGATAAACGCCATCCGCCGGAGCACAACGAGCGGGCT
>JAUIFD010000040.1 GCA_030429485.1 Phycisphaerae bacterium | reverse complement strand
GCTCAAGATCGGACTCCCCGTTCGCTTCGGCCAGGACAGGGGCGTTATCGACGACTGGAAGACGCTTCCCGATGGCCGGCTCGATCAGGTCCGCGTGCGTTGGTCCGACGGCGCCTTGACCTCGCACGATCCGCTTGCGCGAGAGCTGCGGCTGGGGTAGCGGAGCACCAGGGCCACTCGGCCGTCTTCATCCGGATCGCCGCCCAGCGCAACCGTCACGAACCCGTTGTGCCGAGCCACATGGGTCATGCGGGTCAGCACGTGCTCGCGCTTCTCCGCCCGTTCCACGAGCCCGGCGTCGCGCAGCACCTTGAGGTGATGGCAGATCAGCGTGGCGTCGAGCTGCAACTCCTCGGCCACCGTGCCGCTGCGCACCGGCCCCTCGGCAAGCCGAAGCAAGACCTCCACCCGGACGGGGCTCGACAGCACGTCTCCAAGCTTCGCGATGGCCCCGGCCGCTTCCCTCATGGCAGTACCCCGGTCTGCCGCTCCCCACCAGAGAAGATAACGGTCAGAATGAAAATCGGTTCACCAATCTCCGGGGATTACATCGGACCAACACGCAAGCGCTTGCCGCAACGGGCGTTGCGGCCTGCAAATCACGTGCGATACGCACAAGTGCTGAGCATGCACAGATATGTGCCACTCGATGTTGTTCTTGCACAAGGTTGTGTTCATCCTGGACCTTGATGCAGGATGAGTCGCGCAAGCAGGGCCTCTGGGCGTGTGACATGGGCGGCCTCTGGCGGGTGTGGGCGCAGCGTTGGGCCACGGCAACGGCTCGGTGAACGGCTGAGGGCCATGCGACCAGTCGCTTGACTTCGCGATTGGGGACTACTGATGGCACGCGCACGCGGCGTGCGTGGTCGCGCCGCGTGAGGCGCCTCGCGCGGAATGAACAACGGTTCAATGTGCGCGTGGGGATGGCTCGCCGGACTTCTTCAGCGCAGAATGAGCGCCCGTTCAATCTGCGGATCGGGCGTGCGGCCCGCGCAGGTGAACAACCCGTGTTCTAGATTGAACCGCGGTTCATTCGACGGTCTTTGTTGTTGTGCGGGGCTGGGCGTGTGTGCAAGGTGAGCGTGGACTCGTGCGCGAATGCGCGCGGTTCTGAAGGAGCCCCTTCCATGCCCAGCACATCCGACACGACCCCGACCTCGGCGCCGACCTCGACCGAGCCTCGGCGTCGATGCGCTCTGCTCGCCGCATTGCTCGTGTTGGGTCTATCCCTGCCTGCGTTCGCGGGAGGGGCGGGTGGCGAGGACCGTGTGACGGCCGTCCCGGACGATGCGCTGCTGGTGCATTACGACGCGTCTCTTGTGACTCGGAAGATCACGAGCGCGACGGATGTGCAGGACGTGCTTCCGGTGGCGTTGCAGCGTGGTGCGTTCCTGGACGGGACTTCTCGGGCGGGCTCGGCGTTCGGTTGGATGGTTGGCGCGAGTCCGTTCGGTGAGAGCATGAACGGGCAGCGTTCGTGGTCGGGGATCGACCTGGCGACGGGTTCGTACACGATCACGACGGTGGACCTTGCGTTGCCGGCGCGTCAGCCGTGGGTGGTGGGTCGGAGCTACAACAGCGCGCAGACGGACTCGGGCTCTTCGCACCGCGACAGCGACGGGTACCAGGGCCACAACTGGATGCAGATGAGCCAGCCGGAGCTGGTGTTCTACGACGACGCGGGGAGCTCGGACGACGACCTGCTCTATCTCGTGTACGGGGCGGACCGGTACATCGAGTTCCGCAGGCGCCAGACGGACGACACGCCGACGTATAGCTCGACTGCATGGCGCGCAGTGAATGGCGGGGGCGGGGTGATCATCTACGCGTCGGGTTCACCGGACACGTACACGTATTACGACCAGCGTGGCAACGAGGCGGTGTTCTTCGGGGACAACACCGCATCGAACAAGGCCGACTGGCAGCTGTGGAAGGTGACGGACGCGGGTGGGTCTACCGCGTATGTGGGCAACGAGTCGACGGCGTCGACGGCGGTGACGGACGGGTACGACGCATCGGGTCGGATCCTGTACGCGTACGACTCGTCGGACCGGCGGTACAGCTACACGTACACGTCGGTCGACGGAACGTCGAGGCTGACGGAGGTAAAGGCGGAGACGAAGACGAGCGGGACGTGGGCGTCGCCTTCGGGGGTGACGGAGGTGGGCAGCGTCGAGTACGAGTACTACGCGAGCGGCTCGACGACATACGGGGCGAGCGGGAACCTGAAGCAGGCCACGGTGGTGACGCCGCTGACGGACTCGGGGATCGAGGTGGAGCGGAAGACGTACTACCGGTACTGGACGGGCTCGTTCGACGACTCGACGAACCCGGGTCACGAGTATGCGCTCCAGTACATCGTGGGGGCGGAGGGCGTGCGTCGGTTCGACTGGTCGGACACGACGTTCGACGACGACCACTTCGCGGCGTCGGAGTCGATCCTGAAACCCTACGCGGCGTCGTACTTCGAGTACGACTCGTCGCACCGGATCGACAAGGCGTGGTTCAACGGGGAGTGCGGGTGCTCGGGTGCGAACAACGGGGAGCACACGTTCACGTATGCGACGAACGGCTCGCACAGCGCGACGGGGAGTTATGACAACGACTGGCTGACACGTGTGGTGGTGGGACGTCCGGACGGGACGTACGTGAGCCGGTACTTCGACGAGGCGGGCCAGCCCTTATCGAGCGTGATCACCGACGGCGATCCGGGTGTGAGCTACACGGACTGGTGGGCGACGTACGTGACGCGCACCAGCGCGGGGCTGGTGGACCAGGTGCACACGCCGGCGCGGGTGAGCACGTACACGCACTCGACGGGTTCGTTCGGGGAGGCGTCGACGGGCCTGGAGCACAGCTACACGTACGAGTCGAGCGGCCCCATGGCGGGGCTCCGTGTGGGTTGGTGGTGGCGTGACGACACGGGATCGGCGATGGTGAGCCGGAACATCGAGCTGGGCTCGATCACGCGATCGGGCGCGGGCGAGGGCCCGGTGGTGCTGCCGATCGTGTCGGACTCGTACGCGCAGACGGCCGAGGAGACCTCGGAGGTCGAGAGCGCGGCGGTGCAGACGATCGCAATCGCGCAGGTGATCGAACCGACGATCTACTACCCGACGGGCTCGGAGAAGACGACGAGCACGCTGCCGGCGATCATCGAGGACGAGAACGGGTCGGGATCGAGCAACACGCGGCTGAGCTATCTCAACGAGTACAAGGAGCCGACGCTGACGAAGAGCCCGGATGGTCGCGTGGACTACACGGAGCGGAACTCGGACGGGCAGGTGACGCTGACGGTGCGTGACGCCAACACGGCGGACACGGCCGGTGTGTTCAACGGGTTCAACAGCGCTGTGCTGACCGACTTCGCGAGCAACGGCGGTGGCGACGAGCTGGCGTTGCAGACGTCGATGACGTACGACGCGCAGGGCAGGTCGGTGACGACGACGCTGCCGAGCGGCCGGGTGACGCAGCGGTACTACACGCGGTTGCAGGACCACCGGCTGGTGACGATCTCGATCCCGCGTGTGGTCTCGGGCGGGAGCACGACGTACTACGGTCCGGTGTCGCTGACGGTGACCAACCACGCGGGGAAGGCGGAGTTCAGCGGGACGGTGGCCTTCTCGGGCGGGGGTGGGGCGACGACGACGGCGTTGACGGGCTGGATCGACGAGGCGGACGACGACCCGTTCACAGCGCTGGACACGGGCACGTTCTCGGGTGTGAGCGTGAGCGTGTACGACAGCGCGGGGTCGCACCTCGACGAGTCGTGGATGGTGTTCGATCTGCCGGCGTCGATGGCGGCGGCGACGGAGGGGACGCACTACGACGCGACGACCTTCGGGTACGACGTGATGGGACGGCGCTGGCGCGTGAAGGACGCGACGGGGACGATCAGCCGGACGGTGTTCGACGACCTGGGAAGAGCGGTCGAGAGCTGGATGGGGACCAACGACTACTCGTTTACCGACGGCGAGGCGTCGGGTCCCGACGACATGGTGAAGGTCTCGACGACGGAGTACGACGACGGGAACGATCAGGGCAACAGCTACGTGACGGAGACGATCCAGGATCCCGATGGGAACTGGGGGACGACCTCGGATCAGCGTGTGACGAGCTACCTGCGCGATGCGCGCGGCCGGGTGATCGTGACGGTGGGCCCGCAAGCGCCGTACACGGTGGTCAAGTACGACGAGCGCAACAGAGTCGTGGCCAGCGGTCAGTACTCGTCGTCGGGAAGCCTGTCGATCACGACGGACCCGACGAGCGTGAGCTCGAACCGGGTGGCGTTGAGCGAGACGCTGTACGACCGGATGGACCGGGTGTACCGGACCGAGCGCTACAAGATCAACCAGTCAACGGGCGCGATCGAGCAGGAAAGTTCCAGCGACATCATGCTCGTGAGCGAGACGTGGTACGACGAGGCGGGGCGGACGATGAAGTCGGTAGGCGAGCAGATCACCAAGCAGTCGTATGACCGCCTGGGGCGTCCGACACACCGGTTTATCATCGCGAACGTGGACGACGGGGCGACCAACCCGACCAAGTACACCGACGCGCAGGACGTGGACGGGGATGTCGTGCTCGAGGAGCACCAGACGGCGTACGAGGACGACACCTCCAACGTGCTGGCGCGGGTCACGATCGCGCGTCTGTACGACGACAAGGGCGGCGGCGAGACGACGGGGGCGCTGGACACGCAGACAGCCGAGAGCGACCCGCTCAAGTGGACCAACACCGACATCGAGGGTCGCATCCAGATCACGGCGATGTGGTACGACGAGCAGGACCGGCTGACCGACACGGTCGCCCTGGGCACCAATGGCGGCTCGACGTACGACCGGGGAGGCGCGTCGACGCCGCCGGCCCGTTCGAACACGGTTCTTCGCTCGACGATCGTCTACAACGACGACGGCACGCAGCAGTCGGTGACCGATCCCGAGGACCTGGAGATGCGGTACGTGTACGACGACGCGCGGCGCGTGGTCGCGACGATCTCCAACTACGTCAACGGCACGCCGTCGAGCGCGACGGGCGCCGACGACAACTTCGTGCGCACCGTCTACACCGACGGGCTGCAGACCGAGATGTGGGTGGACCTCGACGGCGACGGCACGCAGGACGCCGACGACCAGGTGACCACCTACACCTACGGCGTCGACAAGGGCGCCTCGGCCGGCGACTCGCTGATCGGCTCGGGGAGGCTGCTCCAGAGCGTGGCGTACCCGGACTCGGGCGGCGCCAGCGACGTAGTGAGCTACGCCTACAACGCGCTGGGCCAGCAGGTCTGGATGAAGGATCAGTCGGGTAACATCATCGAGACCGACTACGACACCGCGGGCAGGCAGACGCACCGGCGCGTCACGACGCTCGACGGCGACTTCGACGGCGCGGTCCGGCGCATCAGCACGGCCTATGACTCGCGCGGGATGGTCGACACCGTCGATCAGTACGACAACGCGACGGTGGGCTCGGGTTCGGTGACCGACGGCGTCGAGTTCGAGTACAACGAGTGGGGGCAGCTCACCCGCTACAAGCAGGACCACGACTCGGCGTACACCGGGGGCTCGAACGGGTGGCAGGTGATCCTCACCTACGAGGAGTTCATCGACCACGGACCGACCGGGGAGTACCGCGCCATCCGGCGCAAGGGCGGCACGTACCCCAGCGGGGGCACGCTCACGTTCCCGAGTCTGGGGACGGCCAACCGGCACGACGCGGAGGTGAACCGGGTCACGCAGGTGACGTTCGACAGCCTGCTCGTTGCGGTATACCAGTACAACGGGCTGAGCGCGCTCGTCGGCACGCGGCTCGACGAGCCCAACTACTACTATTACCGCTACGACCACGCCGGCTCGGCGGGCAACATGGACTTCGTCGACCGGTTCAACCGCGTGACCAGCGACATCTGGACGCGCGCGGCCGACACCGACTCCAACGGCACCGACGACCTGTTCCTCGATCTCTATGACCTCGACCTGACCTACGACCGCAACTCCAACATCGAGCTCACTGAGGATGGCGTCTTCAGTGCGAAATGGGACGTCGACTACACGATCGACGATCTCAACCGCCTCACCGACGCGCAGCGCGGCACCTACTCCGGCGGCTCGATCACGAGCGAGGCCTTCCAGGAGAGCTGGACCCTGAGCCAGACCGGCAACTGGGAGGTGCACCAGCTCGACCTCAACGGCGACAACGACACCGCCGACACGGACGAGCTCAACGACGACGCGACCTTCAACGTGGCCAACGAGCTGACGGCGCGGGACATCGACGACGACAGCTCGAACGACTACACACTGGCCTACGACGAGGTGGGCAACCTGATCGACGACGCCGAGCACCACGAGTACGTCTACGACGCGTTCGGTCGTCTGCGGCAGGTCAAGAACCAGTCCTCGACGATCGTCGCCGACTACCGGTACAACGGCCTCGGCCAGCGGATCAGCTGGCACTACGACGTGGACGCCGACGGCACGGTCGAGAGCACCTCCGACGACCCCGAGTACCACTTCGTCTACGACGAGAAGTGGCGTCCGATCGAGACCTACCGGTACGACTACACCGACTTCGACTCGGACCCCCACGAGCTGTTCGTCTATCACAACGCCGGGCTTGGCGGCCGGGGCGGTTCTTCGTATATTGATCGGGTGATCCTTCGCGACCGCGACGCCAACACGGACTTCGACGCCGAGGCGGACGGCACGCTCGAGGAGCGCACCTACTACCTCCAGAACTGGCGTGCGGACGTGATCGCGCTGGTCGAGGCCGACGGCTCACCGATCCAGCAGATCCGCTACGACGCCTACGGCGTGCCGTTCGGCATCCCCAAGTCCGACATGTTCGGCGACGGCAGCGTCGACTCCAACGACTACTTCGAGTTCGCCAGCCTGCTCGGCGCCTCCAACGTCCGAGCCGACTGGGACTTCGACGGCGACTTCGACGGCGACGACAACACCGCCTACACCGCCGACAACGCCGCCGATGACGACCTCGGCAGAGGCGCGCCCAGTTACGCCTACGCAAGAACCGGCGGCAACAACAGAAAGCTCTACGCAGGCTACGAGTACGACCCGCAGCTCGCGGGTGAGACCTATCACGTCAGGCATCGAGTCTTGTTGGCGGAGTTGGGGAGGTGGAGCAGGAGAGATCCGCTCGGGTACGCGGACGGGATGAGCCTGTGTGGGTACATCCGAGACCCTATTGCGAGGATTGACCCACTTGGGCTGGTTCCGCACCCAGTCAGCCAGGATATTCTTGTTACTCCCGACGACGGTTACCTGCTGACCCCTTGGACTAGCCCGCGATGCCAAGCATACTGTAGCGCCAATCCCAATGACCTTGGCAGAGCACTTTGTCATGACAGAGTACAGGGTCGTGAAGCATGCGCGTGCTTTGCGAACATACTTCGGGCCTTTCCAAATGCGACGTTCGCCCATCGGTTTCGGACGTGCGTTGTCGCTCATGAGTTACAAAACGCAAAGGCGCCTTGTGACGGCAATTACCCCGATAATGATCGGAAAATCTGCTGGCAGATACAGAACGAAGTGGACGCGTACAGGGCTATAGTAACCTGCATGGCAGACGCTGAGCCCATCGACTGCGGAGGTGAGTGCCTGTGTGAGAAGGTGTGGTACCAAAACCTGTGTCGAATGTCACTTCGTTATGATTTTGCGAGAGCTGGTATAAGCGCAGTAGGTTGCCCCACAACTACGGACCAACAGATCCTAGATAACCCAGCCAACTTTGACGCTTGGCACGATGGAAAGGCTACATTCTGGAGTTCAGTCGACAACATATGTCAGACCTTTGCCGATATGCGATTCCCATGCTAGGTGCGGCGCTGCGAGGCAAACGCTTTATGATCGTCGTCACGGTGCTCATTGTTTCCGTGGCTCTAGTATCGGTACTCCCATATGTGGGAAGCACCCGAAGCGAGACACTGCGCAATCTCCCTAAGGCTGAGTGGGTAGACTGTCCCGGCAATTACGAACTTAGACCGCCGCGAGGTTACGCAGGCACTCCTCGGAGAGCGCAGTTGACACGGTGGTGGTTTACAGCGTCGTTGTACAAGTGGAGTAAGCCCGGAGTGGTGCAATTCAGCGATGAGTTCGCCACTAGAGAGTATCCACGAAACACAAATCATTATATTGGACAACTCGCATCTGGGTGGCCACTTCGCACGCACTGGTGGCACTTGGAGGCGCGCAGTGTCGAAGCGATTCCAGATGCCAACGCTCTAGACGCGCACATAAGACTGGCGCCCCTGCTGGTGAATTCAATATGCGTTTCGTGTGCGATATTTGTAGCGGCCCTAGGAGGTGTTGTGGTGCGCGGTATTGTGCGAATGCGCGCAGGGCGTTGTCCGATATGCGCATATCCTCTCCTCGATGCCCCGCACCGAGCAACAGGGGTGGTCTGCCCGGAGTGTGGTCTTGCGCGGTCTGTTCGAGGAGCTCATGCGCCGGCCTTGCCAGAGTCGAAGCATTGAGGCGGCGTGGCTCCGCGGTTGAATTGACCCCATCGAGGTCGGCCCTGTTACCTCGATGCTGACGACGCGGGGCTTGGCGGGAGAGGCGGCTCTTCGTATATTGATCGGGTGATCCTGCGCGACCGCGACGCCAACACGAATTGGGAGTCGGAGGCCGACGGCACGCTCGAGGAGCGGACCTACTACCTCCAGAACTGGCGTGCCGACGTGATCGCGCTGGTCAAGGACGACGGCGAGCCCATCCAGCAGGTGCGCTACGACGCGTACGGCGTGCCGTTCGGCATCCCCAAGTCCGACATGTTCGGCGACGGCAGCGTCGACACGATGCTCATATCTGAATCACCTCAAAGTCCCGCCTCGGGTCAACTGCGCTGGTGACCGCCATCTCGAGCGCGTCAGGCCCGTCGTCGTGCGCCCCCAACGGGAACTGCCGCAACTGCTCAAGTAGCATGCCGTCGCGCCGGCTCAGGCGCAGCCTCCCGTGGGTGATCCACGGCTCGAGGCTCTGGATGCGCGCCAGCTTGTTGGTCACATGATTGACCGGCTCGATCGAAACGTACGTCCCGACCTCGCGCATTCGGCGCTCGACCTGCTCGACGAGGAGTTGCTGGAACTGGTTTGACTCGACGGCGAACTCGCTGTAGTCGTAGATCTGCGCGAGCTGCACGATGCGCTCGACGGTCGCCTCTGGAGTCCGACGCGCGATATCGGCGCCGATGACGTAGAGGCGGTCGGTCCGTGTGTCCTTCGCGACCGTGACGATCGCGGTGTAGTCCCCTCGGCCTCCGCGGCGTCCCAAGCTGGGGTCGCACGCCCCGTAGAACCGCAGGCGTGAGCCGAGGCGGCTGACGAGATCCTCGGCGTCCTCGAACTCGGGGTCGCGCGGATCGTCCCAGAACCTGATCCGGTCCTCGCGGAACAGGCACTCGTCGGGATCGAGCGGCTCGTTCTGCTTCTCCGCCTGGAAGCTCGCCCGCCCCTCGGTCGCGCGCATCCACATGAGGTCGTAGTAGCTCTCGCGCTGGGGCCAGAGCACGCTGGTACCCGCGAGCATCTCGCGCTTGTTGTCCTCATAGAACGCCTTGGCGGCGGTCCCCCCCACTTCTCCCTCGTGCTCGCGATCTCCGAAGAGGATCGACTCCCACCGCTCCCAAAGGTCGGTCCGGTCGCTGAACCGATCAACGGCTTTGAAGACGCGGCTTGTCCACCCCGCGCCGCGGCCCGCGGTCTTGCTCGGGTGGGTGAGCGTCGCGAGCAGCGCGTCGTAGTGCAGGATCGTGCCGACAACCACGACGTTGGTGCGCGGCTCGCCGGCTTTGAGGAGCGTCCGCTCGAACCAGTCCCGCAGCTTCGCGCGCTGCTCGGCGGATTCGGTGTGCTCCTGGTCCTCGAGGTCGTCCACGACGATCAGGGTCGGACGGTTGGCGCCTCGCTTGGCCCCCCGGATCGCCTGGCCCGCTCCCGCGGCACGAATCGTCGCGCCGTTCGCCAGTGTGATCTGGTTCGCTCGCCAAGGCGTCGATGCGGGCTTTGGCACACCGAGGTGCGGGAAGTCCTCTCGCAGCGCGGGGTTGGCCTGCAGTTCGTCCCTGACCGTCCGGAGCATCGCGACCGCCTGGTCGCGCGTAGCTGAGACGATCAGCACGAACGGTTCGTGGTCGAAGAGGACCGACCAGAGCACATAGGCGAGGCTGACGACGGTGGTCTTGGCGTGCCCGCGCGGCGCGGCGACGGCGATCCGGGCCCCGCGCTTGCGCGTGGCCTCGCCGAGCAGGCTGAAGAGCTCTTCGTGCAGCGGGGAGCCGCGGACCTTGAAGTGATGCGGCAGGTACGCGCGCGCGAACGCGCGCGGGGATCTCGACGCGAGCGCGCGGCGCGGGCCGCGGAGCGCCTCCGCGACCCTCGGACGCTGGTCAAGCATCGTCGCTCGCCTCGGAACGGGAACGGAGCACCCTGTCAACCCCCCACGCGAGGCGAAGCCGATCGGTTTCTTGGTCGAGCGCCATCAACTCGGCCGCGGCCCGCTCGTCACCCTCATCTTCGGCGACGCCGCGAAGACGGAGGATCTCGCTCGAGAGCTCGTCGAAGCTGGGCGCTTCAACCGCGGTGACGCTCGCCTCGATCCGCGTGGCAGCACTGGGCAGGAACCCGAGGCCCTGGAGGCGCTGCGTCATCTCGCTCAGGATCTGGAAGCAGGCGCGCTCCCCATCGACCCGCACCGCGTGTGGCGTGTCCCGATCGCGCGTGGCCCGGCGGATGCGCTGCACGCACAGATCGGCCTCCGCGACCAGCCGACCTGCCACCTGACCGGCGAGCTTGGGATCGCGTTCGAGAGCGCCTTCCTCTCGGATCGCCACCCGGTCGCGCCGGACCGTGCGGTCGCTCGTGCGCAGCAGCCTCGCGATCTCGGGCACGCTCAGACCCTCGGCGGCGAGGTAGGCCACGCACCCTCGGCGGTCCTCGGCTTCGAGGCTCTTGGGGTCCAGATCGCCCGACTTGATTTCACGGATGGCGTCGAGGACGCCCCGTTCGGATTGCTCGGCACCCTCGCTCACGCCGCGTCCTCCGTGGGCTTGGCGGCCTCACTAAGGTGGGGTCGGACTCGGTATCGCTCTGCGATCTCGGGCGCGACCGCGCCCTCACCGGCGAACGCGATAAATCGGCGCACAATCAGGTCGCAGTACTGGGGACTGATCTCCATCGCGAAGCACCGGCGCCCCAACCGCTCGGCGGCGATGATCTGAGTGCCCGAGCCCGCGAACGGCTCGTAGCAGACCTGGCCCGCGCGCGTGTGCTGCCGCATCGGGATCTCGAAGAGCTCGACGGGCTTGGGGGTTGGGTGATCCGGGCGGGAGAGGCCGTTCGGGATCGTGTCGACCTCCCAGACGGTTCCTAGATGCCGCTTGTCGATGCGCGGCGGCGGGTGGCCCTTCACCCACCCGAACAGGCACGGCTCGTGCTGCCACAGATACCACGTGCGCGTCGGCACGCCACGCGCCTTGGCCCAGATGATCTGACAATGGACAAACGCGCCCATCTCGTGCCAGACCGATTCCAACATTGCCTGGCGCCGACTGGCGTGCCAGCAGTACCACGCGGCGTTGAGGGCGATCGCCTCGTCGACGGCCACCCTGCAGAACCCCCGGTAGAGCGCGGGGTCGCCACTGTCGTCGTCCCAATCGTGCCCATAAGTGGCCGACCAGTCTTTGCCCGGGCCGCGACGCTTGGGGTGGGCGCCGTCGCCGGGATGGTTGCTGCCGTCGTACCCGACGAGGTAGGGCGGATCGGTCGCGAAGAGCGCCGCCCTCGCCCCGTCCATCAGCCGCCGCACCTGCTCGGGATCGGTGGAGTCACCGCACAGGAGCCGGTGCGCGCGCGACCCGCGCGTCCCGAGCTCGATGAGGTCGCCCGGCTGGGTGATCGTCTCACCGGACTCGACCGGGTTCGGCTCCGCGTCTTCGGGCTCGTCGGCACCGCCGAGGATGCCGGCGATGAGGTCGCCCGCCTCCTCGGGCTCGAAGCC
This sequence comes from Phycisphaerae bacterium, assembly GCA_030429485.1. Lineage (GTDB taxonomy): Bacteria > Planctomycetota > Phycisphaerae > Phycisphaerales > UBA1924 > JAUIFD01. The sequence goes on along the minus strand of JAUIFD010000040.1, from coordinate 11,479 downwards.
GGTGATCTCGAGGTCGAGGTCGGGCTCTTCGATGAGCTCACGCAGCAGCTCGGCGAGCTGCCGCTCGTCCCAGTCCCCCGCGATCTTGTTGAGCGCGATGTTCAGCGCCTTCTCGCGGGGGAGCGGGAGGTCAACGACGCTGACCTCGATGTCGGTGTCCCCGCGCGCGATCAGGACCTTGAGGCGCTGATGCCCGCCCACGAGATTGCCCGTCCGGCGGTTCCACACCAGGGGCTCCACGCATCCGAACTCATCAATGCTCCGGCAGAGCCGCTCGTAGTCGGGGTCGCCGGGCTTGAGGTCCTTGCGCGGGTTGTACGGGGCGGGGTTGATCTCGCCGACGGGAATCGACTGCACGTCCATGTTCGGTCTCCCGAGCGCACCATCGCACTCGGAAGGTCATACGACGGACTCGCGTCCACGACCGTGTGCACAACGTGAGCTCGACCGGACTCACGCGGCCGCGAGATCATCCGGCGGTGCGTCGGGCCGGTAGTAGCCCCGACCGGGCCGGCTGGCTACGTCCCGTCCGGTGCGCTTGATCGACTCGACGCGTTTGCGCACGGCGTCCTCTCCGGGCGCGCCCGGCAACTCGGCCGAGAGTTCCTTGGCGGTCATCGCGCGCCCCTTGAGCAGACCCCAGACTTCGAGCTGCGCCGTGGTCAGCGGCTCTCCCGCGTCGGCGGTACCCTCCGATGGCTCAGCCTCTAGTTCTGGCGAGCGCTGTCTTACCCACTCCACTAGATCCTCGGGCGCCGTAATCCCCTGATCGCGGAACCACGCGAGCGCGGACCGCTCAGACACCTGCAGCGCGTGCGCCGCGACATCTACGCCGTCGGTGCCGTCCGGGGCCGCGCACTGGATGTCGGGCTCTTCCGCCATCCGGATCAGCATCCAGCACCCCTCATAGATGGAGCGTTTGAACGTGCTCGTGTCCATCATCGACTCGCTGCATCCTCTCCTCGGGCGGCCCGGCCACGTGCGGCAGGTCCTCCAGTTGTGCGAGTCCAGGTCGAGCAACCCGCCGCGGAACTCGCCGTCCTCGTACAGCACGCGAATCTTCGTCATGGAGGATTGTTCGCACATGATCGGTGCCTCGCACGAACCCCATCCCCTACACCGCTTCATTCCTGCGCCCGCGCAATCCGATCAGTCGTTGCTCTCGCTCGCCGCTGGCTCCTCCGGCCCCTTCTCCAGCAGCGCGCGGTACTCGATCATGGCGTCCATGAACACGTCGGCTCCGCTCGGGAACGTACGTCGGCGATCGACGCTCACACACCCGCGCTCTTTGAGGCATGCGAGCGCCGTCGCGACCTGACTGCTGGGCAGCCCCTCTGCGTCAACAATCTCCTCGGTGGTTGTGCCCCTACCGACGGCCTCATCGATCGCGTGGCATGCTGTGCGCAGCGTTGCGTGTGTGCAGCGGTGCTCGTCGGGCGTGCGGCCCGCCCTCGCCTCGAAGCAGCGGTTCCGCGCAGCGCACGACGTGCCGAGCAAACAAATCGTTCTTGGTCACTACTCAACCCCCTTTCCCCTGGCCGCGAAACGTCCCCGATCGACCTTCTTGAACCGAGACTCCCCATCCTTCACCTTGATCTCGCGCGACATCGCCACGTAGAGCGTCGCGTGGGGCGTCTTGCCCTCGGTCTTCCATCCCGCCGCGATCGCCCGCTCGGCGATCTGCTTGGCGCTGAGTGGCTCGCCGGCCTCGGCGAGCACCTTGGCGGCCAGGTTAAGCCCGCTCGGACGCTCCACCTTCCCGGCCGCAGCGGACGCTTTCTTCTTGGTCGCGGCCTTGCGCCGGTTGTGGCGAGCCCCCTCGGCCAGCGTCGCGCCATCCAGGCGACCCGCGCGCGGACGTTGCTCTTGTGCCGCTGCCTTCTTGCGCGGCGCCTTCTTCTTCGCGGCGAGCTTCGCGGGAGCGACGATCATCTCCTCACCCTTGGAGACGGCTCTCTCACGCGCCTCGCCCTTCGCCGCGTCCGTCTCACGCGTGCGCCGCATCGCCGCGGCAACCGGGGTCTGCTTGCGAGCGCTCGCCTTCTTCGTGGACTTCTTCATGCCCTCCGTCGTGGTGTTGCTCGATGCGTCGTTCGTCATGGCGATTCTCCTTCAAAGCCCGGCGGCCCATCCGCGTGCGGCGTTCCACACATGAAGCCATGCACCTGGCGAACAGGGAAGCTGATCCGCTCGTGAATCCGCAACATCGCGCGCTATCGAGCGCATCCCCTGGCATCGCGCCCCACCCATCACGGTGCACCCGCCGGCACAGCGTTCGCGTCGCCGCACAGGTCCAGATTCGTCGCGAGATTGCTCCGCTATCCGCTTGCTATCGGGGCCGACATGCCGCTCCATGAGCGCACCGCGGCGGGAGCGCCCGTCGCGAGGAGAAGCCCTTGCATGCCGATCGACCGCACCGCCGTCGGATACTGCCGCCGATCCACAGACCGCCAAGAGCAGTCGATCGCCGACCAGCGGCTCGCGATCGAGCGCTACTGCGCCGAGCATGGCCTGTCACTCGTGCGATGGCACGTGGACGACGCCATCAGCGGCACCAAGGCGACCAACCGCCCCGCCTTCCAGGCGATGGTCGACGCGGCCCAGTCTCCCGCCCGCGACTTCTCGCTGGTCGTGGTCTACGACGTCAAGCGCTTCGGTCGGCTTGACAACGACGAGGCCGGGTTCTACCGGCACACGCTTCGGCGGTGCGGGGTCGGCGTGCTCTACGTCGCCGAGGGATTCGCGGGGCTGGGCGAAAGCAGCGACACCGACGATCTGCTCCGACCGGTCAAGCAGTGGCAGGCCAGGCAAGAGAGCAAGGACCTCTCGAAGGTCACGATCCGAGGGCTGCTCTCGAAGGCCGACACCGGGCGCTGGATGGGCGGCGTGGCGCCGCATGGGTACGACATCCGCTACACCAACGATCGCGGCGAGTTCCTCTTCGTCATCCGGTTCATGCCCGACGGCACCAAGCAACAGCTCGACGGGTGCGGTGGCCTGGTGCGAACGCTCGAGCGGGGCGAGAGGATCAGCATCTCCAAACGCGACAGCGGGTCGCTCGTGCTTGGCCACCCCGAGCGTGTCGAGACCATACGGACCATCTTCAGGCTCTACACCGAAGAGCGGCGCGGGCTCACCGCGGTCTCCGCGTACCTCAACGAGCACAACGTCCCCACGCCGCGAGGGCCCGCCTGGAGTCACATCTACTGCGGCGAGTGGCGCGACTCGACGGTCCGCTCGATTCTGATCAACCCTCTGTACTCCGGCGACATGGTCTGGAATCGACGCACCGACGCACGCTTCCATCGCATCGAACACGTGAACGGACACGGGCGGCCCGTGGAGCGGCGTGATCCACACGGCGCCCGCCTTGTCCCGAACGACAAACGCGACTGGGTGATCGTCCGCGACACGCACGAGGCAATCGTCCCGCGCCGCACCTGGGAGCTCGCCCAGGAGATCAGGCAAGGGAAGCCCGCCTCATCATCACAGGTAAGCGGGGGTCGCCCCGTTGGCGGGTGGCAGGGCATGCGCGCCCGCTTCCTCCTGTCGGGGCTCGTGCGGTGCGAGCGGTGCGGAGGGCGATACCAAGGCGTGACCCGGTCGAGCGGCAAACGTCGCCCCGACGGCACGCGCTACAAGCACCGCTACTACGGCTGCGGGAGCTACGTCGCCAAGGGACGCTCCGCCTGTGCGTTCGGGCCCGTCGACCAAGACCGTCTTGAGGCCGCGGTCGTTGATACGGTGATCAAATTCTACCAGGAGCGGTACGGAGGCGCTGATGGGCATAAACAGCTCGCTGCGGCGGTGCGAGATCACCTCGGGCACGAGTCGGCGGACATCGCCGAAGCCGGCCGACGCCTCGAACGCGATCGCGAGCGGATCGATCAGAAGATCGAGACTTTGCTGGACAACCTGTCCGACAAGACGCGCGAGCTGGTCGAGGAGCGGCTGGTTCAGCTCCGGGATGACCGCGATCGCCTCAAGACCCGCGCAGATGAGCTGGAGCGCCTCGCGCTGCGCGACGCTGAGGTGCATGACCTGGTGCTGGAGTTGCGGGGGTTCCTGGCCGCACTTGAGGGGAGCTTGCGCGTGGGGCCGAACGAGCAGCGCGTCGCGGCGCTTCGGCGGTGTGTGGGCTCCGTTCTCATTAGCGCGCCTCAATCTCCGATCGACGTGTTCATCAGGGGGCTGCCCATGGCGGGAGTCTTGGCGCCGACAGTGCACTTGGAAGCAGCCTGCCTATAGACCCAACCGACCCCAGACCGGACGCCGTCGACTTCAGCTTCGGCGTTTCTGTGGCCGAATGACCGCAACTACGGAGCAAGCGCCGTCGGGACCGGTGTCTGTCGGAAGGGTGTAGCGAGGAAGTACATGGACATGAAACTCCATGGCGGTGGTTCCCAGGTCCATCCACAACACCCCATCCTGAGGCTCCTGGGTACGGGCGGCGGCGCTGACAGGCCCTTCGAACGGAATCGACTTGTCTCGGGGCAGGTGGGCGCAGCACCTTGACCGAAACTCCTCGTTCACAACCGAGTAATCGACTCGGAGCATCTTGTCCGGCAAAGCAGAACCGAGATCAAACATCACGCCCTGATGCTCGTCGCGCTCTTGCTGTCGTATCTGGGTTGGTTTGAGCTTCCAGGAACAGAAAAGGGCCGCAATCGGCTGGACCGAATACTCCAGAAGGCGCCGTATCGCTGCCTCCGCGGAAACGTGGTAGTCGCGAGCAAGATCGCGGATCCCCGTAGCTGACACCTCTATCCCCGCGACGGCACGATCGAACCAGGGCGAGGGGAGTACGAACTCCGACGCTGCCACGTCACACAACCACTCCAGCTGATCCTCCGGGTCTGCCCATTCGGAATCCAGGGGCTTCCTGCAGCGTACATCCAGTTCGTAGCCGGGAAACAGCGTGTGACCAACCTCATGGCCGATGCTGAACCGCTGGCGAACAACCGGACGGTCTCGATTGACCCGAAGTACGACGCCGCCGTCTTGCGGGACGATCTCGGAGTCTGGGCTGTACCGGGGTTGATCGTCAGAGGGCAACAACCCACGGAAGCTGGCAAGGGCCTCCATGTTGAATGGAGGCTCTTCGCCAAACACCTCCACGAACTCACTTACGATCGCGCGCGCCCGGGCGCGCACCGCCTGAACCGGGTTGACCTCCCCGGTCTCTTCCAAGAGCGCCCTGACGTGCGGGTGAATCCTCGGCACGGGCTCACTGCTCCCGTCGGGTGGATCGCTTCATCAGACGGTAGAGGTCGTACCAATCCTCCTTCCTTCTCGGCTGGCCCCCCCGGAAACGCATCAGGGCGAGGTCGCGCAAGTCGTCCTCGCTCAGTGGCTCGCCGAAGGTGCCTTCCATCCAGTCTCGAAACTCCACGAGCGACGGCGAGAGGACAACCGCGCTCTCAGCAACCCGAACGGACGGAAGGGCAAGGAGATCCGCGATTGTGGTGGAGAGCGCTCGAGCGATTCGGAGAAGGACGTCTGCGGACGGCTTCTTCGCCCCCTCGAAGTCGTTCTCCAGCTCCCACAAGTAGGTCTTCGAGACCCCCGCGAGTTCGGCGAGCTGGTCGAGTGTGAGGCCGGCACGCTTGCGACCGGCCTGAAGGCGTCCAGCGATTGACATCGAGGGGGCTCCGAGGGCGGTAGCGGCAGAGTATCGACTCCCTGTTCGCCTGGACGGAGATTTTGTTCGCCGTGAGGGGAACATCCGAGGAAGTCGGGCGTATTCAGTTATAGCGAACTCTGTGTTCGCCAGCATGAAACACTCCTCGAGGGGCCAAGACTCATGAAAGACAACATACGGACCGATAACACTATCGATTTCTTCGTCTCCCCAGAGGGAGAACAAGCGAAGCTGGTCGCCGCACGCCCTGAGCAGACCTTGTCGGAGGCGCTCTCTGCAAGCGGCATCGGCGGCGAGTCGCTGCTGGCTTATCACGGCGATGATCCGGACGACATCGATCTGGACGAGCCTGATGAGGCCGCCTTTGGCACGGTGGACCTCGACGCGACGATCGCGTCGCTGGACGTTCGGCGGCACGGGCACATCACGTGCCATCGATGCCGACTCATGAACGTTGCGGTGAACTACAACGGTCGTGAGGTAGCGCGGAACTTCCGCCCCGCGGCAACCGTCGCGCGCGTCACGGAATGGGCGGAGCGCCGCCTCGGAATCTCGGACGGTGACGCCGACGGGCTCGTGCTCGAAGTCTGTGAGTCCGATGATCGCCCTCGCGGCGAGCAGCGTCTCGGCGAACTCGTGCACGGGAGTCGCTGCGCCATCTGTTTCGATCTCGTGCCGCGTGAGCGCGTCAATGGCTGAGCCAGAGACACTGGAGAGTCCATCGCTGCGAGCAGCTCGCGCGGTCCTTGCCGATGGTCCGTTCCTGGTCGGTTCGGCGCTCGGCAAATGGGGACTTGTAGGTGATGTTGAGGAGTCTTGGCCAGATGCACGGTTCTGGGTCGCTGCTCGGGCGCGCGAGGGCGCACCCGACCGGTTCGTGCTGAACCTCAACCTCGATGACTATCCGAGACGCGGGCCGACCGGGGCATTCTGGAGTCTCGCCCGCGGCAGCTGGCTTGAGCCAGAGAGCTGGCCCAAGGGAAATGGACGTGTACGCGAGGTATTCCGCTCAAACTGGCAGCAAGGGCGCATGATCTACCACCCGCTTGACGGAGGCTCCGCGGCGGCGGCGGCGCACCCCAGGAAGTGGCCTCAGCAGTACCGAGGGATCGCCTGGAACCCTCGCCGCACGTTCGTGGACTACTTGGAGATGGTCCACGAACTGCTGAACTCCGAGGGGTACACCGGTGTATGACGACAAGCAGCATCCGCTGCTGGTTCCTGTCTTGCTTTGGGCACGTCTGCTGCTCGAACTTCGATCTCGTGCCGGCGGCCGACGTGAGAGCGGCGCGTTCATCCTCGGGGTGCGCGGTTCGTCGGCTACGAAGGCCCGGCGGTACATCTGCTATGACGATCTCTACCCATCAGCCCTTGAGTCCGGCGTCGTACGGATGAACGCCTCGGGTTTCAAGAGGCTCTGGCGCGAGTGCAAGCGTTGCGGGATGCACGTGGTTGCCGACGTCCATTCTCATCCAACCGAGTGGGTCGGCCAGAGCGAGAGCGACCGCACCAATCCCATGATCAGCGAGATCGGGCACTTGGCGTTCATCGTGCCGGACTACGCGAGAGGATGGCGGCTGTCGCTCTCAGGCACAGGAATCTACGAGTACCGTGGCAAGCACCGTTGGCACGACCTGAACACGTCGGTCAGACGCGCCCGAGTGCGACTCTGCATGTGGTAGGAGGTGGGTGGTGGTTGCAACTGTCGACGCGCTGCGACGTGACGCCAAGCTCTTTGTGGATCGCGATGACATGACGCTCGCCGACGCCGAGGCGCGCCTCGCGGGCAAGACGATTGCGCTGGCGGTGGGTACCGACGTTTGCGAGAGCGCGACACTTCAAGCGGCGCTGTTGACCGCCGCGAACACAGCTGCGCGGTGGTGCGGCGCGGTGAATTTGCTCTTGCCCAACTCCGACTTCTCCAACAAGTTGAGGCTCCCGTGGCCGGACTCCACGTTGGTGGCAGCTCTCAGGCGTGCAGTGCCCAACCTCGGGATCGACGAGCGCGTCGACGTCACCCCGGGAACATCCGTGCTTCGCTTCGGAGACGTCCGAGGCCATGACGATGGACTTCAGGTCACATTCGATGGGTGGATTGGCGCCGCCCGCCCCGCGAGCATGGGGCGGCTCGCCGAGCGCGAGCGTTGCCCGATCGCTGGCGTTCTCGCTGGAGGCCTTGCTGTCTCGGAGGTCTTTCTGCGCCACGCGTCAGTCAACCCGCGATGCGAGACCAGAGACGTACAGATCTCCCTCTGGCGCCCAGATCTCGCACCGGGCGCCTCCGGCACGTTTGGCCCGGAGCTCTCGTTTCTGCCCGACGCATTCTGGCTCCTTGGCCTCGGGCACCTCGGCCAGGCGTATGCCTGGTCGATCGCGATGCTGCCGTACGCCGCTCCCCAGGCCGTTCGCCTGCACTTGCAGGACTTCGATAGGGTCGGTCGGTCGAATCCGCACTCGCAGATCCTCACCCGGCCGACCGACGTGGGCGTCCGAAAGACGCTCGTTGTCGCTCGGGTTCTGTGCGAGTATGGGTTCGACCCGGCGATCGTGGATCGACCCTTTGACGAGTCGGTCATGCGCCTGGACACAGAACCGGAGCTCGCGCTCTGCGGGTTCGACGGCCAAGGACCGCGACACCTGCTCGAAAGCGCTGGCTTTGAACGGATCGTGGAGTGTGGCCTCGGCGGCACATACCAGGACTTCGATGACATCGTGGTGCACCCGCTCCCGCAGCCGGGACGGTCCGCGCGCGACCTGTGGTCAGAAATAGTGCCCGGCACCGCCGTCGCTGAGAGGCTCGCGCGATCGCGTCGGTTGTACCGAGCGGTCGAGCAGGCCGATGGGTGCGGCCAAGTCGCGCTCGCCGAGCGCTCCGTCGCAGTCCCGTTTGTCGGAGCCGTCGCAAGTTCGCTAGTTCTCGCCGAAACCCTGCGCATGCTCCACGATGGCGAGCGGTACGCCTCGGTCTCTCTGCAACTCTCCGATCCGAGTCGAGTGTCGGCGAGATTGGTCGAGGGCGGGTATCGCGGGAAGGAACTCCCTCGCATCGGACATGCGGAGGTCGGCGTCAGGAACGGCTAGGCCCGCGACGGACATCAACTGGCGACGGTTTCTCCAGGTGTCCGCCCGCGACGGCCGGACACTCGCGATCCAGCACACGGTGGGGCATCAGGACGAAGGGCCGCGGAACTTATTGGACCTGGCACGTCGGCCCCCGGACAAACCGGCCATCTCCAGCGCTTCATATGACATCCCCGCTATTCTCCACCGGGACTCGCGAAGCATCGCGAGTCCTTTTTTTGTCCACTCTTCTGTCCACGCACGGGCGTCCCTTGGTCGTCGGGGAGCCGACTCGCGCCGTCCGGTGGCTTCCGCGACGGACGTGCGTGAGGCTCCGCTGCGTGGCACTTCTATCCCACCTCTCCGAGGGTTGCTGTGCCTTGGCCGCGCGCGATCCCACCCGGACCCACTTGGACCGTGAGTACTCCCCCCTCCAGCGTCGCTCGCGGGTTGAGCCCCATCGGGGCGCACAGCGCCTGGACGATCGCCAATCCCAGGCCGCGGTGGCAGCGATCGGATCGCGACGCCTCCTTGCGCCAGAATGGCTCAAAGAGCAGCGAGAGGTCGTCGCGACTGAGTGTCGCGGCTTGGTTCCGCACCGCGAAGATCGCCGAATCACCGACTCGTCGCAGTTCGACTTCGACCTTCGAGCCGGGGGAGGAGTGATCGACCGCGTTGGCAAGAAGGTTGCGCACGATCGCCAACACGGCCCCCCGCTGTCCGTGCCACGCGGCGCGCGGGTCGCCATCGATGACCAGGGTTCGATCGGAGTCCTCGTAGAAACCCGCGACCGTCTGCACAACGGGGAGCAGCGGCACACGCTCCGCTTCGCATTGCGCAGTGTCGAAGCCCCTCGCGATCGCGAGGAGCGCTTCGAGCAACGACTCCATCTCCTCGGCGACGAGGCGAGCTTCGCCGATCGAACGACGCAGGCGCTCGGGCTCGGGCCAGCGTTGCGCGACTTCGGTCAGCATCCGCAGTTCGGCGATCGGCGTGCGCAGCTCGTGGGCCGCGGCGTCCGTGAACCGTCGCTCGCGCTCGACCGCCTGGGAGAGTCGATCGATGAGCCGATCCACCGCCTGCGCCACGGGTGCGAGTTCCTCGGGATACTCGCCGTCCGCGAGAGCAACACTCTGATCGGTGTCCCCGACGCGATCCACCGACGTCGAGAGTTCGCGCACAGGTGCAAGTCCTCGTCCAACGCCCCACCAAGTCGCCAACGCCGTTCCGACCACGGCGAGCAGTCCACCGAGACCAAGGGCGGCCGCAACGGCGAATCTCGCGGCCCGCAGGGGGTCGGCGTCCATCACGATCTCGACGAGCGCACGCTCATCGGAATACGCGACGGCTTCCGCTCCGTCTTCATCCTGGTCCACCTCACGCGCCGGCGTCTCGTCGGGCGGCTCCACACGGGCGCGTACGAGTAGCGCAACCGCCCTCCACCGCTCGTCGTCGACGCGCACGCCGACTGGTGCCGCGGGTGACGCGAGGGACTCTGGCCGCCTCAGGCGTAACTCCGTGGGCCAGTCGGGAGATGCTGCGCGGATGTCGCCGTTTGGACGCGAGATGCGGGCGAGCAACCCGAGCGCCTCCCCGTCCATCGGTCCGTCGTAGTCGAACACCACGCCGCCCGGTTCGCCCTCGCCTGGATCCGGCGGCTCGTCGATCACCAGTGAGGCGAAGGTCCTGGCGCGCTCGACCAAACTCCGATCGAACTGTTCACCGAGCCTCAGCGTCGCGAACAGGTATGCGCCGCTAAGCGCGAGGAGGATGGTGACGCCAACGCCGGCGACAATCGGCGCGAGCAGGGCTCGTCGGAGGGAGGTCACGGCTGCACCGTATCGCGTGCGGGCTTACCCACTTGATACCCGAGCCCGCGCCGCGTTCGCACCAGCTCGCCGGCGTCCGCGAGCTTGCGTCGGATCGCGGCGATCGCCGAGTCGATGGTGTTACTCCAGACCTGACGATCTTCCGAGTAGATGTGCTCCTCGAGTTCGGTGCGCGATACGACGCGGCCGGCGTTCAGGAACAGGTGCTCCAGCACGGCGCCCTCCCGGGGCGTGAAGCCCAACTCCGCTCCGCCGACCGTGAAGAGCTTGGACCCGAGGTCGAACACGACCCCGCCGATGCGCACCGCGTTGTTGGTCAGGCCCTTCGATCGACGGCAGAGCGCTTCCAATCGCGCGAGCAGTTCGGCAAAGGCGAAAGGCTTGACCACGTAGTCGTCCGCACCCGCGCGAAGGCCCTCCACCCGGTGCTCGGTCCGGTCCCTCGCACTGAGGATCAGCACGGGAGTGTCGTCCCCCGACGCGCGAAGCTCGCGAAGAAGTGTGAGCCCGTCGACCGACGGGAGCATGAGGTCGAGCACGATCACGTCGTACTCGGTCGTCCGAGCGTGGACGAGGCCCTGGCGCCCGTTGTCCACCGCGTCCACGGCGTACCCGGACTCGCGCAGCCCGTCGGTCAGCGTCTCTCGCAAGCGCGGCGCGTCCTCGATTATCAGCACTCGCATACACGCTCCAAAACGCGACCGGGGCGAGTAATGCCCTCGCCCCGGCGGATCAGTTCGCTCGCTCAATCACACGGTCAGTCATCGTCGTCCTCCGAGTCGTCGTCGCCGTCATCGTCGTCATCGGGCATGTCACCGTCGTCATCCGCGTCGTCATCAGAGCTCTCGCGGATAGTCCCTTCTGGCGTGACCGCGAGCTCGATCGTCTCGCCGTTCTCGAGCTTGATCTCGACCTCGTAGCTGAAGACCTGAAGCGATACGACCTCGCC
>JAUIFD010000039.1 GCA_030429485.1 Phycisphaerae bacterium | reverse complement strand
ATGCACACGGTCCGCAAGTATCCCGATCCCGTACGTGCCGAGTCGGCCGCGGCGTATCTGACGCGTCACGGCGTGCTCGCGCGCGTCGCGGGGGGCGGGCTCAATGCGCTCGGGCCCTACTCGGGGTCGGCGATCGAGGTGTACGAGGTGGCGATCGCGATGGTGCGTCTGCGCGAGCGGGCGGAGATGCTGATCCGGGCGTTCGAAGCGGAAGTGCCCGCGCCCGCGGGCGCCGAGTGGGAGGACGAGGCCGAGCCGGATCTCTCACGCCTTGATCCATCGCTCGCGATCCGGTGCCCCGCGTGCGGGCGCCAACTGCGGCGGCCTTTGGGTGCGCGATGCACCGACTGCGGCGAGGCGATCGACCTGCTCTCCGCGGTGCTGGGTCAGCACGGGCCCGAGGCGCTCGAAGCGTGCTACGCCACCGACGCTGATCCGGGCGCGGACGTGGACTGGGACGCGCTCCCGTTCAGCTGCGGGTGCGGGTATGAACTCGACCACCTGGCGCGCGCCGGGCGCTGCCCCGAGTGCGGCACGGCCTACGACAAACGCGAGACAGCGATGCGGTGGCTTCGGAGCGGCAACCGTTGAGCACGGGCGCGCCTCGCTGCGCAGGACGCCGAGCCGACGTCGCGCCGCGCGTCTGAGCTACTTCTTCGCTTCGCCGATGGGCAGGAAGTCCTTCTCACGCCCCTCGGCCCACGCCTTGAAGCGGGGCCAGAACAGCTCTTGGATGAGGATCTTGATGCACGCGGCGAGCGGGATGGCGATGAGCATGCCGAACACACCGAAGAGCACGCCGCCGGCGAGCGTGGCGAAGAGGATGGTGGGCGTGTCCATGTTGGTGCTCTTGCCCTGGATCATGGGGGTGAGCAGGTAGTCGTCGAGGGCCTGGCCGAGGAAGTAGACCGCGCACGGGGCGCCGAGCACCCACCACCACTCGCCTCGGAAGCCGGTGTGCCCCTCGATCCAGAGCAGGGCGATCGAGATCGGGATGCCGACCATCGCGAGGTAGGGCACGATCGAGAGGATGGCGACGACCGGCCCGAGGATGAACGACGCGGGCACGCCGATGAGGAAGTACCCGATCGAGAAGACAAACGCCTGGACGAACGCGATGGTGAGTCGCCCGCGCACGAAGCCGGAGATGACGGCGTCGAACTTGCGGGTGAGGTGGATGATGCGGCCTTTGTGCTTGTCGGGGAGGAGCTTGGTGGAGAAGGCCTTGAGCTCGATCCACCCTGTTGCGACGAAGTAGAAGAAGAAGCCGGTGAGGAAGACGGCGAAGGCGAGGCCGAAGGTACCGCCGACCATGCCAGCGGCCGAGCCCAGCACGTTGGCGCCGGCCGATGCGGTTCCCACGAGGGCGCTCGGGTTCACGGCGTTGAGGATGTTGTTGACAACGTCTTCGAGCTGGACGCTCCCGTCGGGATCAAACTCGTGCCACCGATCACGGATCCACACCCACGGACCGCCCGCATTCTCGACGCGGGCGTTCAGGGTCGGATCATCGATGTCCCGGGCCGAACGGATCGCATCGTTCACGCTTGTCGTCGTGCGTCCGGCGAACCGCGTGAGCTGTGCCGCACCGAAGACTGCGCCCAGAATCGATGGCACGACGACGACGAGAATCAGCGCCACGAGGAGCGACCCCGCGGCCCCCTGGCGCGAGAGCTTGAACCGGCGCATGAGCCACACGATTACCGGCTCGAGCAGGTAGGCGAACATGACCGCGAGCAGGAGCGGGACGGTGACGACGGAGAGCTTGGACCCGAGCCAGAAGAGCGCGATGACGCCGACGACGACGATGACGTCGCGCACGGGCTGAATCTGCCAGAGGTGCAGGTCGCGCCAGGTCTCCGTAGCCGCGGCGCCTTCCGTGCTGTCCGAACCGGTCGCCCTCGATGCGGCTCGTTTCTTGGCCATGCAGACAAGGTACCGGGGGCGGGGAGCAGGTGCGCCGCCGCCATGATCACACAGAGCCGTGACCATGCCACTCAGCCGCTTGGGTCGCCATCGCTCGCAAGCCCCGCGGAGCACTGACCTCAAGCAGGTCAGTGGCACGGGTCATGTGCCTAGCTCCGTCCGAGGGCTGTCTCGCCGAACGCCTCGTCGAAATCGAAGACGTTCGCGAAGTCCTCGAGGGTGTCCTCTTCGGTCTTGCGCATGAGCCCGGCGTCGACCATCGCGAAGACGATCCGCCCGAAGTCGGCGGTCTCGCGGACGCCCCAGTGGTGGAGCACCATCAGGGCGAGCCTGCCGTACTGCTCAAGCGCGAACTCGCGGAGCCCCTCGCACAGCTGTTGCCCGGAGACGTGGTGGCTCTCATCGCCGTGCGCGGGCGCGTCACCGCCATGCACCGATTTGACGGTGTGGGCGAGCCCCTCGCGGACAAACTCGAACGCCTCGGGCGGGAACCCGCCCGCCCGGCGTCGCATCTTTTCGAAGTCGAACTCGATCTCGTCGGGCATTCGCTCGCCTCGCTGGCGCTCCGCAACCCGAAAACGGCGGAGCACCCACAGTGTATTCGATCGAGGAGCCCTGCAAGATGCACCGCACCGAAACGGGGCGCAATCACCGCTTCTCGGCCCTCGGAAGCCCTTGACGCGTCGAGACATACGCCGAATCCGCGACGACCCAGCGAAGTCGACGCTCAGCCCACGCGCCGCACTCGCCGAGCCCGATCCGGGGTGTGCGGGCGGATCGGCCCGGGGCATCGCCGGGGTGGGGCGGGAGCAGCGCGAGCTTAGTTGAGTTCAGCAGGTCGGCCCGGTCGAGACTCCGGTCGATCGCCATCGCCTGGCAGAGCTTGCCCGGGCCGGAGCAGAGGTCGCGATCGGCAAGCGGACGCTTGCGGGGCTTGTCGCCCGTGCGGAGCGCGCGCATGCGGTCGATGCCATCCGCCGGTGCGAGCGCCCGGATGAGCACCGCGTGCGGCAGCCCCTCCTCGGCGCAGACGATGTTCATGCAGTGGTGCATGCCGTAGGTGAAGTAGACGTACGCGGTGCCGGGGCGGGCGTACATCGATTCGTTGCGGGGCGAGCGGCGCCCGTCTCGCGCGTGCGACGCCTGGTCGGCCGGGCCGAGGTAGGCCTCGACCTCGACGATCACGCCCCGGAGGACCGTGCCGTCGGCGAACGTACGCACAAGCGAACACCCGAGCAGGCGCGGGGCGAGCTCGTCAGCGGGAATCGCAAGATCAGCACGGCGAAAGCGGCGGTCGGGCATGACGAACAATGGGAAAGGAGGGACTCTTGAGAATAGCACGCGGAGAGGAACGCCCCGGGCGACATCCGAAGAGCCTTGTCGTGCGGGAGCCCTCGTCGGTGTCCTGCGTGCGGAAGCGCCGCATGCTCGCCAGGTGCTGGCGACCGATGCTACGGCAGCACCTTCGATTGCTCTCCATAGCGGCCATCGCCTGCGTGGCGTGCCAGTTGGTATTCGTATGTCTCTGGCCTGGACCATTGCCTCAATTCCTTTGGCGGGCGCCCGTGTTTCTCTGTGCCATGTCCGCGACACTGACTCCGCTCGCGACTGCGATGATGTTCGTCCATCCCATTCAGTGTCCACTGAACGAACGTACATCGAGAACACGACCCGCTCACCGTCGAGAACTGGAGTCACTCCGTGTGCGCCGCCTCGGCCCAACCGGACGTCTGCTCGAGCTTCGGTATGTGCGTGCCAACCGGCAGCGCCGGTTCTGGCTCGTGATGCGAGATGCTGAAGATGAGTGTGCGATCCTCGCAATCGGTGAGCGGATAGTCGCCGGACGGCGAAGGAGAAGTGCGAGTTGGCTCTGAGCCAGACGATCCTGCTCACGCACCCCATACGGCGTCCGAAGGGGATAGTGCTCTCCGAGCCCATGCGGGTCACGCGTGCGCGTCGGGGGCGCATGATGCGCCACACGGTGGAAGTGGATCGCCCAAGGGGAGGATTCGGGTGACCTCGCACGTCACCACGTCGCTTGCGCGGGAAGCTCCGCCCGCGGTAATCGTGTCGGAGTCGGCACGCGTAAGCCGGGTGCGAGCGTGGCGGCGGATGAAGCGAAATCGTTGGGCGCTGCTGGCTGCGTACTTCCGCGTCGTGGTGATTGTCACGACGCTCGGCATCGGCTCGACGGCGCTGCTTCAGTGGTATTGGCCCGCCGGCGTGGCGTTTCCGCCGGTGTGGAAGCCGGTGCTGCTGATCATCGCCTGGACCGCCGTGTGCGGATTCATGTACATCCCGCACGCCTTGATCCAACGAGGGAGTGCGCGCTTCAACGCCGCGGGGCATACCGCGGCGTCGTCAAGCCAAGGTACGTGCGGTCGATCCGCGTCCGTCAGCTTGGGCCAACAAGTCGCGTTCTTGACCTGCGATTCACGCATCGCGGAAAGGCACGCCATCACTGGCCGCGATGCGTGAGGAGCAGGATGAGGAAGCGGTGCGTACGATCGCCGATTGGCTCGTCGAGGAAGGGCGCCGATGGCGCGCGACGCACGACGATGGCGCTCGACACACGCTGAAGGCGCGTGCGACGTAGACACTTCGCGTGCCATCTACCCTCGCACCTATGAGCGCGAAGCGGGCTACGCCGTACCCCATCCCTGGGCTAACCCGATCACGAGAAACGCGTACGCCAGCATCCAGAACGGCGTGATGATCGAAAGCCACGCCCGCTCGATCCACACCACGCGAAGCGTGCGCCATGTCTGCACGAGCCCGCGCACCGACCAGTACAGGATCAATCCGAACAGCGCCTCCGCGCCAACCAGAGGCACGAGCAACCACCACCCTTCCATGAACGCAAGCCCGCACGTGAACGGCAGGCATCCGAACGGCAGCGCGAAGAAGTACCCACCGAGCACGACAACCGTCAGTGCCACGCTGACAAAGCGTTTGAACCGCCCGAGGCGGTCGCTCACCTTGCCGCTGTATTCCTCGTACAGATCCGAGTAGAACCGCATCAGATCACACGGTCGTTCCCGCCGTCAATGGGGATCTGGGCGCCGGTTGTGGCGCGGAAAGTTGGGCTGGCGAGGGCGGAGAGGGCGGCCGCCACGTCGCGCGAGGCGATCTCGACTTTGAGCAGGTTCTTGGTCTTGTATTCCTGCACGCTCATGCCGTAGCGCTCCGCTGAACGCTTGAGCACATCATCGGTCCAGAGCGCGGTATCGAAGACCGCGTCGGGATGGACGACGTTGACGCGCACGCCGTCGGGCGCAAGCTCGATGGCGGCGACGCGCGCGAGCTGCGTGAGCCCGGCCTTGGAGACGGAGTACGCCGCAGCGCCGGGACCGGGGGCGGCGACATTGCGCGACGCGACGATGAGGATCGACGCCTCGATGCCGAGCTTGAGGTAGGGAGCCGCAGCGGTGATGAGCCGCTGGGCCGCGGTGAGATTCACGCGGATCGTCTTGTCCCATGTGTCGGCGGTGTGGGCTTCGATCCGCTCGCCGGTGCGGAAGATGCCCGCGTTGCAGACGAGGATGTCAAGACCGCCGAAGCGCTCGACCGTGGCTTCGATCGCGCGCCGGACCGCGTCGTCGTCGGTCACGTCGCACGCGATGCCGAGCATGCCCGCAGCTTCAAACTCCCCCACGACTGCGTCGTTGAGATCGAGGCCGACGACGGTCGCGCCGTGGTCGCGCAGCACCTCGCACGCGGCGCGCCCGATGCCGGAGTGTGCGCCCGAGACGATCGCCACCTTCCCCATGTGCGGCTTGGGCGGGCCGGCGGGCTTGTTGAGCTTCGCCTGCTCGAGGCTCCAGTATTCGACCTCGAAGATCTCGCGGGGCGTGAGCGCCTCCCACTTGTCGATCTGCTCGGCGGTCTGGATCGCGCGGCGCGTGTGGCGCGTGATGTCGTCGGCGATGCGGCACTCCTTGAGGCTCGAGCCGAAGGAGATCGTGCCGTACCCTCGCCACACGCCGACGCGCGGCGCCGGATCGAGCATCGTGTGCGTTTCTTCGCGGAGTTCGTTGTAGTACGCCGTGTACGCCTCGACGTACGCCGCGATCTCCGGCACGCCATCGGCGGGAGACTGCTCGATGACCGCGGGCACGCGTTTCGTGCGGATGACGTGGTCGGGCGTGATCGGTCCGCGCGTCGCGATCGCCGCGACATCTTCGCGCGAGGCGTACCCCTGGGCGTCGGGCGTGCGATCGAGCACCGCGAGCTGCGCACGCCCGCGCACCTTTGAGACCGCACAGCGGATGCGGGCCAGATCGAGCAGGTTTACGTCGGCCTTCGCTTCGGGCATCGCCTTGGGCGCGTGCTGGGTGATGTAGCGCTCCGCGCGCTCGACCAACTCGATCATGCGCTCGTACGCCGCCCTCGCGTCGTCGTCGAATGTGAATACGCCGTGGTGCAGCAGGATGATCCCCGCCGACGCGCGCACGTCGTGCTCGCGCAGCGCGTCGTACACCTGCTTCGCGAGGATGAACCCCGGCATGACATAGGGCAGCACGACGCAATCCGGGTAGAGCTCGCGGATCACCGCCTCGCCGCTCGGCATGTTGGTGAGTGTCACCACCGCGTCGGTGTGCGTGTGGTCCACAAACTTCGCGGGCATGATCGCGTGGAGGATCGCCTCGACCGAGGGCGATGGCGAGGACGGATTGAGCATGTACGTGCGCAGCAGGCGCGCCATATCGAGATCAGAAAGCTCACTGAGTTCCGCGAGACGCTGTGTCTCGGCGAGGCGCAACGCCGGGAAGCCGGGCTTCTCGATGGTCTTGAGATCCCACCCCGATCCCTTCACGAAGAGCACGTCGATCTCGTCGCCAAAGAAGTCCTTGACGCGCGACTTGACGGAGGTGTTGCCCCCGCCATGCATCACGAGGTCTTCGTCGGCGCCGAGCAGGCGGGAGGTGTAGACCCGCATCGCGAGATCGTCTTCGGCAAAGGCCCTGGCTTCGGCGTCGTTCCATCGGCTCTGCATCTGTCCCCGACTCCTCTGCGTGAAGCGCCGCCCCGCGACCCCAACGGCTCGCGGCTTCGGCACGAAACCTAGGCGCGTTCGATCAACTCGATGAGCGTCCCCACCGCCGCCTCGACAAACTCCGGGTCTTCCGCCGCAGCTTGCATCTCGCGGACCTCGACCCCCGAGGGCATCGACGACTTGAGCGTGTCGAAGAACGCCGCGTCGGACTGCGGATCAACCAGGTCGCCACCCTCGGCTGAATACCGGCTCACGCCGTGCAGCGGGATCATGAAGATCGCGTTGCCCTTTGTGCTCGCGAGGCGTTTGGTGATCTCGCGCCCAACGCGGCTGATCTCCTCGGCGTTGAGGCGCGGTGCGAAGACCACCGGCGAATGGAACGTGTACTGATGATCGCGGTACGCCTCGGGCGGTACGTTCGGTTCGGTGAGCAGCCCGAGGTGCTCGGCACCACCCGGACAGATCACCTGCGGCAGGCCGATCTCGCCCGCGACTGTCAGGCGGGTCTCATCGGCGGCGCGCAGCCCGTTGAAACACCAGTCCGCGATCTCGCCGAGCGCGTAGTCGAACACGCCGGTGATGAGGCCCTCGCGCATCATCTGCTCCATCGCGAGCCCGCCCGCGCCGATCGCGTGGAACGTGATGACCTCGTACCCGCGCTCGTGGAATAGATCAACCGCGTGCATCGCGCCCTTCGTGAGCACGCCGAGGTTCGTCATCGCGATCGTGCCCTTCGCGTCGGCGTCGGGTGTGATGGCGCGGTCGTTCTGCGCCATGCCGAAGGCGGCACCGGCAGCATTCCCGAGCATCTTTCGCGAGAACGGGTTGAGCCCGAGGATGTCGCTCACCGCGAACATCATCGTGACGTCCTTGATGCCCACGAAAGCCGACGTATCGCCCGATGCGATCGTCGAGAGGATGACCTTCGGAAAGCCATACGGCAGGGCCTGCATCACCTGCCCGCAGAGCGAGGTGCCCTGCGTGCCGCCGAGCCCGAGCACCGCGTGGACATCGTTGCTCGCGATGCGTTCGCGGAGGATGTCGATCGAACCCGCCGCCATGACCGGCGCGGCGTCCTGTCGCGATTGTCCCGCGCGCAGCGCCTCAAGCGAGCCACCGCCGCGGCGCGCGACCTCCGCGTTCGGGTAGTCGGCGGCGAGTTCGGCATCCCCCACCACACCGACGTCGATCAGGAGCGGCGTGCCGCCCAGGCTCGTGATCTCGTCGCGCAGAAACGCAGCCTCGTCTCCTTTCGTATCGAGCGTGGCGAGGATCGCGATCGTCTTCGGCATGGCGTGCTCCGCGGACGGGTTACTTCGAGAATCGCAGCGCGGCGAACTCCGCAGCGGCGGCGCTCACCGCCCGCTCGATCGGCAGGCGCTCCGTCGATGAACCCGTCCAGAACCCGTGACCGGACGTGTGATTGAGCATGTACTGGGCGTCGGTCGGCGTCTCCATCGCGGCGCCGTGCGCCACGAGGACCACCTCCGGATCGATCTTCCGCACCGCGTTGTAGACCTCCTCGGTCTGCTCGGCGGTCTGCTCGATCGAAAGCCCCTTGTCGTACCCCGTCAACCCGCCCTTGGTTGTGCCCGCGTGGTAGCAGAAGATGTGCGGGCGTGCGCCCTCGACGAGCGCGAGCGAGTCCTCCATCGTGAACGCGAGCCCGATCGAGACCATGCCCATCTCGTCGCGCGCGAGCTTCAGCATGTCGATCTCGTTCTGCAGCGTGATCCCTGCGCTCGTCATCACGCGGTAGATCTCCGAATCGTGATCGACGTAGCTGATCGAGGGGCCGATGTTCGAGACCGACTGCACGCCCATGCGCTTGCAGTCGTCGAGCACCATGCGCATGTCTTTGAGCGGATCGTTGGCGTTGAGGCACGCGCACACGAACGACTCGCCTTTGAGCGCTGGCATGATGTCTTCGCGCGTGTAGTCGAGTGTCTGGCGGTTGGAATCGAGGATCGGCCACATCATCGACATCGTGCCCATGCCGTTGGCCCGGAGGCGCGCACCGGAGAAGGTGTTGATGCAGTCCACCCCCGCCCGTTCCAAGAGCTTCGCGACAAGCCCGGACCCAGCGCTGGCGATCATGATGGGCTGACGCTCCGCGATCTTGGCGCGGAGGCGGGAGAGGATCTGCTCGGTGCTGACGCGTGCGGTGATCATGTGGAGTTTCCAGATCTTCCTGCGGGGATGCGACGGATGGATGTCGTAAATCGGGTGGGTCGGCATTGTAGTGAAACGCCAAGCCCGCTCTCCGTGCCCTCTTCCTACTCACCAAGCCCTCCTGCCGCCATCCTCACCGCATCGCGGTGTGCCGCCGGTTCCGAGTACCGGCGTGGGGCGAGCAGGAACTCCGCGGCGGGGAGTGCGGCCGCGGTCGCCTTGGCAACCGAGATGGGGTGGAGCGGGTCGGCATCGCTCGCGATCACGATCGCTGGCACGGTAAGGCGAACAAGATCATCGCGTGATTCGAAGGGTGCCGACGCGACCATGTCGATGAGCACGCGCGCCCCCTCCGGCGTCCACTCGCGCTCGAGCACCCATACAAGTGAAGCGGCACATGCGGGGTTACTCGCCTGAAGCTCAACAAACCAAGGGTCCGCGTCGAGGCGCTCACGGGCGGCATCAGTACCACACTCAATCATGTCACGACCGACGCGCGCCACGACCTCGAGGTGCTCGGGCGATGGCGCGTCAAGCCACGCGGGGCGCACCACCGCCAACGCACGCACGCGCTCGGTCGATCGCAGGGCGGCGTTGATCGCGATCCCCGCGCCCATTGAGATCCCGCCGAGCGTGACGCGATCGAGCCCGAGGTGGTCCAGGAGCGCCAGCACCGCGCCGCCCATCGCGTCGAAGGTGTGCAACTCCGGCGCGGCGCCGGATTCCCCGTGGCTCGGCGCGTCCCACGCGATCAGGCGGTAGCCGTCGAGCGCGCCAAGCGTCGCGACGCTCTGCGCCGAGCTCGCGCCGAGCCCGTGCATGAAGACCAGGGGCGAACCGTCGCCGCCCTCGTCGGTATATCGGATCACGCGGCCGTTGTGCTCGAAGCTCGCCATGCGTCTCCCCCCGTCTCCCTTTGTGACCGGGCTTGCGAACCGGGTCATGATTCCGGGCAGTGCGCACGATACCGCTCAATGATGAGCTTGAGGTACTCATCCGCATTCATCGCCCAGTAGTGATCCGAAAACACCTCGACCTCGCGCACGCCCGCGAACCCCGCCTCGTCCGCGACGCGCCCGAGGCGCGCCACCTCGATGCACCCGTCGCCCATCAGCCCGCGGTCGTTGAGCGGATCGGCCTGGTCGGGCTTCCAATCACAGATGTGAAACCCCATGAGCCGCCCCGCGCGCCCGCACGCCGCGATGCCTTCCTCCACCTTCGGATCCCACCACACGTGGTACACATCAACGGCGACGCCCAGGGCCGGATGATCAATCGCCTCGCAAATCTCCAGCGCCTTCGCGATCGTGCATACGCAGCTGCGGTCTGCCGCGTACTGCGGATGGACCGGCTCGATCGCGAGGCCGACGCCGTGGTTGGCCGCGTGCGGCGCGAGATCGCCCATCGCGTTCTGCACCCAGCCGCGCGCCACGCCGAGCGGCACGCGCGGGTGCGCCCCCACCACCATCACCACGTGCGCCGCGCCGATCGTTGCTGCCTCCTCGATCGCCCTGCGCGCATCCTCGATCGCTTCGCTCCTGGCCTGCGCATCCGGCGAAACAAAGAACCCCGCGCGCACCAGCGACGGGACCCGAAGCCCAGAATCCGCGAGTATCCGCGAGCCCTCCTCGGGCGTCACGCCTCCCGCAGCGGGATCGATCAGATGCCGCCACACCCCGATCCCCGCTACACCCGCCGCTGCAAACTTCGCACAGCACGTGCGCAGGTCCCACGATCGGATCGTCTGTGTGTGGATCGCCAAACGCGCGAGATCGGCAGTCATGACAACTCCGGCACGTCCACCCACGCCCGCTCACTCGACGCGCGCAGGCCCAGCTCCGCGAGCTGCACACCCTTTGCGCCCTCGCGCAGCGACCAAGGGAACGGCTCATCCGCGACGACGTGCCGAAGGAACAGCTCCCACTGCGCCTTGAACGCGTTGTCGTACGCCGCCTCCGGCTCGACCGGCGTCCACCCTTCGTAGAAGTCGATCGCCTGCGGGATATCCGGGTTCCACACGGGGCGCGGCGTGTCGCTCCGCGTCTGCACGCAGCACTCGCGCAATCCCGCGACCGCCGACCCCTCCGTACCGTCCACCTGGATCGTGAGCAGGTCGTCGCGTCGCACGCGCGTACACCAACTTGAGTTGAACTGCGCCATCACCGAATTGCCGAGCAAGAACATGGCGTACGCCGAATCCTCCGCCGTCGCGGGATACGCCTTCCCCTGCTCGTCGATACGTTCGGGCAGGTCCACGTTCGCCCACGACGCGAGTCGCGTCACCGGTCCGCAGACATCGCCGAACACACCATCGAGCACGTATCGCCAGTGGCAATACATGTCGGAGATGATCCCGCCGCCGTCCTCCGCGCGGTAGTTCCAGCTCGGGCGCTGCGGCGGCTGCTCGGCGTCATGCCCGGAGAACACCCAGTACCCGAAGTCACCGCGGATCGAGAGAATCCGCCCGAAGAACCCTCGCTCGATCAACCCGCGCAGCTTCAAGAGCCCCGGGAGCCAGAGCTTGTCGTGGACCACGCCGTTCTTGATGCCGCTCGACTCGCACACCGCTGCGAGGCGCAGCGCCTCGGCCAGCGTCGTCGCGATCGGCTTCTCGCAATACAGCGCCTTTCCCGCCTCGGCTGCCATCTCGATCACGCGCGGGCGGTGCTGGGTCGTTGATGCGTCGAACACGATCTCGGACGCCGGGTCCGCGATCGCGCCAGCGATGTCGGTCGTCACGCGCGGCGGCTCGCCCCCAGTCGCCTCCGCGACGCGATCCGCGAGCGGGCGCAATCGCTCCTCGCTCCGCCCCGCGAGCACCGGCACGGGCATGATCGTCTCGCCTCCAGCCTGCACGCCGCCCTGGCGGATGATCTCGACAATCGAGCGCATCAGATGCTGGTTGGCGCCCATGCGCCCGGTGACGCCGTTCATCAGAATGCCAATCCGCCGTTCCCTCACGCGTTTCCTTTCCTCGGGGCGGTAGAGTACGGACGATGCCGAATGCCCGCCAGATGACGACCTCCGAACTGCTCGCACGCGTGCGTCCCCACCGCGAAATCGACGGCTGCTCCGCCGTGCTGCTCCCGCACACCGCCGCGGGTGAGATCGACTGGGCCGGTTTCGAGCACCTCTTGCGCCGCACCGCCGACGCCGGGCTGACCCCCGCGATCAACATGGATACAGGCTTCGGCCCGCAGATCGGCGCCGACGGCAGACGCGAGGTGCTCGCGTTCTCACGGCGCACGCTCGGCGAGGGTGCGAAGCTCATCGCCGGCGCGGGCGTCTTCGGCATCGCGGGCGATCCGCTCGGCGCGTACCGCGCCGCGGTCGGTGAGATCTGTGCGGCGGGCGCGACGCCGATCATCTTCCAGAGCGAGTGGCTCTCCTCGAAGCACGACGCTGCACTCGCCGACGCGTACCGCGCGATCCTCGCGGGCGCGCCGGCTGCGCTCGCGTTCGAGCTCGGCACGATGTTCGCGCCGTTCGGACGCATCTACTCGCTCGACGAGTACAGGCGATTGCTCGACATCGAGCAGATCGTCGGCGCCAAGCACTCCTCGCTCGATCGCTTCCAGGAACTCGATCGCCTGGAGCTTCGCGATGCAACACGCCCCGACTTCAAGGTCTACACCGGCAACGACCTCGCGATCGACATGGTGATGTACGGCTCGGACTACCTGCTCGGGCTCTCCGCGTTCGACCCCGACGCCTTCGCCCTGCGCGACCGCTACTGGCGCGATGGCGATCCACGTTTCTACCCACTCAACGACGCGCTCCAAGCCCTCGGCATGGTCGGCTTCCGCAATCCCGTGCCGGCGTACAAGGACTCCGCCGCGGCGTACCTCACGCTCACCGGGCATCTCCGCGATGCGCACGTCCACCCCGATTGTCCGCGCCGGCCCGCGTGGGAGCCGGAGATCCTCGAGCCGCTCCGCGCCCTCATCGCGCAGCACGCCGGGGCGTAGCGTCTACATCCCGACCGCGGCGGCGATCTTCTCCGGCAATCGGCGGAGTTGAAACGCGATGGTGACCACCGTGGCGCCGAAGAGGATCGCGAAGACGCCCGCCACTCTGATCATCACCTCCGCCGCGAGCAGCGGCACGCCGGCGATCACGATCCCGAAGAGCACCAGCAGCACGCCGCTCAAGATCAACCACCCCTCGCCCTTGATCGATTTACGATCGCGCACTGCGACGACGATCTCGAGCACGCCGTTGATCACCAGACCGATCGCCACAAAGTAGACGAGCACCATCGCCGCGACAGCCCCGAAGATCGCGGGCCACGACAGAATCGCGATCCCGATCAGCAGCACGATCGCTCCGCGCACGATGATCCACCCCCTCGGCTCCATCTTGCCGAGGGCCGCGGCGATCATCGCGACCACGCCGTCCACGACGAGGAACGCGCCGAGCACCCACACCATCATCGCGAGCGTCACCCCCGGCATGAGCAACGCATACACGCCCAGCACGATCAAGATGGCGCCACGCAGCAAGACCACCCACCAATGGCGCGAGATTGTCTCGAGCAATGGCGGCAGGATCACATTCGGTACAGGCGCTTCGGTCGGGGAAGGCGAATTGTCGGGCACTTGCCAACTCCATAGCAAGAGAGACACCGCGGCCAGAAAGCGTCCATCGCCCTAGCCCAGCGACTCACCGAACCAGGATTCTAATGACAATCGCCCGGCTGAGCGACGGGTCAAGTTGTTAGTTGAAGGCCGCAGCGAGCCGACCCCAGAACCCCGGCGCTTCCGTGATCACGACGTTCGCCAGGCCGACCACCAGCACGAGGGTCGCGACGACCATTCCGACGATCCACGCCTTGGCGAGCGGGCCTTCCGGGCGGTTCTCACCCAGGTAGCGTTTGCTCCGCTGGAGCAGGATGAAGCCGATGTACGCCGCGGGTAGCATGAGCCCGCACACGACGTTGGTCGGCACCGCAACCCACATCACCATCTTGCCCCAGACCACCGCGCCCAGCACGCCGATCGCGGGCATGAGCGTGCCGACCGCGTGCAAACGGGTCCCTCGCTTCCACCCAAACATCACCTCGCACGCGAACCCGGAGGAGAGCATCTGCATCGTGATCGACGAGAGCGCCATCGCGATGATGCCGAGCCCGAACACCCACGCGCCCACGCCCGGCCCGAGGCGGTCTGGGCTCGCCAGGATCTTCGCGACCGCGGCTGGCGAGATCTTCTTTCCTTCGAACAACTCCGGCTCGGCGTAGTGCAGCACGCCCGCGGCCGCGATCAGGATCAGGCTCGCCGCGATCGTGTAGGGCACGAGCATGCCCCAGATCAGGTCCGCCCGCGCGAGCCCGGCTTTGTCCGCCCCCCATCCGCGCCGACGGAGCGAATACGGATACACAAACAGCATGTTCACGCCGACCGCTGCCGAGAGCCCCGAGACCACGACCACCACCGTCTTGATGGGCTCGCCGTCGGCCACCGGGACGTCCTTGGGCCAGGACGGGATGAACCCCCGCACCATCGCGCCGGGCTCCGGGATACCCATCCGGATCACCACGATCACAAAGCACCCGATGATCAGCCACACCATCAGCTTCAGCACCGTCTCGTACGCGCGCACAAGTCTCGGCGATCGGTCGTAGAGCAGCCCGATCGTCACGCACCACGCGAGCGCGAGCGCGCCCGCCAGCCACGACGGCATGCTCGCCACCTGCTCACCGTTCGTGTCGGGCTTCGTCCACCCAAGCTCGCCCGCGAGCATCACGATCATCGCCGCCGCCAGCCCGTACTGCGCGAACTGCCACACGATCGACGACAGGATCGCGCCGATCCCCCACGCATACGCGAAGAACGACCCGGCGTAGGTCTTCATCGCCTTGAAGGGGTCTTCATCGGTATGCACCGTTTGGTGCGCCACCGCGCTGAGCACGATCACCCCGAGCAGCATCGAGAGCGGCGCGACCCACAGGAGTTGATACCCGAACGCAGCGCCCGCGAAGATCGCCGAGAACGCCGTACCCCCGCCGAGCGTCATCGCGCTCTGCATGTACCCGGGGCCCATCTCGCGGATCAGACCGATCAACCCGGTGCGTTGGGGCGGCGGCGGAGATTCGGATGTCACGCGCGTTCCTCTCGAAGACCCACCAGAGCTAAGTCGCGTACCGCTTCAGGAGCGCCTCCGGCGTCCACGACTCGATCGCCACGCGCCGCTCCGTCATGACCGGGCCAGCGTACCCGTACCCGCCCACCCCGTGCAGCGACGCGATCGACAGCGAGCCGTCGGTGATCCGCAGCGACGCCGGGTCATCGCGGTAGAGGTCCGGATGCGCACGGAGCACGTGCCCGCGTTCGGCCTCCGGCAGGTGCCCGAGCCCCGCGAAGTAATGATGCCCGTTGCGTTCCGAATGAGTGATGCCGAGCGCACTCCCCGTCACCAGGTCTTGCTGGAGCGCGAGCGCGGGGAGGTTGGTGAGGTCCTCCGAGGACTGAAAGAGGCGCACACCGCCCTCCGCGACAGACGCGGCACACCGCATCGCGCTGGCGAGCGCACGAAACACGCCCTTGCAGTTCTTGATCGACACGCCCCGATACCCCAGGGCCGCGGCGTCCGCGAGCGCCTCGCGATCTGCGTCCGCCTCGTCGATGATCACCGGGAGCCCGAGCGCCCCGATGCCGGCGCTGGATTGGGCGTCGAACGTGCGCGCCCTGGCCACCGGCTGCTCGATCCACGCGATCCGCTCGACGAGCGGCGCCGTGCGCGCATCGCTCCGCGCCCGATCAAGCAACTCGCCCAGTTGGGCGATGCTCGCGTACTGCTCGTTGCCGTCGAGCGTCACCACCGGCTCGCCCGGCGCATGGGCCGCGATCACCCCGGCGGTGCGCGCGAGACGCTCAAGATCGCTCTCGATCTCGCCGGCGACCTTGAGCTTGAAGTGCGTGAGCCCCTGGGCATCGATCGCTTCTGCGAGCGTCACGGGGAACCCGTCGCCCGGATCGTCGGCCTCGTCGCCGGCTTCGAGCGGGTCGACGAGCCCGACCGTGTGACGCAGCGCGATGCGCCCCAGCGGACGCTCAAGCACCACGCGCCGAAGATCGCCCTCCAGCCCGAAGTGCGACGCGTCGAACCCGAGCATCCCGGCTCGCGCCGCCTCGTGCAACGCGAGACCGCGCGCACGGCATACCGCGTCGATCAGGGCGCGTTCCACCAGCGACACCCCGTGCCCGAGCAGAAGGCGGCGCGCACGATCGCCGTTCCAGCTCTCCACTCGCTCGGCGTACATCCGGCGCCAGTGCCCGAACGCCGTATCCAACGGGCGCCCTTCACACGCGAGCGCACACGCTGCGCGCACGCCATCGGTCAGTAGCCCCCAACTCTCGGCGACCGACAGCGCGGGGTCCTTCTCGAACCACTTCGGCACCAGGAGGTCCGATGCGAACCCCTCGGCTCGACCGCCATCTTCCAACTCCACGAGCGCGCGCACGACACCCAGCGGCGCGCCGCGCATCGTCACGATCCCGAAGCGAAACGGGAGGCGAGACGCGCAGTCGGTCATCCACGCGCCCGCTTCGACGATCCGTAGGCGCGCCCCCGCTTCCTGCATGCCTCAGAACAACTCGCTCGGGATCGCGAACGGTTCGCGGTACTCGCGCACCAGCATGCGGTTGGCGTCCTCCGCGTGCGGGCCGTAGAACCGCTCCGACGCATCGTCAAACTTGAGCTCGGGCCCGACACTGACCATCGTGGTCTCGGGCGAGAGCCCGCTCGCCACGATGTGGTCGCGCATCTCGCCGCAGGCCTTGTTCGCGGTCTCGGTCGGATAGGGCGAGCCGACCGACCCGAGCGGGGTGCGCGTGCCGAGCATGTGCGAGATGTTGCCGAGGTGACAAAGGCCGGTCGAACGGTGCGCTTCGGTCATGTCGGCGTTGAGCCGGTCGGGGCGTCCGGCCTTGATGGCATCCAGGAAGTTCTGGAAGTGGTTGCCGCCGCCCTCGAAGACCTTCATCTCCTTGCCGTCGTTGTCGAAGACCACGACCTTGGAGTAGCTCGCGCTGACCATGTACCCGTGCTCGCCCTGGAAGATGACGCCGATGTGGGCCGTGCGGTAGGCGTCCGTCGGGAGACCCCGCACTTCGAAGAGGATTTCCTTGTCGCCGTAGTCGAAGTGCGTGAGCTGCGTGTTCGGCGTGTCGGCGGCGTCTTCGTACCCGACGCGCCCGCCGACGCTCATCACGCGCTGGGGGTGGTCGTCGATCCCCAGCCCCCATCTGGCGATATCCATCTGGTGCACGCCCTGGTTGCCGACGTCACCGTTGCCGGTGTTGAACACCCAGTGCCAGTCGTAGTGAAACTCGTTGCGGTAGATGGGCTCCATGCGCGCGGGCCCGGTCCAGAGGTTGACGTCGCACGTCGAGGGCGGGGTGAGCGGTGTGTCGCGCTTGCCGATGCTGTCACGCCGCTTGTAGCAGAGCCCACGCGCCCATGTGACGCGCCCGAGCCCACCCTCCTGCAGCCACGCCATCGCGTCCCGCGTCGCCTTGTGCGAGCGAGATTGCGTGCCGTGCTGGATGATCCCGCCGTAGCGCTTCGCGGCGTTGATGACCGCGCGCCCCTCGGCGAAGTCGTGGGAGACGGGCTTCTCGACGTACACGTGCTTGCCTGCCTGGAGCGCCCAGATGGCGGCGAGCGAGTGCCAGTGGTTGGGCGTCGCAACGGTGATCGCGTCGATCGACTTGTCGTCGAGCATCTCGCGCAGGTCTTTGTAGTACTTGGCGTCGGGCACGGCATCCATCGCCGGCTCGAGCACGCCCGAATCCGGGTCGCAGATCGCCACGACTTCCGAGTCCGCCGAGTCGCGGAACTCCTGGATGTGGGCGCGCCCTCGACCACGGACCCCGATCACGCCGACGCGGATCAGGTCGCGGCTCTTGCGCTTCGGCGGCGCCGCGCCCACGGCGGTCGCGGCGCCGGGGATCACCATCGCCGCAGCTGTGGCGAGGAGCGAATCTTCAAGAAAGCGGCGGCGTGTGAGCTTGCTCATGGGGTGCTCTCTTCGGGTGGGGTGCTCTCTTCGGGTGAGCTCTCATCGGGTTGGTCGTCGGGTTCGTCTGCGAGTCGGATGATGCGGAAGCCCAGGTGATCGCCATCCGGGATCCACCACTGCCCGGGCGGGAACTCGGAGTCCCGGAGCGTCCAGTCGTTGTTAAAGCGCAGACGCACCTCGGGGGTGATCTTGTCCGCGGGCTCTTTCCACGAGCCGCCGCGCAGCACGGCGCGTTTAGGTTGGTCGGGTGACCACGGGTTCTCGCAGTACTCCCAGAGGTTGCCGAGCATGTCGTAGACGCCGTGCGCGTTGGGCTTGAGTTGCCCGGTCTCCTGCGTCCGGGCGTTCGAGTTCTCTTCACACCAGGCGAACTCGGTGAGATCGCCCTCCGGAAGCGGGCCGCACGCGAGAGCCCACTGCGCTTCGGTCGGCAACCGGAACTCGTGACCGGTGTTGAGTGAGAGCCACTTGCAGTAGAGCTTGGCCGAGTTCCAGCTCACACCGACAGCCGGGCGGATGCCCTCTCCCCAATCGCGGTGATAGGGGAATACGTCGAGCGGCTTCGAGGGCTTCGAGACCGCGTCGGCGTCGGGCGGCACAACCTCGGCCAGATCGAACGCGCAGTACGGGAGAAACTGATCCCAGGTCACTTCGGTCTTGCCGATCCAGAAACGGCCCTCGGGGATCCAGACCATCTCGACATCGATGCTCGTGCCCTGGATGCGCTCCGCGTAGTTGGCGGGCGTCGCGGGCGAGGAAGGGTCGGCAGTCGCGGCCTCTTGCGCGAACGCCCACGGCGAAACCGAAGACCACGCGAGCAGCACGAGCACTACCCGCGAGAGCCTCGAACTCATCATCCTTCTCCCGACTGCTTGCGGATGGTCGCGATGGCCTTTGGCAACTGCCGATCCAGATCGTCCCACCGACACTCGATCGAGACTTTGCCGGTGTACCCTATGGAACGCAGGGCCTCGAAGTACCCGGTAAAGTCGTCGCCCTCGTGCCCGGGCGGCGTGCGATGAGCTCGCTCCGCGATGTGGACGTGACGGACGAACTGTCCGGCTTCCACGATCGACTCCGGCCCCTCGTCCTCGCGCAGCATGTGATAGAAGTCCGCCGTGAGCCCGATGTTGGGGTGGTTCACCGCGCGGACCAGGCGGTGTGCCTCCGACACGCGGTTGATGAAGTTGACCTCGCCCTTGTTGAGCGACTCCACGCTCACGACCACGTCGTGGTGCTTCGCGATCGGCGCCATGCGCGCGAGCAGCGCGACAAACTGAAGCTCCGCGTCGGCTTTGTCGTACCCGTCGGGCACGCGCCGGGCGCCGCCCGAGCCGAAGGTGATCAGCCCGATGTTCGCCTCCCGCGCTCGCTCGAACGCGACTTCCGCGAAGGCGAGCACCCGGTCGTGGTCCGCCTCGGGGCCAACACAGGGCAGAGACGACGGCAGGAAGGTGTTGGCCCGCGACGCGGGGATCGGAAGCGAGCGGAGCTTGGCGAGTCGCTCCTCGAACGCCTCGCGCGGCTGATCGGGGACCAACTCACCGCGGCACCCGACCTCCACGTACGCCCCCCCGCAGGCAGCGACCGCCTGGGCATCGCCCGGGCCGCGACAGGCCCCGATCTCCCATCCCAGGGTCAGCCCCGCGTAGCGCCCCAGGGCCGGCCCAACCGCGAGCCCGCTCACCAGCCCTCCGACGACCGCGCACCCCGCTCCAAGGAACGCACGGCGATCCAACTCCGCAGAAACGGGGTGGGATCGGGGCGCATCGGTGTGTGGATGGTGGGTGCGCATGGGCTCTGATGCAGACTACACGGACGATCGGGATTCTGCCGGGATCGCGGCCAAAATGACCGACGTTATCGGGCAGACATCGAGTGATTGGCGAGTAGGCCGGAGCGGCGGTTACTACGATGCACCGCGGAGGAGCTTGGGTGATCAGACATTGGACCCTCACGGCGGCGACAGGAACTGCGCTACTCGCGCTCGGGGCAGGATTGTCTGGCGCGGGGCGGGCAAGCCCACCGGTCGTGCCGACCGTGATCGACGACGAAGTCTGGACCGCCGCACGCGCGGTGCTCGCTGCACGGTGCATCGAATGCCACGGCGGGGAAGCGCGCAAGGGCGGGCTGAGCTTCGCGACGATCGAGACCCTCGGTGAGGGCGGCAGCCGAGGCCCCGTGATCGACCGCGCCAGCCCCGGCGCGAGCAGGCTGCTGGGCGCCATCGGGTATGCCAACCCCGACCTGGCGATGCCGCCGTCAGGGCAGCTTCCTGAAACGGAGATGGAGGCGCTTCGGGCGTGGGTGCTCGCCGGAACGCCGTGGGAGGAGGGCGATCAGCTCGCCGATCCGTCCCGCCACGCTGCGATTGCGCACGAGGCGCCGAAGGACCTCGACTGGTGGGCCTACCAACCCCTGCGCGACGAGGCCTACGAACTCGCGCGCGATGGGGTAGTGGAAGGAGCGGAACACCCGATCGACGCCCTGCTCGATCGCCAGGTCGATCGCGAGGGACTCGAACCGAGCGGGCTCGCGCCGGCCGAGCAGTTGCTCCGCCGCGCGAGCTTTGACATCACGGGGCTTCCCCCCACGCCGGAGCAGGTGGCGTGGTTCACGAGCGCGTACGCCGAGGATGCGGACGCGGCGTGGGGGGCGCTGATCGAGCGACTGCTCGCGTCACCCGCGTACGGCGAGAACTGGGCGCGCCATTGGCTCGACCAGGTTCGGTATGCCGAGACGAACGGGTATGAGCGCGACGGGAAGAAGACGAACATCTGGCGGTATCGCGACTGGGTGATCCGCGCGTTCAACGACGACATGCCGTACGACATGTTCGTCATCGAGCAGCTCGCGGGCGATGAGCTCGCGGAGTTTGCGCCCGAACTCGGCGCCGACGACACCGCGCGGATCGCGACGGGGTACTTCCGCCTCGGCGTGTGGGACGACGAGCCAGCCGACCCGGTGCAGGCGCGGGCGGACGAACTCGCGGACATCGTCGACACGACCGGGCAGGTGTTCCTGGCGATGACCTTCGGGTGTGCGCGGTGTCACGACCACAAGGCCGACCCGATCTCGCAGGCGGACTACTACGCGCTGACGGCGTTCTTCAACAACATCGAGGGGTACGGGGGCGGCGCGTTCGGGCAGCATCTTGGCGGCGGCATCACCGAGCCGATCGCGGACCCACCGGCCAGCGGGCAGATGACGGTCGCGGAGCGCGACGCCGCGATCGAAGACGCGAAGGGCGCGCTCGAACGCGAGATCTCTTCGTTCGAGGGCGTCGAGCCCGATCCGGGCCGGGCCATCGTGGCCGACGCGCGCCGTGCGCCCACCGAATGGCGGTATGTGCTGGGCGACCCGCCCGAGGATTGGTTTCGACAGGCGTTCGATGACTCGGCTTGGAGCGAGGGGGCGGGCGGTTTCGGGTCTAAAGGTATGGCGGGTGCGCAAGTCGGCACCGCGTGGACGAGCGATCGGATCACGTTGCGAAGGGACTTCCGCCTGGAGCACGCCCCACTCGGCGCGGTGCTTTCGATCCACCACGATGAGGACGCCGAGGTCTACATCAACGGGCTGCACGTCGCGTCGCTGCGGGGATACCGGGCCGACTACACGGACATTCAGCTTTCGCCTGATGCGATGCACGCGCTCGTGGTGGGCTCGAACACGCTCGCCATCACGTGCCGGAATACCGGAGGGGCGCAGTACATCGACGCCGGGCTTCGGACGGGGTGGCTCGACGAGATCGGGGGCTGGTCGGCACGCCTGGATGCTGACGCCGCGCTGAAAGGTCCGGCGTTCGACAGGGCTCGCGCGATCGTGCAGAGCATCCAGCGCCTCCGCGCCGCGCCGGTGGCTGAGCCCTATGCGGCGCTGGTGGTCACCGAACGCGGGACAGCTGCGCCCGAGCAGCACGTGCTGCTGCGGGGAAGCGCCCACGCCGAGGGTGATCTGGTGACGGCGCGAGCTCCGACCGCGCTGGCGTGGGCGGGTGAACCGGACTTGCCGACGCCTTCGCAGGGCGCGAGTTCGACGGGGCGACGCCTGGCGCTGGCGCAGTGGCTTGTCGGGCCCGCTCGCGACGTCACGGCTCGCGTGATGGCGAACAGGGTCTGGCAGCTCCATTTCGGGCGCGGACTCTGCCGGACATCGGGTGACTTCGGCCGCCTCGGCGAGGCGCCGACGAATCCGGAGCTTCTCGACTACCTCGCCGCGTACCTGATCGAACGCGACTGGTCGCTCAAAGACCTGCATCGCCACATCATGTCGAGTCGGCTCTACCGAACTTCGTCGGTTCCGACCGACGAGGCGCTGGCGCGCGACCCCCGCAACGACCTCTACGCGCGCACCGATCCGCGGCGTCTGACCGGTGAGCAGTACCGCGACGCGGTGCTCGCGGTCTCGGGTCTCTCGAACGACGCGATGTACGGGCCGAGTGTGTACCCACCTCTCCCCGCGGAGGTGCTCGCGACAGCCTCTCGCCCGGAACAGGCGTGGGGCAAGTCGGGCCCGGGAGACGCGGGCCGGCGGAGCATCTATGTGCATGTGAAGCGCTCGCTGCGCGAGCCGCTGCTGGAGAACCTCGATCAGCCCGACCCGGACCACTCGTGCCCGGTGCGGTTCCCGACCAACGTACCGACGCAGCTGCTCATCACGCTCAACGGCGAGTTCACCAACGACGCGGCCGCGGCGTTCGCCGAGCGACTCTCGGGCGAGACCGCGTCGCGCGACGAGGCCGTTCGACTCGGCATCCTCCTTGCGCTTGGGCGTGAGGCGACCGACGACGAGGCGGCTCGCGGGGTCGCGTTTCTGGACAGGCTTGGCGAGGAGCACGGCCTGGACGACGGCGAGGCGCTGCGTGTGTTCTGCCTGATGCTGTTCAACCTCAACGAGTTCATGTGGGTGGACTGACCATGACGAATCACAACCCCCATTTCTGCGGGCGCACACGGCGCGAGTTCCTGTGGGAAGCGGCCGGCGGCTTCACCTCGGTGGCGCTCGCGGGGCTTCTCGGCAACGGGTGGATCGCGCGGCAGGCGCTCGCGGCCGACGGACTGCGCGCCAACCTCGCCGGGGGCGATCCGCAGAAGTTCCTCACGCATGCGCCCAAGGCCAAGCGTGTCATCTTCCTGTTCATGTATGGCGGGCCGAGCCAGGTCGATACGTTCGACTACAAGCCGGAGCTCTACAAGAAAGACGGGATGACGATCGACATCCCGACGTTCGGACGTCAGGGCAAGCGTGCGGGCGGCCGCGTGGTGGGTCCGAAGTGGAAGTTCAAGCCGTACGGGCAGTGCGGGAAGATGGTGTCGGACCTCTTCCCGAACATCGGCGAGTGCGTCGACGACATCGCGTTCATCCACTCGATGCACGCGGAGAGCCCGATCCACGGCTCGGCGCTCATGAACATGAACTGCGGGCGGATTATCTCCGGGCATCCGAGCCTTGGATCATGGG
>JAUIFD010000266.1 GCA_030429485.1 Phycisphaerae bacterium | reverse complement strand
CATCACTCCCCGTGATCCCATCCCATCTCCGCGCCGTCATACTCGCGCCCGTACGCATCGACAAACGTCGCCCCAGGCGCTTCGCCTTCGCGGCAGGCTCGAACGCGCCCAATCTCGATCACCTGATGGCCATTTGATCCGAAAGCCCAGTCGTCACACCCGTCAGGGGCGCACATCAAGAGTTCGTAGTCTTCGCCTTCAGAGAAGGCTTGGTACCAGCCCTGAGCAGCGTTGCGCAGCCGTACGCTCTGCGCACTGATCTCCAGCCGCACACCAGAAGCATGCCCAATGCGCGACGCGTCACGTCCTAGACCATCCGAAAGATCGATCATCGCGTTCATGTATGTGAATGGATGCCCCCCACGAAACGCTGCGAATGTCCCCCATCGCACGCGTGGCTCGAACTCCAAATGCCAACCGGACTTGTAGGAGTCCCCTATTGGTCCCGTGACCAGCACCTTGTCTCCCGGTTCCGCACCGGAACGGAGGACCGGGCTGAACTCCTCGGGGAGCGCAGGCGGCGGTCGATCGACCTCGCCCCTCCAGAAATCAACCATGAACGCATTCACATACCTCGGATCGAACCGCCCCCCCATCGTCACGCTCAGCACGAGCTTGTCCGTGCCCGTCGCGATGTCGCCGCCGATGAGCGGCGCCCCCCAGTGCCGTCCCCACTTCGCCATCGCATCAAACAACTCGTCCGCGTGCGCATAGCCCTTGGGCAGCACCGCGGTCGCGAGCGCCCAACTCGGCACGCCGCCCATCGCCGCGATATCCGACACCGAACGAGCGATCGCCTTGCGCGCAATCAAATCCACCGGCGTCCACGCCTCAAAGTGCCGACCCTCCACCACCTGATCCGCCCCGAGCAAGAGCAACTCGCCCGAGCCTGTGCGCACGACCGCACAATCATCGCCCGGCCCGACCTCGACCTCGCCGTATTTCGCGGCGAGATCGGCCGAGCGCTTGTAGATGTGCTCGTGCAGCTCCGACTCACGCATGCAGAGCCCCCTTCATATCACGCGCTCTGCGTCGCCCCCGCCAGCATGTCCGCGAACCGCCGCGACGGGCGGCCTTCCCACGCACGACGGTGGTACGCGTCCGACGCGATCAGGGGGAACAGCGTCGTCACCTCGCCATACACCATCTGCTCGCGCGCGGTGCCGACCTTGCCCCAGCTACACGCCTCGCGGAGTGTCGAGCCCGAGAGCGCCCCGTCGCGCGCATCGGCGACCGTGAGCTGCACCGCGTACGCGTGCATCGGCACGTCCTCGCCGGTGAAGCCGTACTTGCCCGCGAGCCCTTGCTCCACGAGCAACTCGGCCGAGACGACGATGTCCTGCACGAAGTTCTTCGGCACGCCGCCGCCCAGCATCAGGAGCCCCGTCGCCGGGTTGGCGAGCTTGATCCGCGTGAGCTCGAAGAAATCCTTGCCAACGTCCACGCACGCGCCGCGATCCTCATCCGCGCGCCGCGCGCGATCGAGGACGATCCCAAACCCCGCCGAGCAATCCGAGAACGCCGGGCAGAAGATCGGCACGCCCTTGCGATGCGCCGTCAGCACCACCGACTCGTTCCCGCCATGGTTCGCCGCGAGGTACGCCCCCATGCGATCGATCACCTCACGGCTTGAGTGCGGGCGCGCCTCAAGCTCGCCAAACACCTTCGCCATCGTGTCGTCGCACTCGCGCAGCTCGTCCTCGTTGATGTACGTGTCGTAGATACGGTCGATCGCCAACTCGCGCAGCTGCTCGTCGGGCACGACCGGGTTCTCCGGCGACCCCGGCGCGATGTAGTGGCGAAAGCCGAGCCCCTCGAAGAAGTCCTGATCCACGATGTTCGCGCCGCTCGACACGATCGCGTCGATCATGTTGTGCTCGATAAGGGTGATGAGCGCCTTCTTCATGCCCGCGGAGATCAACGACCCCGCCAGCGTGACGATGACGGCACACTCCTTATCCGCGAGCATCTCTGAATAGATGTCCGCAGCCCGCGCGGTGTTGCGCGCCTGAAACGCGGTTCGCCGATACATCTCGATCAGCGGGCGCGCATCGAACGCGGTGATATCCACGTGCTCGACAGCGTTCGCCAGCAAACGGGCCTTGGTCCATGTCGTCATGGCCAACTGTAGGTGCGGGCGGGCGCCGACTGGGCCCCTATCGCCCCGCGAGCCCCAGCGCCGCGTCGAACGCCGCCCGCTCGCTGCCGGGCAGCCACACGCACGTCGTGAGCACCGCGCAAGCGACGCTCGCCCAGGCGACCGAATACAGCGCCTTGATCGGCCCGTCGTCCTCATCCGACGCCCACCAAACCGGGAAGGTGTGCCAGATCAGGATCGAATCCAGCACCCCGTGCGTGCGCACGATCGCGACCCACGCCACCACCTGCATCACCGCCGCAAACCCGAGAGCGCCCTGCGCGTAGTGCGCCAGCCACGCGCCGTCGTGCGACGCGACCCACGCCACGAACGCCGCCACCCCCGACCCTACCAGCGTGAGGGTCCAGAACCCCGTGACCCAGTCCTTCCACGTTCGCGCCATCGGCACCTTGTTCGAGGACCGGAACCGGGCGTTTCACAGACCACGCAAGCCTGGGGACCAGCTCGGGAACCGCCCGGATGCAGGCCGCCTACATCGGCTTCTTGTCGATCGTCACGTCGTAGACGTGCAGGAGCTTGTTCTTGTCGAACACCATCTCCTGCCGCGAGAGCCCGACGATGTCGTACTCCGTCGTCAACTCGATCGCGTCGACGGGGCACGCCTCTTCGCACATGCCGCAGAAGATGCACCGCAGCTCGTCGATCTCGAACTTCGCGGGGTACTTCTCGCGGTCGTCCCAAGGGCTCTCCGCCGCCATGATGTGGATGCAGTTGGCCGGGCAGATCGTCGGGCACATCATGCACGCGACGCACTTGACCCTGCCCGCTTCATCGCGGTTGAGGCGGTGCACGCCGCGGAAGTTGCTCTTTTCCATCCCGCCTTCGAGCACCGGGATGTCCTCGCGCCGGACCTCCGGATACTGAAACGTGCGGGTGGTGTTGCCCTGCCCGGTGATCGCCTGGGCGCCCTTGGCGAAGAAGGTCTTGCCCTGCCCCCACGAGGTGAACATGTGGCGGACGGTCGTGCCGAAGCCCTTGATGACCTCGG
Organism: Phycisphaerae bacterium; assembly: GCA_030429485.1. GTDB lineage: Bacteria > Planctomycetota > Phycisphaerae > Phycisphaerales > UBA1924 > JAUIFD01. The sequence goes on along the minus strand of JAUIFD010000266.1, from coordinate 580 downwards.
GGAGGAAGACGCGCTCCATCGCGTTGGTGGGCGCGGTCTCGATGCGGATGATGTCTTCCTCGCGGATCGCCATGGGGCGTGAGTATAGAGGTCGGGCGCGGGCGATCCTGCGCCGAGTCCGAATCGATGCGTCCTGCACGGAGCGCGACCATAGACTCGGGCATGGGCCGACGGAGCGCTCCCCCGCTGTTCGAACTGTTGCAGAACCACACCCAGGCGACCATGCCGCCCGCGGCGCCCGCGCGCCCCCAGAACGGCATGCCCGAACCGAAGCCGACGCGGGCGGTCGAGCCTGCGCCCGAGCCCGTCCGCGAGCCCCAGCGTGAGCGCCCGGAGCGCGGCGTCAGCGCCGGCGAGTTCTCGGTCGTTGGCGGCACGATCCGGATGCCCGTCTCCTACGGGCTTGTCGCCCTCGCGGTCTGCCTGCTCGCCTTTGTCGGCTCATGGGCCCTCTGGTACCAGACCGGCGAAGGCAAGGCCGAGGCGGCTGCCGACGCTCGAATGCAGGCCCTGGCCCCCGGGCTCGACCTCCACGAGCCGACCACCGAGACGCCCGGACGCCGAACCGAGCCGGTGGCCA
>JAUIFD010000038.1 GCA_030429485.1 Phycisphaerae bacterium | reverse complement strand
AACGCAAGCAGAAGCAGCAACAGCAGGAGCAACAAGAGCCACGGCAGATACGGCAGCAACAACTGCCAACGCGCCTCGCGCGCCTCATAGACCAGGTAGACCTCGCGCGCCTCCGAACGCCACAGCGCATACCCGACCGAGCCGCCCGCCTCCTCCACCCCATCGGCGCCGACGCGGGCCCCGTCGCGCCCTTCGCGATCCGAACTGAAATGCAGCTCAAACCCAAACGCCGAAAGGCTCGGATCAAGCTCATTGGCGGGCGTGTTCACCGGCCCGCCCAGCGCCTCCACCGGACCCGCCCGCCCGTTGGTCAGACGCGACCGGTAGAGGTCGAAGCCCCCCTCGCCGCCCGGACGATCCGACGCGAAGTAGACGAAGTCACCAGCCGGCGCGACCACCGGAGCGCCTTCGTTCGCGCCGGTGCTCAGCTCCTCAACCCGCCCCGCAGTGCCGACGCCGGCATCCGTGATCGCCGACCGGTAAAGGTCGTAGTCGCGCTGGTACAAGTCCTCTCGAATCGTCGCCCGCCAGGTGTCATCACCCGGCGTCGCCTCGAACCCCACGGGCCGGTTGCTCGCAAACCACAGCGCACGCCCTTCGGGCGAGACCGACGGTCCGTAGTCATTGAACGGCGTATTGACCTGCGCTCCCAGATTGGTCGGCACGCCCCACGCACCGTCGCTCCCGCGTCGGGACACCCAGAGGTCATACCCCCCGAGCCCTCCCGCGCGATCCGAGTAGAAATAGAGCCGCGACCCGTCCGGCGTCGGCGCGGGCCCGAGTTCATCGCGGTCTGTGTTGATCGCCGCGATCGGCGCAGGCTCGCCCCAGCCCTCGTGCGTCCGCTCCGCGACGTACAGGTCGGCGTTCTCACCGGCGCGCCCACGCACAAAGAAGAGCCAGCGCCCGTCGGCCGACACGCGCGGCTCATACTCCTCGCCATCCGCATCGATCGGCGAGTCCAACGCCTCCGGCGGCGTCCACACCACCGTGCGAGGCGGCGCCGACTCATCCGCACGCACGCGCACCCCCGCCCCATCGGTGTACACCGCGACACGATCGCCCGCGAACCACCACGCCGCGCCGCCCAGCCCGGCCGCGAGCGCAACGACCGCGAGCCCCTTCACCAAGCCCGACCACCGCCGATCCGGTGCGCTCACGATCGTCTCCTTACCGTGCGGGCACGGTATCCAGGAACGGCTCTGCCACGCCCGACGCCTTGCAGATATCGAGCACGTGCGCGACCGCCTGGTAGCTCGCCGCCTGATCGCCGCGGATCGTCACCTTCTGATCGGGGTTCCCCGCCACGCGCTCGCGCACGATCGTCCGCAGTTCATCAGATGACACGTCGCGCCCCCCCACGCTGATCGACCCGTCCGCGCGCACGTTCACCACAAGCTCGCGCAGCGCAAGCGAGATCGGCCCCGCGCTCTCCGCCTCGGGCAGCGCGATCTGCATCTCGCGCTCCGTCTGGTTGAGCGTCGACGCAACAAGGAAGAACACCAGGAGCAGAAACACCATGTCGATGATCGGCGTCAACTCGATACGCGGAAGCTCATCGTGCTGTGCAGCGGTCTTGACGAGCATCAGATCTCCTCGTCATCCGCCACGCCCGCCTCCACCAGCTCGGGCTCGGGCACCCGAGTACGCACCTCTCCCTGTCCCGTCACCCCCGCGCCCGCGCGCCCCGGCCCGGCGAGCAGCAGCGCGATCGGCACCGCCGCCTTGTCGACGTCGTGCGTCAGACGATCGATCATCGCCGCAAAGTAGTGGTACACAATCAGCGCCGGAATCGCGACCAGGAGCCCCGCCGCGGTCGAGATCATCGCCTCGTAGATCCCCTCCGCGAGCAGCTCGGCCTTGCCCAGGCTCTCGCCCGACAACGCCACCGTCTGGAACGCCTTGATCATGCCGATGATCGTGCCAAGCAATCCCATCAGCGGCGCGACCGCGGTGATCAACGTCAGGATCCGCAGCCGCCGGCGCAGGCCAAAGACCTCGTGCTGCCACGCCCACGCCATCTGCTTCTCGATCGCATCGAGCGAACGCCCCGCCCGCCCGATCCCGGACGCAAGCACCACCGCGAGCGGGGACGACTCCGACCGCACCGCCTCGCGCGCCCCTTCGACGTCCCGCGCCTTCAAGCGTTCTGTCACACGCTCCGCGAACCCCTTGGGCGCCACGCGCCCACGGCGCAACACCATCATCCGCTCAAACGCAACCGCCACCACGATGAGCGAGCAGATGCCCAGCGGGATCATCATCGTCCCGCCCTTGAGCATCATGTCCCACACCGACGTGAAGGAGACCAGACTCGCCGCACCGGAGGGATCGGCAGGAATCGTCATGTTCAGTTCCCTCCGCCCGTGTTGGCGCCGCGCGAACGCCCGGGCGGTGTTGCCGTGGTGAGCTGCGCGACCCGCTCACGCGCGATCACCGCCCAATCCGAGTCTGGGTACTCCGCGATCACACGGTCGTACTGCGCCCGAGCATCGCGCGGCCTCGCGAGCTGCTCGAAGCACCGCCCCGCCTCACACAGCGCCGCGGCCGACCATTCCGGATACGCATAGAGCAGGTCCACGCGCAGAAGCTCGCGCGCCGCGTCCTCCAGCTTCTCCTGCGCGAAAAAGCACTCGCCGATCTGGAACTGCGCCCGCGCCGCCGTCGGCCCGCCCGCCGTGTCCACCACCATCCGGTAGTCGGCGATCGCGTCGTCGTAGCGCTCCTGGTGCTCCTTGGCCCACCCCGCGCCGAACCTCGCCTGATACGCCCGAGCGTCGTCCCCAAACCGCGTGAGGTGCTCAGCGAAGACCTCCTCCGCACGCGCCCACCGCTGGAGGTCCGAGAGCGTCTCACCCAGACGCAGAAGCGCCGCGGGTGCCGTCGAATCGTCCCCGCCCGACGCCGCGAGCGTGAGCGGTTCGAGCGCCGCGTCCCGCTGCCCGAGTTCGAGTAGCGCTTCGCCCCGCACCAGCGCCGCAGGCGGCGCAAGCTCGGAGTCGCCAAACTGCCCGAGCAGCGTTTCGAGCGTGTCCGCCGCGGCCGCGTGATCGCCAGTGCGCCACGACGACACGCCCGACACATACAGCGCACGCTCACGGGCGGGCGCCGGCGCACGCTCGTCACGCAGCACCAGCTGCGCAAACTCCTGCGCACGTTCGTGGCTCTCCGACGCCGACGCAAGCGACGCCAACTCGGTCGCCGCGTACAGCCGCACTTCATCGCGGTCCTGCTCCGCGAGCAAACGTGTCAGAACGGCAGCCGCGTCGTCGGTGCGCTCCACAGCCAGCATCGCCCTGGCTCGCTCAAACCGCGCGAGGCGATCAAGCGACCGATCGAGCAACGCGCGCCGGTCGTCGGTCAACGCCCGATCCGCCGACTGGATCGCCTCCTCGTTGCGCCCCAAACGCGAGAGGGTGACCACACCCAGCGCCCCCGCGGTCGCCCGGTGTCCATCCGAGAGCTCATCCGGCAGCAACCCCAGTTCCCTGAGCGCACGCTCGTTGTTCTTCGCCGCGAGCAGCGCCCGGACCAGGTCCAACCTCGCGCCCGAGGCGGCCTCTGTCTCACCCCCGGCGATCGCTCGCTCGTACCAGGCGATCGCCTCATCCATCCGCCCCGCCGCGTGCGCCATCTGTCCCAGGCGGCGCATCGACGCCGGCGCAAGACCGTCCGACGGGCGTTCCTCCACCAACGTCCGGAGGGTGCGCTCCGCGCCCTGCCCGTCGCCCGACGCCTCCAGCACGCGCGCCAGTGCGACCGCCGCCCCGCCCGCCTCATCCGAGTCCGGGTGCTCGTTCAACACGGACCGAAACGCGTCCGCCGCCGGCGCCAGGCGGTCAAGCCGTTCGAGGGCGAGCCCCGCTTTCAACAGCGCCGCGTCGCGGGACGCCACCCCCGAGTCGAACGCCGCGTACCCGAGCAGACGCGTGGCAGCGGTCTCCCACTGCTCGTCCGCGAACGCGATCTCACCCAACGCGAGCCACGCCGCCCTGTAGATCGGCGAGTCCGACGCGAGCGGTGCGACCGGCTCCAACGCCGCGCGCGCCCCCTCATCATCCCCAAGCTCGTACCGGCACAGCCCGTAGCGCAACGTCGCCAGTTCCGCGTCGCGATGGTCGTCGTGCGCCGTGAGCCACGACTCGTACGCGTCGCTCGCGTCGTCCAGACGACCGAGCAGATACAGGCTCTCCGCCCGCAAGAACTCCGCCTCTGTCTCCTGATCGTGCCCGGCGTACGCCCCGAGCCACGCCTCCGCACGCTCGAGCGCCATCTCATACTCACCCGCGTCATGCAGCAAACGCGCCTCGGCGAACGCCGCAGCCGGGGTGAGCGCGTGTTCTTCATGGTCGCGGATGAACACCGCGAGCGCACGGATCGCGTCCTCGCTGCGCCCCGCGTTCGCCAGGGCGATCGCCGCGTCGTAGCGCATCTCCGCCTCGAGCGCGTTCTCCGGCGATCGCTCCAGCGCACCGTCCAAGAGCGCGAACGCCGCGCCGTGGTCGCCCGATGCCGCCTCCACCTTCGCGAGCCAATACGCGGCCGAGTCGCGCGTCACCTCCGGGGCGCCGTCCGCCAGCAGCGGCCCGAGCCGCTTGCGAGCCTCCGCGAGATCGTCCTCGCCCAGCGCGGCCCGGCCGAGCGCAACATCCGCCCACGCGGCCCACGTCCCGCCCTGCCCCCGCAGCGTCCGCGCGATCTCCGCCGCCGCGTCAAACTCACCACGCGCAAGCCGGATCTGCGCCGCCCCCTGCAGTGCCGGGGCAAAGCTCGTTGGGATCTCAAACTCGATCACCCGCTCGTATGCGCTCAGCGCAGCAGCCTCATCGCCCAGCCGGTGCTCCGCCTGCGCGATCAGGAGCGTGATGTACCCGCGATCATCATCCGACGGCGCTCCACCCAGCGACGCTTCCAGGACATCGACCGCCTCGCGATCGCGCCCACGGGCCGCGTCCGCCAGCCCGGCGAACAGCCCGGCACGCCAAGCCCACGCCCCCCCCTCCTGCACCGCCTCCCGGCCGATCGACGAAGACGCGTTGTACTCACCTTCGCGATACAGCGCCTCGGCCCGCAGCGCCGAAGCCTCGCCCGCGCGCGCGTGGTCGGCAAACCTCCGCAGAAACGCCTCCGCCTGCTCGTCCGCCCGCGCATACTCGTTCATCGCGAGCAGCGACTGCGCGTGCAGCAGCAGCGCGTCGGGGAGAAACTCGAACCGCCGGTCCTCAACGACCTGATCCAGCAGCTCCACCGCCTCGGTGTACTCCCCCGACCTCGCCAGGCATGCCGCGAGCCCATACCGACCGAGCGTCGCGAGTTGGTGCTCGGGCGCCGCGTCCAGGAACGCGCGGTACTCGGTGATCGCAAGATCACACAGTCCGCGGTTCGCAAGCCCGTTGGCCGCGTAGAGCTGGCGAGACGCCGCATCCGTCTGAGCGAGCGTGGGCGCACCGAGCACGGCGCACACACTGGCGGCGATGAGCATCCGGGACAGGGGGCGTCCTTGCACGTTCGGTCTCCGGGTTGGGCTGGGCTCGGGGGCGCGCGTCTATGTGGGGGATGCGCCTTGTTCCGATAGCCGTCGCGTGGGTTTCAGTTTCTCCCCGAATCAGCGCCCACCGCAACCCCCAATCGCGTCGGCGCAGGCCCTATCCCGTCTGGCGCAACGCAAACCGCCCTCCGAGCCGGAGGGCGGGTCACATACTCGGGTTTGCTCGGGGGGTTAGCGCCGCAGCGACGAGGCGCTCATGCCCGACATCGGGTAATGCCGCTGCAGCGCGCCGGAGAGCGCATCGGGCTCCGCCAGCGCGATCGCACACGGGCGCCCAACCCGCCACCCGCAGAACCGCAGCGCGCGCACGAGGCGGCCAGGTGTCGTGCACACCGCGAGCTCCGCGCCCTCAAAGTGCATCGGAAGCACGCCGAACTGCCAGGCCTGGCGTCGTGTCACCAACGCCAGGGATTCCGGGTCAACGAACACCGAAAGCGGGTCGATCCACTCGGCAAGCCCCTGGAACTGCTCGGCCCACGCCCGCTCGACCGCACGGGGCTCGATCCCGAACAGCTCCTCCGCGAGCACACCAAACGGACGCCCAGAATCCCGCTGGCGCCTGAGGATCTCGTCCCGCTGGGCCGCCGAAAGCGCGCCCTGTGCGACGAGAAGATCACCGAGCTTGGCGGCCATCGTGTCGTCTCCCTCGGGACTACCCCGTTGGATCAGCCATCGGTGCGCCTCCACCCCGAGTGCGGACCGAAACCGCCCGCGCCTGGGATCAGGGTGGGGTCGCGCCGACCCGGACGATGCCGAAGGTCCGCAGTATCTGCGCCGCCCGCCCGCGAGGTCACGGGGCGCGCCACTCGCCGCAACCCGCGACGTGCATTGCCTGTCGCGTTGGCGCGCCCGGCGCGGCTGTGCCGATAACGTGTCGGCCCGGGATCGCCCGGGCAGAATCGGTATCTTCCTCCCGCGACCCGCTGAGGTGTTCGAGCGGGTCGTTTTCTTCGCTCGCCTCACGAGCCGACAGGATGAACGTGGCGTATCCGGAGGTCCAGTTCGACCGGGTGGTGGTGATCGCGGTCGGCGCGCGCCTCGAGGCCGAGCTCGCCGACCGCCCGATCGCACGCGACGTCGCCGCACACCTCACCGAGGCGTTCGACGCGGCGGTCGCCGGACCGCCGGGCACGGTGGTGGTCGGGGTCTGCACCGATCTCTGGTACCTCAACCAGGAGGCCCTCCGCGGCCAGCCACTCCTGAGCCTCGGCCCGCCGGCGGCCAACGCCGCAACCGCCTGGCTCGCCGACAAGCTCCCGAGCGTCGCCGCCGAGCAGGGCCAGTGGATGGTGCAGATGCGCGACGGGGCCGCCGCCGCGTGGGGCAACCGCCCCGGCGCGACCGCGCGGGCGGCACGCGTGTTCCTCGAAAGCCACGCCGACGCCTTCGTCGAGCAAGCGATCCACCTTCTCGCCCGCGCGGCGCACAAGCCGAGGTGAATCACGCGTTATGCGGCCAACCCTGGCCTCACGCGACCGCCACGGGTAGCTTGATCTCCATGGTGAGGGCGTTCACGCAACTCGGGGCCTGCCTTTGCGTCGTGGTGACTCTGGCATGTGCGCCAGCCCGGGCCCAGTCTCGGACCGATGACGCCTCGCTCGACGCACTTGTGGCAGCCGCGATCGACCGCGCATCGCAGGCCGACGAGCTTCACTTCGCCGTACACGACCTCCAGAACCTCTGCGACCGCCTGACGGTGACGGCGCCCAGCGCCGCGTTCGACAAACTCGCGATCGCCGATGCGCCGCGCCGGGTGCTCGCGGGCATCGCGAGCGCCCCGGAGTCGGAACACGCGGCGCTTCTGCGGTCGTACCGCGACCATCCGGAGGTCTTCGAGTCGCTCGCGTACGTGATGCGGGCCGAACCGGACAACCCGACGAGCGCGTACGAAGAGCTCGCACGGCTCGCGAGCGTGCGACCCGATGCCGTGCGCGAGCTGCCAAACCTCGTCGCAGCCGTCGCCGCGGTGCATGATCCGCGCCTCGTGCGCGGGGTCAACGAGAACCTCGCGGAGGCGAGCCCGCCCGAGGAGGTGCTCGACTACTTCATCAAGCACCGACGCTCGCTCGTGCTTGATCCCGCCACGACGCCGGCGGAGGTCCTCGTGTATGTCGTGGATTCAACCGCGAAGGTCGAGGAGCTGGAGTGGGCGCGCCGCGAGTTCCGCGATCGTGCGCCCAATCTCAAGGACTGCTACTTCCGCGTGCAGTACGACGACGAGCACTTCAGCCGCGGGACGACCAAGCGAGTCACCGCGTCGGGCGAGTTCGGGCTCCCGGGGATCTGGAAGTACGGCGGCGTGTGCGCCGACCAGGCACACTTTGCGGCGCATGTCGGCAAAGCGTTCGGCGTGCCGACCGCGTACGTCGGAGGTCGCGGGGCGAACGTCGGGCACGCGTGGCTCGGGCAGTTCGTCGTCGCGGGGCGCCGGTCGGCGTGGGATTTCAACGCCGGGCGATACGACGCCTACAAGAACGTGCGAGGCACCGTCACGTGCCCGGTGAGCAACCGGCCGGTCTCCGACGGCGAGGTCGCCCTGGTCGCCGAACTCGCGAAGTACTCCGTCGCCGAGCGGAGGGCCGCCGCGGCGCTCGCGTCGTCGGCGGAGCGTTGGGCGCTCGTGCCACCGGCCGATGAGCTCGCCCCTGTCCCGGGCGTGCGCCCGATTCGCGAGCCTCGCCCAACGGATCGTGCAGGGCAGCTCGCCGTGTTGCGGTTCGCGACGGAGCTCTGCCCACACGACGCCGCGCCGTGGCGTGAGATGACGGCGGTCGCGATCACCCAGGGGATGACGCAGGGCGAACTCGACGACTGGGCGAAGACCCTCTTCGCAAAGCTGGGTGACGGGTACCTCGATTTCTCCTTTGAGACCCTCGCGCGGATGATCTCCTCGGTCGAGAGCGCCGAGGCGAAGATCGACATGTGGGACTGGGCGTACCGCAAATTCACACGCCGCCCGGACCTCGCGTCGCGCGTGCGATTCGAGCAAGCGGCGATCTGGCGGAGCGAGGGTGATCTGGGCAAGGCGTGGAACGCGTACGACGATGTCGCGTCGAGGTTTGGCAACGACAGCGCCGACGCCGTCACGGCGGTGCGCACGATGCTCACCATGCTCGACGAGAACGGCGGACGCCAGCAGCACGCGATCCCGATGCTCGAACGCGTCTGGCGGAGCATCCATCAGCCGCGACAGATGTCGCCGCAGTTCGCCTCTCAGAGCAACTGGCACAGGATCGGGGCGCTGCTCGCGGCGGAGTATCAGCGCCAGGGACGCACGGGACAGGCTGAGGACGTGCGCCGACGGCTCGGCAATCGTTGAAGAACGACGCGTGCTGACTACAGCCCGAGTTGCTCGCGCTTCGCGGCCCACTCCGCCTGCTCGCGCTTGTTGTCGGTCGCGAGCGTGCCGTCACCGCCGGATTTGATTTCGCGGATCGCCTCGATCTCGAGGCGTGTGAGGCGCACCGCCCCCCACTCGTAGTCACGCCACGCCTCGACCGTCATCGGCACGATCGGCTCGATCAGGTCGAGCATCGCCTGCGAGTAATCGCGGATCTCCGACTGGGCGTGCGGGTCGAGGCGGAGCGACAAGAACCGCAGCAGGTTGTGCAAATCGCACTTCCAGTACCACTCGGTGTAGACGTTGACCGGGAGCCCAATCCGCGCGAGCTCGCGCGAGACGCCCTGCTCGGTGAGCTTCATGTAATCTGCGTAGTTCTGCTCGACGCGGCCCAGGTAGTCGAGGAAGTCCTGAGCCGTGCGCGCTTCGCCGGCGTCGTCGGGGGCGAAGGTCTCCTCACCGCCCTGGCGGTTGGAACGCGACTGCTTGCGCACAGCATCGAGTGTCGGCGTGTAGAAACGGTCCTGGATGATCGAGTAGCGCGCGGAATACTCGTTGACGTTGGCGGTGCGGTGGCGGATCCACTGGCGTGCGATGAAGATCGGCATCGCGACATGGAACTTGAACTCCACCATCTCGAACGGCGTCGTGTGGCGATGGCGGAGCAGGTAGCGGATCAGCCCGCGGTCTTCGTTGACCTTCTTCGTGCCGGCGCCGTACGAGACACGGGCAGCCTGCACGATCGCGCTGTCGGCCGTCTGCCCCTCGGGCACGAGGCGGGGCATGGCGTCGACGAGGGCGAGAAAGCCGTGCTCGTGGACGCGGACTTCGCGCCGGAGCGCCCCACCCATGACGTCGAGGAGGCGGGCCTCCGGCTTGGTCTCGGTGATGACCGATGGAGCCGCGGAGGGGGTGAGGGTCGAGTCGGGCATGGCCGGAGGCTAAGGGCACCCGGCGCGGCTTGACGATTCCGCCATCCTTTCCCGGCTCGCCGACCCGGGCGGGCGTGCGTACGGTGCGTTTCCACCGGAGCCCACAATGTCCGACGCCAACTTCATCACCCTCCCCGCCGACTCCAACCAGGCCCTCGGCCTGGCGCGGTACGCCCTCGCGTTCCTCTGGGGAGAACCCGGGCAGCGGGGTGAACCAGACCCCGCGGTCCTCGCTCGCACCAACCTCTTCCACACCGACGCTGTCCTCTGCGGCGTGAGCGCCCTCGCCCTCGGCACCAACGCCCCCAACGTGCTCCGCGACGAGGCGCTGACCTACGCCGTCTCCGATCGCACCCCCACGCTCGACGGCGCGGTGAAGCGCGGCGCGACCGTCTTCGGCTCACGCGACGAGCTCGTCATCGAGAAGGCGATCGTGGCGAACTGCGCCGCCGTGCGCGAGTGGGATTCCAACGGCACCAACTTCGGGTACAACCCGGATCGCGGGCACACCGCCGGCGAGTTTGGGCATAACGACTTCTACTCCGTCGCCATCGCGGGAGCGCAGCTCGCCGGGCTTGATGGCGAAGCAGCTCTCCGCGCGATGGTGCTGCACGACGAGATCCGCGGGCGGCTCGCTGAAGTCTTCAGCCTCAAGAGCTACAAGATCGACCACGTCGTACACGGCGCGATCGCCTCGGCTGCCACACTCGGCGCGATGCTCAAGGCGACGCCCGAGCAGATCGAATCCGCGGTCGGCATGGTCGTGGCCCACTACATCCCGTGGCGGGCGATCCGCGCGGGCAAGCAGCTCTCAGACTCCAAGGGCGCGTCGGCCGCGATCTCGACCGAAGCAGCGATCCTCGCGCTCAAGCGCTCGATGGCCGGCTTCCTCGGGCCGCGCGACATCTTCCGCAACCCGGAGGCGATCTTCCGCGCGTTCGAAGGCCCGGGGCAGCTCTTCCAACGCGTGGACAAGCAAGGGCACCACGTCGGCAAGGTCAACACCGAGAAGGACGATGCAAGCCCGTTCGACCTCGTGCTCGCCCGGGCGGGGCGCGACTTCGCCGTCATGGGCATGCACTTCAAGATCGGGCTCTACGAGCACCAGTCGGCCGGCGCGATCCAGGCGATGATCGACCTCGTCGAGAAGGCACCGCACCTGATCGACGACGCGAGCGGCGAGCGGATCAAGAAGATCAAGATCACCGCGTACGAGCCGGCGTTCGGGATCATCGGCGACCCCGCGAAGCGCAACCCCACGACCCGTCAGTCGGCCGACCACTCCATGGTCTACATCATCGCGACGGTGCTGCGCCGCGCCCTCGAGGGACGCTCGCGCGGCGAGGGCGCCGAATGGACCGACCTCATGCTCGGGCCGTACGACTACTCCGCCGCGGCGATCGGGAACTCGATCACGCGCAAGCTCATGGAGCGCATCGAGTTCCAGCACGGCGGCCCCGACTACGACAAGCGGTACCCCGACGGCATTCCCACTTCCGTCGTCATCGAGGACGACCAGGGCACCGACTATGACTCAGGGCTCGTGATGTATCCCGCCGGTCACGCTCGAAACCTCACCGCCGACCTGGAAGCCCTCCTCGACGCGAAGTGGAAGATGCTCGGGCAGTATGCGGCGGACGACCCCGCCTCACTCATCGCCCGATACGCCAAGCTTGAGGACAAATCGACTGCGGATATCGCCGCGATCCACGACTTCGATCTCGTGCGCCGGGACGGGTTCGAGTGAGCCAGACGGTCAACGTCTTCTGCGCCGCCTCCGACGGCGCGCGCCCGGAGTTCCGCGAACTCGCGAGCGATGTCGGGCGCATGCTGGCGCAGCGCGGGCTCGGCATCGTCTACGGCGGGGGCGGGCGCGGCATGATGGGCGCGCTCGCCGACGGCGCGATCAGCGCCTCGGGGCGGGTCATCGGCGTCATCCCCGAGTTCATGATCGAGAAAGAGCGCGCGCACACCGGCGTCGCCGAGATGCGCGTCGTCCAGACCATGCTGGAGCGCAAAAAGGTGATGGCCGACCTCGCCGACGGCTTCCTCGCGCTGCCCGGCGGTGTCGGCACGCTGGATGAGCTGTTCGAGGTCATCACCTGGCGCCAGCTGCGCCTGCACGACCACCCGATCGTCGTGCTCGATGCGTACGGGTGCTTCGCCGGCCTCCGCACCTGGTTTGAGCGCGGTGTGTCCGACGGCTTTCTGCCGCAGAAGACCGTGCCCGCGTTCTGCCAGACGCCCGAGGAAGCGCTCGCACTCCTGACTGCCTGATCCGCGTCCGCGCGTCTGCACCGATCGAGCCTTGGGGCGACTAACCTCCTCCATGCCAAACCCACAGCACCCCGGCGTTCGCCTCCGCACCCTCATGGAGCGCGGCGCCGTCGCGGCGCCCGGCGCGTTCAACGCGCTGGTCGCCAAAGCAGTCGCCGACGCAGGGTTCGAGGCGTCCTACGTCTCCGGCGCAGCCACGAGCGTCGCCGCGGGCGTGCCGGATGTCGGCGTGCTCTCGCTCGAGCACTTCACGAGAGTCGTGCGCGAGGTGGCGATGGGCTCGGGCCTGCCCGTGATCGCCGACGCCGACACGGGCTTTGGCGAGGCGGAGATGGCGCGGCGGACAGTGATCGAATACGAGCGGGCGGGGGCGGCGGGGCTCCACCTCGAAGACCAGGTATTCCCGAAGCGGTGCGGTCACCTCGACGGCAAGCAACTCGTGCCGATCGATCACATGTGCGAGAAGATCGAGTGGGCGGCCAAGGGCAGCGCCGATTGCTCCGACGGGGCGTTCATCGTGTGCGCTCGCACCGACGCACGCAGTGTCGAGGGGATGGATGGCGCGATCGAGCGCGCCAAGGCGTACGTAGACGCGGGCGCGCCGATGATCTTCCCGGAAGGGCTCACGAGCGAGATCGAGTTCAGCGCGTTCGCGGCACGCCTGCACGAAGACGTGCGCCGCCGCGACGGCGGCAAGGTGTACTTGCTCGCCAACATGACCGAGTTTGGCAAGACCCCCATCCTGCCGCTCTCCCGGTTCGCGGAGATGGGATACGACCTGGTGATCTACCCGGTCACCACGCTCCGCATCGCGATGGGCGCGATCACCCGAGCGCTGACATCGATCCGTGAAACGGGTTCGGTCGAACTCACGATCGCCGAGATGCAGACGCGCGAAGAACTCTACCGCTTGATCGGGTACACGCCGGGCAAGCCCTGGGAGTTCCCGGCGTAACCGCTTCGGAACGCACGAACACCGATAGTGCCTCGTGTATACTCGCGCGATGCCTGAGACACTCAAGCTCTTCCAGGTCGACGCGTTTACATCGCGGCGCTTCGCGGGGAATCCGGCGGCGGTGGTCCCGCTCGATGCATGGCTCCCCGACGAGACCCTCCAGGCGATCGCGATCGAGAACAACCTCTCCGAAACAGCCTTCCTCGTGCCCGATTCGGGCGAGAGCGACTTCCATCTGCGTTGGTTCACCCCGGCGGTCGAGGTCGATCTCTGTGGGCACGCGACGCTCGCCAGCGCGCACACGCTCTTTACGCACCTGGGTTTCGATGGTGGCGTTGTTGGAGCTGGCGTGCGATTCCGGACGCGCTCCGGCGTGCTGACGGTCCGCCAAGCGACAGAGACCACCGGAGCGCACCGATACACGATGGACTTCCCCGCGCGAGTTGCGGAGCCCGCGGGCGAGCCGCCCCTCGCGCTGATCGACGCCCTCGGCGCGCGCCCCGATGAGTACCTGCGCGCCCAATCGCTGCTCTGCGTGTTCGATTCGAAACGCACGGTCCACGAGCTGCGCCCCGATTTCGCGCGTCTCGCCGCGGTCAACGAGCTCACGGGCACAGGCGGCGTGATCGCCACCGCGCCGGGCGCCTCGCACGACGCGGTGTCGCGGTACTTCGCACCCACGCGAGGCGTCAACGAAGACCCCGTCACCGGCTCGGCCCACTGCACCATCGCGCCCTACTGGGGCAAGCGCCTCGGTAAATCCACGCTCAACTGCCGACAAGCCTCGGCCCGCGGCGGCGAGCTCACGTGCGAGCTCAAGGACGGACGCGTACACCTCACCGGATGCGCCGTGACCACCATCGAGGGCACGATCCTGCTCGCCTAGATGCGATCGGCGCACACGCGTGTCAAGGCGCCTCGCTCGCTTGCGCCCTCGCCGCACGCACACGCCGCCCCCGAGCGCGCGCTAGGTACGGCAGCACCCACAGGTACACCCCGGTCGCCCAGAGGCCGAGCAGCACGACGCCCGTAGGCAAGAAGACGCCGAGCTTCGCGAAGTCGCCAAAGAACGACCCGTCGTGGAGCGACTCGATCAGATCAGAGCGTCGGTACGCGACCTGCAGCACCTCGCCTGTCGCCAGATCAACCTGCACCTCCCAGCTGTTGGCAGACAGCACCTTCGCCATGCCGCGCCCGGGCTGCACGTCGACGCGGTCGATGTCGTCCCAGGACACGACCTCCGCCTCCGGCACGCCGCGGACCACGTCGAGCAACTCGGCAAACGCGATCGCCGGCTCGCCCGAAGACTCGCCCCGCATCGTCGCGGGCTGCACCCAGGTCAGCTGCTTCTTGACCTGAAGCAAGAGCCCCGCGCCGATGATGAACGCAAGCGGCACGAGCGTCGCGACCGCGCCCCACCGGTGCAGCTTGCGCGACCAAACATTCAGGAACTTCCGCGTGTCCAACGCTCGGAGCCTAGCGAACCCGGCCGACGCGCGCTACCGGTCGCGTGACTCCTCCTCGTCCGACTCGGCCGCGTGCTCGTCTTCCTCCTCGGCATAGAGCTCGGCAAGGAACTCCTCGGTCGAGAAAGCCCCGCCCTCGCTGTCCGGGTCGGCGACGACCCGGAGGTCGCGGGCGACTTCTTCATCATCCACACGCAGGATCACGCGATACACGCCCGTCGGCACCAGCGCGCCCCGGCGGAAACGAGCGTTCCCACCCTGCGGCGGCTCGCGACGGAGGTCCCAGCTCACGCGGTGCAGCCCCGCGCCCGCCGGCGCTTCGAGCCGACGCACGAGGGCGCCCGACGTCTCGCGGATCTCGAGCTCGACCCCTTGGCCGGCCTCACGCTCAAGACGGTAGTAAAGCATCGCAACGTCGGCGGGATTCTCGCCCGCAAACCACCGGCTCGCGCCGCGGCCTCGCGCGCCCTCGGAACGCCAGCGGATCACCTCGTTGGGCTCGAAGAGCCACACCTCGGCGTCGCGCGCGCGGTCCGTCATCTGACGGATCGGTGTCACGTCGATCGCCCACAAGCTCCGGCCGTGCGTCCCGGCGATCAGCTCGCCCGACGTTGTGTGCTGGGCGAACTCATGGATCGCCACGTGCGGCAGGTTGTTGTTGAATCGCGTCCAGCTCAAGCCGCGATCGACGGAGACCCACGCCCCAAACTCGGTGCCCAGGTAGAGCACGTTCGGGTTCTCCAGGTCTTCGCGGATGACGCGTGTCGACCCGTCGGGCAGATTCGCGTTGAGCGACCGCCAGGAACGCCCCGCGTCCTCCGACGCGTAGACGTGCGGCGCATCGTCGTCGGCGTAGTGACCGTCGAGCGTGATGTAGACGCGATCACGCTCGAAGCGTGACGCCTCGATCGACTGCACGCGGCGAGGCCCGGGGATGAGGCTCGCGAGCGTCGGACCGGCCGGCTCATCGCCCTTGGCCGCGTCACGCGTCGCCTCGAAGTCGGCGCTGAACATCCCGCCGCCCACGTCGAGCGTGCCGCTCATCTTGTCGCCTTCGACAACCGCCTCGAACACGACCTCGCCCTGTTCACCGCGAACGACCCACCGCGCCGCCCCGCTCTCGGCGTCGAACGTGCCCGCGTCGGTCGTGTCGTCGAGCACCGTCGCGTTGACCTCGACGCGCACGTTGCCGTTGTCGAGCGGCGAAAACGTGAGCGTGAACGGGTTGCCCTCGCCCTGCCCGACGAGCCCGCCCGTCCACGTGCCCGCGAGCGGGTGGTCCGGCTTGTCGCCATCGGGCTGGTCTTCGTCGTCCTGCGCTGGCGGTCCGCGGCGAACGCCGCCGCCCGGCGCGCCCGCGCCCCGACGCTGGCCCGCCCGGTCGGCTGGCGCGTCGCTACGAGGGCGATCCGCACCGGGCGCGCCGGCGCCTGGGCCTGCGCCCGGGCCCGAGGCCAACTCGTCGGCAGTCAGGACGCCGTCGTCATTCGCATCGAGCATGTCGAAGAACTCGCCCATGCGTTCGGGCGCTTCACTCCGCTGGATCTTGCCATCGTCGTTCTCATCGAGGCGCTCGAGCATCCGCGCGGCTCGCTCCGCCCCACCACCCGCGCCGGGGCCTCCAGCGCCCGCGCCCGCAGGGCCGCCGCCTCCGCGCCGCGCGCCGGGACCGCGAGCGGGCGGCTCATCGCCGGCTTCCTCTTCCTCCGGCGGGAGCGGGTTGCCCGCTTCATCCACCGGCATGTCGAACGCGAGCGCATCGTTCTCCCGATCCGACTCCTCCGGGTAGGCGCTCTCGTCGTACGGGAACACGATGTTGTGCCACTCCGCGCCGCCATCGCGCGTGACCCAGAGCGCGCCGTCGTCGGTCCCGACGTAGAGGACGTCGCTGTCGACGGGCGACTCGGCGAACGCCGTCGCCGAACCTCGCCGCGTGCGCGAAATCTCCGGCGAGATCGCCTTGAGATCATCGCCCTTGTGATACGAACGAAAGACCTTGTTGCCCGCCATGTAGAAGATCTGGGAGTTGTGATTCGAGACCATGTGCGGCGTCTTCCAGTTGAAGCGGTACGTCTCGCCGCGCGGGGCGCGCGGACGCAGCCCCCTCCGCTCGCCGGTCTCGAGATGCACACGCCCCACGCCGCCATTCTGGCTTGAGTAGTACAACTGATCAGGATCGTTCGGATCGGGGTACACGACAAATCCGTCTCCGCCACCGACGCGGAACCAATCGGTGTTGTACGTGCCCTCGCTCGTGCGTGTGCGGTTGGGTGCGCCCCATGTGCCGTTGTCCTGCAGACCCAAGTACACGTTGTAGAGCGGGTTGGTATCGACCGACACGTGATACGCCTGCGCGATCGCCGCGTGGTCGAGATGATCCCACGTCTTGCCGCGGTCGTAGGTGACGTACAGCCCGCCGTCGTTGCCGAGCAACATGTGTCGCCCGTCGCGCGGATCGATCCACATGACGTGATGGTCGACGTGCACGATGCCCGGCGTGCCGTCGCGCGTCCACGTCTCGCCCCCGTCTTCGGACTTCGAGAGCGGCACGCCCAGGATCCACTGGTAGTTGTCGTCCGAGGGGTCGGTGTAGATCTTCGAGAAGTACATCGGGCGCGGGTTGATCGAGTTGATCCGCGTCCAGGTCTCGCCCGCATCC
Organism: Phycisphaerae bacterium; assembly: GCA_030429485.1. GTDB lineage: Bacteria > Planctomycetota > Phycisphaerae > Phycisphaerales > UBA1924 > JAUIFD01. Next base: position 6,954 of record JAUIFD010000038.1, on the reverse strand, counting down.
TCCGACTTGAAGAGCCCGCCGGTCTCGTGCCCGTCGTCGCCCTGCTCGTCCTGGATCGAATCGGCCTGCCCACCCAGGTCCTGCGTAAAGGGGCGCGCCACCGGCTCGGGCGGCTCGGCGAGCGTCGCGGTGATCTCCACGATCTCGTCGCCACGCACCGCCTCAAGAGTGACCTCCGTGCCCGCTTCACGGATGCGAATCGCGGAGAGCAGCTCGTCGTAGTTGATGATGCGTTCGCCATCGACCGCGACCACCACATCGTCGACCTTGAGCCCGGCTTCCTCCGCCGGCCCATCTTCAGTAACCCGTGTAATGCGGGCGCCCGCGTCGGCCGCCTGTCCGGTCATCCCCAGATACCCGGGGTTCGCGATACCCGTGCCGATGAGGCGCGAGTCGACCAACATGTATACATCGCCGGGGTTCGCTCGCGACCACCAGATCGACAGGCGCCCCATCTCCACGCTCGGCAGACCGTCCGTGATCTCATCCCAAGTGTCGCCGCCGTCAGTTGTGCGGTAGAGCCCCGAGCCCGGTCCCCAGCGCTTCGCCGGGTCGTTGGTGTCAAACTCATCGCGCTGGCGCTCCCACGTCGCGACAAGCATCGTGTCCGGGTCTTCGGGGTCCGAAGCGATATCGATCACGCCGGTGCGCTCATCAACGAAAAGCACCTGCTCCCAGTTGTCACCGCCATCGGTCGTGCGATAGAGCCCGCGCTCGCCGCCCGGCCCCCAGCAGCGCCCCATCGATCCGACAAACACCGTGTCCGGATCTTCGGGGTGAATCCAGAGCCGCCCGATCTGGAACGACTCCTTGAGGCCCTTGTGCTCCCAGGTCTCCCCGCCGTCGGTCGACTTGTAGACACCGTCGCCCCACGACACCGAGTTGCGCGGGTTCTGCTCGCCCGTGCCAACCCAGACGATGCTCGGATCACTCTGCGCGACTTCTACATCGCCGATGACGATCGAGCCCTCGTGCTCAAACTGGTGCTCGAAGGTCACGCCGTTGTTCGTGGTCTTGAGCAGCCCACCCCCCGCAGTGCCGACCCAGAACGTCGTCGGGTCTTCCTCATACACCGACATCGCGACGATGCGCCCCCCCATGTTCGCCGGGCCGATCAGCCGCCAGTCGAACTGCGAGACCCAATCCGGCTTGAACGCCTGCTCTGGGTCATCCTGCCGCGGCATCTGCACGAGGGCGGCGAAGGCGCTCGCGCACGCGAGCGAGGCGAAAGCCGTGGCGAACTGAAGCACGCGATTCCGCATGTCTGATTCCCTTCCGAGCCCGCGGATTCCAGACCGGATCGCGGCTTGGGCCATGCTACTCGGACGCGTGCGGCTCGCCACGCGTCGCGCCAGATCGAACGGGTGACTCGGGCAAAGCCCGGGCGCACCGACCAGTGATTCTCGGACGATCCAGCCGCCCCCCCACACCTCACGCGCACTTGCGAAGCGCTTCGTTGCCGAACGCGCAAACCTCGCCGCTGACACGCCTCGGAAGGCACTCGGAGGCACTTCGCCCCGCCCCGCCCCCCGGGCTATCCTCTGCCTCCGCGGGGTATTGGCCCCGGCGCGCGGGCGTAGCTCAATGGTAGAGCGTCAGCCTTCCAAGCTGAATGTTGCCGGTTCGAGTCCGGTCGCCCGCTTTGGTGCGATGCACGAGAACTCTCACGCGGGTCCGAGCTGAGTCAGTCGGCGCCCCACACCACACGATGCCAGCCTTCGTAGATCACCTTCCCCGCTGCGGGATGGCGCAGGTCATCCACGCGCACCACGACCCCAAACTCGCCAGCGGCGCTCGGTGACCCGCCCTCCGGCCGATAGGTGGTCTCAATCGCGTACGTGCGCGGCCAGCGCGAATCCGCGGTGAGAGGCCGCCAGTAGTCGACCGCATCGAACCGCACGTTGCGGCTGGCCCCGCGCACGACAAGCGTCGTCGAGTCGTACCCGCCGAACCCGCCGCCGCGCCCGGTCAACTCGATCTCGGCCTCCACCGACTCCACGACATCGGTCGCGAGCGACGCACGCACGATGCGCGACTCGATATCACCGAAGTCGAGCGCACGCGTTGTCTCCCGCGGGAACTGCGAGACGCGCGCCCTCGCGAGGTCCGCCGCCGTGAGCCGCGAAGTCACACCGGAGGAGGGTGACACCTCCGACACGCCCGCCGGACCGAGTGCGGGTTGGTCTGCCTCTGCACGCACCGAGCCCGATTGCTGGGCCGGCGCACAAACTTCGGTCGTCGTTCGTCCCACATCCGGCGACGCCGGGTCGTGGACGCTCACGCAGCCGCCGAGCGCGACCAACAACACCGCGATTGCGCATCGTCGAAACACGACCACCTCGCTCCCATCCCAGGATAGACGAGCCAGCCGACATCCGATCCACGCGCGTTACCGGTGACCGGCGCGTCACGCCCCCTTGCGGATGCTCTCGACGAACCGCTGGAAGCGCTCGTCCTCACGCAAGCTGTCGAGGTCCGAGTCCGATTCGATCAGGTCGGGCATGTCGTCGAAGCCCGCTTCACGCGAGGCCCGCAGCGCTTGCAGTGCCTTGTCAGGCTGCCCCGTGAGCGCGTATGCGCACGCGAGGTTGTAGAGCGCGATCCCCCGTGTCTCCGGGAACGACGCCGCGCGCTTGTGCGCTCGGATCGCGGTGTCGTAATCACCCGACATATGCACGCAGTAGGCGTACCCAAAGGCCGCCGCGGCGTTCTCCGGCTCTCGCTCAAGCACCGCGCCGAACGCATGCGCCGCGGCCTCCCACTCCCCCGCCTGCTGGAGCCGCTGCGCGTCGCGCAGCGAGAACGTCGGCGCGGCCTCCTGTGGCACACCCGCCGGCGCGGCGCCCGCCCCATGCACGTGCTCGCCAACGAACTGCATCGCGCGACCAAACGCTGTCCGAAAGCGCTGGTCCTGCATCAAGCGCCCAAACAACTCGCGCCCTTGCGCCTCGGCCCGGGACAGCACCCCATCCACGCGTCGCTTCACGACCGGCGCATACTCCTCATAGAGCCCGCGCGCTCGGCCGGCGAGTGCCTCAACGTGCGCGCGCCAGTCGGCGCCCGCCGACGTGCCCTCGAGCAACGCCTCGAACCGTGGGTCGCCACGCAGCGAGTCCAGGTCGGAATCCTCTCGCGCGATCCCGAAGTCGAAGCCGGCTTCCTTTGATTCGGTCAGGGCATCGATCGCCGCATCACGCTCACCCAGAAGCGCGTACGCGCATCCAGCGTTGTAGAGCGCGATGCCCTGATACCCATCAAACCGCGCCGCACGCTCATGAACCTCGATCGCCTCCTCGATCCGCCCCGCCATGTGCAGGCAGTACCCGAGGTTGAACACGGCCCGTCCGTTCTCCGGGTCGCGCTCCACGATCTCTTCCCACGCCGACGCGGCCGCCTCCCAGCGCCCGGCGCCCTGCAGTTGAGCCGCCTCCTCCGCGGTCGGCGTCCGCTCCGAGCGCTCGACTCGGGCGCCGCTCCGGCCCGACTGGGCCTGCGCAACGCCCAGTGGTGCGGCGATCGCCAGAACAGCCATCCACGCGCTCGCCAATCCGCTCAAGGCACTCGTCTTCATCGCGATGCTCCCGCGTCAGAAGTTGCGGCAACGACAACCCCCCGGACCCGGCCCGTCAGGTCTTAGGGAATCGCACGCCGCGATTGCAGCCGGGCCCCATGAAACCCAACCGACGCCTCAATCCGGCGCAATCGCGCCGATCGTCAGCAGGATGTTCGCATAGAGGCTGGTCTCGCCCGTCGCAATCGTCAAGCACAGATCAGGACCGCTCGCCACCCCGTAAAACTCGTGGCGGCTCAGCCGCTCGAGAGGCTCGGCAACCGAGCCTCGCTCGGCGAGCACACGCCGATACTCCTCCCATACCGCGGGGTCCGGCGCGCCCTCGCCCGGCGACATCACCACCGCCGCCTCGATCGGCACGCTCGCCGCGAGGCATCCGAGGATGTCGGTCGCCCGGACGAGCCCCGGCGCAAAGTTCGCGAAGACCAGCGCCGCGTTGGGTCCGAGGCGTGTCGCGTGCGGGTAGTTGAAATCACTGACCAACACCCGCGAGCCATGCCCCGCCCCAGCGAGCGCCGCCAACACCTCCGGATGCGCGAGCGGACCTCGAATCACGAACGGCCTCCTTCGCCCCCTCACGGAAGACTACCGCGCACCCGGGACACGGAGGCCGACCAAGCCCCCCGAGTCGCTTCTAGGACCTTCGCATCCGCAGCGACACCCAACAACCAACTCGCGCAAACGCACAACCCGAACCCGGCGGCAAGTTCCCGCAACGGTCCGCTGGACACCCCGGGAGTGGAGACCCCGCCCATCCGAAACCCATCGGTACGGATTCTCGTTGCGGAGAGCAGATGTGCCGAACCTCCCCGAAGGCGAACCTCGCAAGCCCCGCCGCAAGAAGAGGTTGCGCCCCGAGAGCCTGGAGGATCGCATCCTCCTCTCGGGCACCTGGGTCGATGCCGACACCGGCGAGCAGATCGATGGCGCCACCGACGGCAACGACGTCTACGAGGGGGACTCGCACGCCGAGTTCGTGGACGGCATGGGCGGCGATGACTTCCTCTCGGGCGGAAACGGGGCCGACACCATCCTCGGCGGAGATGGCAACGACACCATCTACGGCGAGAACAGCCACGACGAGCTTCTCGCCGGCGATGGCGACGATTACGTCTCCGGCGGAAACGGGGCGGACTTCATTGGCGGCGATCAAGGCGATGACTACCTCGACGGTGGGAACGGCAGCGACACCATCGAGGGCGGAGCGGGCAACGACACGCTGATCGGCGGTCACGGCGCCGATTCCCTCGACGGTGGCGACGGCGACGACTTCATCCTGGCCGATGGGACGGACACAATCCAAGGCGGCGCAGGCTACGACACCGTGTCCTTCGCCGAAGCCGATGCGGGCGTTGAGTTCGATCTCGCAACCGCGGGTGTCGAGCACGTCATCGGCAGCGCGCATGACGACGTGTTCTCCATATCCGACGCGGCGGGCGGCGATCACTTCGTCGTCGATGGCGGCGAGGGCCACAACACGCTCGACCTGAGCTCGTTTGAGCGGGTCACCATCAACAACGCCGATGGCGTCGCCACCGTCGACCTCGCATCCGGCGACAGCTTCACGGTCGAGTTCTCCAACGTCGACCACTTCGTCACGCCCGCGGGCGGCTCGCCGTTCGCCGACGTCGACGCAGCCCCACCGACACTCGACGTCGACGGCTCGCACAACGAGATCACGCTTCGCGTCAGCGCCACCAACTACCAGGGCAACCCGTACATGCGCGTGATCGTCGATGGCCAGCCCGTAGGCGACCCCATCGAAGTCAGCGCCGATCACAACGCCGACCAGTGGCAGGAGATCACAGTGCGCGGCGACTTCGGCGCCGACGGACCTCAGCGCGTCGAGGTCGAGTTCACCAACGACAAATGGGCCGGCACGTCCGACACCGACCGCAACCTCTACGTCGACCGCATCGAGGTCAACGGACAGGGATACGAGGCTGAAGACGCCTGGTACGACCGCGCGGGCGGGGCGGACATCCCCGGACAGGAAGGCATGTACTGGAACGGCAAGCTCGTGTTCGATACGAGCGATGCACCCTCGCCCGGTCTGCACGGCGTCGAGAACGAGCCGATCGCCCTGTCCATCTCGCTCGAATCGGCGCCCGGGCAGGACTCGCTCGTCACCGTCTCGGGCGTGCCCGAGGGCGGCGCGCTCTCCGCGGGCGTCGACAACGGCGACGGCACCTGGACACTCGCGGCAGGCGATCTGGAAGGACTCACGCTCACGCCGCCGCAGGACTTCCACGGCACGTTCCAGCTTGAAGTCACCGGCACCTCCACCGCGCCATCCCTCGGCGACAACCTTGTCGAGAACGGTAGCTTCGAGGCCGACGATATCGACACCGGGTCATGGAGTGTGCGCGACGGATTGACGGGGTGGAGCGTCTCCGAGGGCTCAGGCGTCGAGCTCCAGGACGGCGTCGCGGGAGCGGCGGCCGACGGATCGCAGCACGTCGAACTCGACAGCCACCACAACTCGGGCATCTACCAAGACCTCTCGACCTCCTCCGACTCGACGTACACCGTGTCGTTCGAGTACGCCGCGCGACCGGGCGTGGCCGCCGAGAGCAACGCCATCGACGTCTACTGGAACGGCGACAGAATCGACACCATCACCGCCGACGGCGCCGGCGCCTCCGACACGCAATGGGGTACGCACACCTACACCGTGCAGGGAGGCGAAGGCGGCACCACGCGTCTCGAGTTTCGCGCCGCCGGGACAGACGACAGCCTCGGCGGCTACCTCGACAACGTCAGCGTGCACGAACACACGGTTGACTCCGCGAGCGTGAGCGCTCTGCTGACGATCAACATCGCCGACGCCATCGATGCGCCCGACCTCGCCGTCACGCCCGCCTCCGGGCTTGAGGATCAACCGATCGCCCTCGACATCGACGCGTCCGTCCTGGAAGGCGACGGCACGACGCTCACCGTCACGATCTCGAACATCCCGGAAGGTGCTTCCCTCTCGGCGGGAGTCAACAACGGCGACGGCACCTGGACGCTCAACGCCGACGATCTTGACGGGCTCACAATCACACCACCCGAGGACTTCGCCGGCTCGTTCGATCTTGACGTCACCGCCACGGCGACGCCCGAACCGGCGCACCCCGTCCTCGACTTCAACGACCACCAGATCACGAGCTACGGCGGGGCCGAGCAGGACAAGGACACCTTCGTCGCGATCGAAGACTCCGGCGCCACCCTCCACATGGAGGGCAACACCTGGAAGGACATCGACTTCGACTACACCATCACCGAGGACACCATCCTCGAGTTCGACTTCCGATCGGACAGCCAGGGCGAGATCCACGCCATCGGGTTTGACACCGACGACACGATCAACCCCGCCCAGAGCTTCAAGCTCTACGGCACCC
>JAUIFD010000265.1 GCA_030429485.1 Phycisphaerae bacterium | reverse complement strand
CCGCGGATGCTCGATGCCCACGTGGGCGTCGCTTCGGTGTTGGGCACACCCGGCGCGCCGCCGGCGCCGTCGCCCCGGATGAGCTTGTTGCGCTGGACAACACCGGACCCCGTGAGGGCATCGGTGGAGAGCCCGAGGTTGGTGCCGAACGCGCGGTCGTTCTCCGTGAAATACTCGTCCCTCGATTTGTCCGGGTCGACGTACCAGGTGAAGGAGTCGTCGTTCTCGAGCTCCCAGATGTTGCCCACGCCGTCGCCGCCGCCGTCCGCCCAAATCGACTGATCGAACACGTCGGCGATGACGTACAGCCCCTGCTCGTCCCACAGGGCGCCGACCGAGACACGGGCTTCGCGATACGGCAGTGTCTTCTCTGTGCGCCAGGCGCTCTGCCACTGCCAGTCGTCCGGGTTTCCGTCAATGATCGCCGATCCGTATGGGATTGCCCAGAGCTCGTGGTCGAGCGTGACCGGATCGGCTGCGAGGAGAACACGGGGCTCGAGCGCTTCAGCGCCGTGGACTGTCCGAGAAGTGGTGCGCATCGTGGTTCTCCCGAGAGTGACCTCAAGGCAGTCTAATGGCGTGGGGGCGGACCACAAGGCTCATTCGCGCCAGGGCGACCCGGGCGTTGACTTCCCGCAACACGCCTTGAAGTAGGCCCCCGCGCAGGTCGATGGCATCGCCGATGCGGGAGCAACCAGAGCCACGCCGACAGTCCGGCCCCGCTGCGCGGCCTATCCGCCCGAGCGGGATGCACGCCGTCCCTTACGCCGAACTAATGACCACCGTGGCGCACGAACTGCGTTCGCTGGTGGACGGCACGCGTCGTCGCGTCGGCCTCGCCACGCGAGCGCTCGGGGCTGCGACTCCCGAATCGATCCCCGACGCCCGCCGACAGTTGCAGGACGTGCTCGCGGCCCTCGATCGCATGAGCGGACTGCTGCGCGACGCGATGATCGCTTCACCGGGTGTCATCGGCTCGCCCTCACTCGGTTGTTATGAGGCGGTCTCGCTCGGCGAAGCCACGCGGCACGCGGTCGCCGTGGTGGAGCCGATCGCCGCGCTCGACGAGATCACGATCCGGGTGCAGATCGACCCGAGCGCCTCGGCGACACCCGTTGGTCCGCTCTACCCGATCCTGCTGAATGGACTCCGCAACGCGATTGAGGCGATCGCCTCGCTGCGCGAGGAGCCCGGCGATCCGGCGCCTCGCGGCCTGATCGTCATCAGCGCGGGCATTCAGCCCGGAGGTGTCCTTCTCGTACGCATCGAAGACGATGGCCCGGGGCCGGTGGACGATCGAGACCCTTTCACCCACGGATATACGACGAAGCAGGAGGGCACGGGGCTCGGGCTTTCGATCACGCGTTCGATTGTGGACCGCCTTGCGGGGGGCATGGTCCGGCTGACGGCGGGTTCCAACGCGCCCCCACGCCGCGGGGCCGTGCTGGAACTGCACGCGCGACCGACCTGGGCCGCCAGGGCGTCGCTCCCGCCACCTTCGTCTGACGCCGCGTAGCGGAGGTGAGCCGTTGGGCCATGACCGCAAACCACGAGTGCTGGTCGTCGACGACGATGCGATCGTCGCCGGGTCGATCGCCGAGTTCCTTCGGCTCGAGGGGCACGACGCGACGCACGCGATCGGCGGCGAGCAAGCGTGGGGGATGCTCCGCGACGACACGGCGCATCGGATCGGCGCGGTGATCACCGACGCTGCGATGCCGGGGGTCGATGGTGGTGAACTCCTGCGCCGCATCCGCGCGGATCGCCCTGACGTTGCGGTCGTGATGCTCACGGGCTTCGGGACGATCGAGTCGGCGGTGGACGCGCTTCGCCTGGGTGCGGTGGACTACCTCACCAAGCCGGTGGTGGATCAGGAGTTGCGACTCGCGGTTGAACGAGCGCTCCAACACCGGGCGCTGATCGCCGAGAACGCCCGGCTTCGTGAGCAGCTTGACGACAGGTTCGGGCTCGACTCAATCATCGGATCTGATCCACGGATGCGTGCGATGTACGAGCTGATCGACTCGGTCGCACCGGCGCGCACCACCGTCCTGATGAGCGGTGAGAGCGGCACGGGCAAGAGCCTCGTCGCGCACGCGATCCACCACCGCTCGACGCGCCGCGACGGGCCGTATGTAGAGCTGAGTTGCGGCTCCATTCCCGAGACGCTGCTTGAATCGGAGTTGTTTGGGCACGTGAAGGGGGCGTTCACCGGCGCGCACGCCGACAAGCCCGGACGCTTCCTCCGGGCTGACGGCGGCACGCTCTTCCTCGACGAGATCAACTCCGCGAGCCCGGCGATGCAACTCAAGTTGCTGCGGGTGCTCCAGGAGCGTCGCTTCGAGCCCGTGGGCTCGACGGAGACGATCGAGGTCGATGCTCGGGTGATCCTCGCGAGCAACCAGCCGCTGGAGGAGCTCGTGGCGTCGGGCGCCTTTCGTCAAGACCTCTACTACCGCATCAACGTCGTGAAGATCGAACTCCCGCCGTTGCGCGAGCGCGTCACCGATATCCCGCTGCTCGCGGAGCACTTCCTGAGCAAGTACGCCGCGGAAGCGTCGAAGGCGGTGGTCGCGATCTCGCCCGAGGCGATAGACCTGCTCCGGAGGTACGACTACCCGGGCAACGTCCGCGAGCTCGAGAACATCGTGCACCGCGCCGTGGTGCTGACCGCGGGTCAGACGATCACACCCGCGGACCTTCCCGCGCCCGTGCGCGGCGAGGGCGGGCCGCACGCGCTCTCGGTCGCCAGCGCCGTGGTCGATCCGGACGAACCGTGGGAGCCGATGCCGCTCGATGAGGCGCTGCGCGGTCCGGAGCGCGCGATCATCCTCCGCGCGCTTCGCGCGAACGACTGGAGCCGCCAGCGCACGGCCGACCAACTCGGCATCAACCGCACCACGCTCTACAAGAAGATGAAGGTGCTCGGCATCGACCCGGGCGATCTTGAACGCGCCGGGTGATGCTCACTCCCAGTCCGGCTCGGGCGAGTCCGTTTCCGCATGGTCGGGCTTCGTGTCGAGAAGGCGCTGGAGGATCTCGGCGGCCGCGATCGCGTCGCGCCGACGCTTCTTCTGCCCGTGCGTGAGCCCGGTCCGCGCAAGACGCTCGTCGGCGGCCATCGATGATCGCCGCTCATCCACGAGAAGCACCGTGCGCCCCGTCCGTGCCGCGACCGCCTCCGCGAATCGACGGACCAGCGCCGCGCGAGGCCCCTCCGAGCCGTCCATGTTCAGCGGGAGCCCAAGCACGAGCGCGTCCGCAGGGTCCAGGTGCTCGTGCACCGCTCGGTCGATCTCATCGAGCAGGCGAGAGCCGAATGCCCGGTCGCGAGCTGTCGGCGCGGCCGCGGCGAAGAGCGGCGCCTCGATCATGTCGACCGGAGTCGCGAGCCGCGTCTGCTCGTCTCCGACCGCGAGCCCGGTCCGCTTGTCACCAAGGTCGATCGCGAGGTACCGCACGCCGGATCATTGGGGGGCCGGATACGGGTCGTGCTGGTCGGTGTACCCGGGGTCGGCGTACTCGTAGCCGTACTCGTGGTACTCAGCCTCTCCCGGCAGCGCGAACACAGGCTCGCCGATCCGCATGCGGAACGCGGCCGAGAGGAAGAACACCGAGAGGATGAAGTGCAGGAACGCCCATTCGTAGGTGGGGTAGTAGATCGCGCCGTTGACCATCCCGTGCGCGTAGAGCGCAGCCATCTGGAAGCACAGGAAGGAAATGAGCAGAGGGTCGGCATCCAGTCGCTTCCTCTGCAGCCAGATCCGAATCGACGAGACG
>JAUIFD010000037.1 GCA_030429485.1 Phycisphaerae bacterium | reverse complement strand
AGCAAGAGCACTGCGCACACCAACTCAAGCCAAGGCACGAAGAACGCGAAGTACGGGATGACGTGATCCGGCATCAGCCACGGATACACGTCGTGCATCTTGAAGCCCTTGATGCTGAACGCAAACGCCTCGGGCCCCCCATTGCTCGCCCACGGACCAAAGCCCAGCTTCACCGTCGCGGCGAACGCAAACACGAACGCCAACCCGACGCGCAGCACAAGGGCCACCCAGTTCGCAATCGAACGCACGCTGCTCATCGCGCCGGCCCCAACTCCGGATCCTCGCCGGTCTCCGTCTGCCCGCCGGCCCCTACCCACTCGGGATACCCGCCGTGGTAGATCATCAGGTCGGTGAACCCCAGGTCCGACATGTAGAGCGCCACCAGATGCGACGCGTCGCACTCGCCGCCGTCGCAATAGATCACCATCGGCGAGTCAAGGCCCCACGCCACGAGCGCGTCGGCGCGCGACCGGTCCGACGACGGCACGAGCACCGCGCCCATGATGTGACCCGCTTCGTAGTACTCCGCCTCGCGCGCGTCCACGAACGTCGCGAGACCAAACAGGCTCATCGCCTCGTCGAGCTCGATCAGCCGCGCGAGTCCCGCTTCAGCCCCCGGCGCAGCGGGATCCACGGCTCCGGGATCAACCGCCCCGGGATCCGTGGCGTTTGGATCGCCTGCGCCGCTCCGCCCGCCGCCTGGGACAGTCGCCCCACGGTCCGGCACCGGCGCAACCGCGCTCAGGCGGATCGGCGCTTCGACCGACCAGTGTGCTGCTGCGAGCAGCGCCGCGAGCCCGACGATCGCGAACGCCTGCGTCGGCACGCGTGCGATCATCGGATCACTTGCCTCCCGAAGGCTGCACGGTGATGGGCTTCATCTCCTCAATCACCTGCCCCGACCGTGCCGCCGCCGCGGGCTTGGAGCCCGGCTCGATCACCACACCGCCGTAGTACGGCACGGTGATGCTCGACTCGCGCTCCACGTTGGTGCTCAGCACAAACGACCCACGGATCGTCGTGCTCTGCTCGGGGGCGGTGCCCATCACGTGCATCGTGTACGACGTCGGGTTCTTCTCGTCATTCGGCACGAGCTCGTAGTGAATGTCCAAACCCGCCGGGATGCCCTGGTGCTCGACCTTCGTGATCTTGAACGGCGTGTTCGAGTGCGACGCGATCACAAACTGCGTGCCCTCGCTGATCGGCTGCCCGGGCGTCAGGCGCCCCAGCACCAGGCGCGTCGGCGTCGCACGCACATCGCCCTGGTGGGTCGCGATGACCGTCATCTCGTGCTCTTTGGCACGCTCGTCGTTCGTCTCGAAGTGCAGCTTCACGTCGCGGATAAGCCCGAGCGGAGCGCCCGGCTTGAACCGCACCGTGATCGGCACCTGGCGCATCTTCTCGCCCGGCTTGAACGTCGAATCGACTTCCTGCACCTCGCCGACCTTCACCTCGAAGAACTTCGAGTTGTCGACCTGATCCTCCTGCACCGGAGCGCCGGGGATCTCCCAGCGGGCGATCCACGCCTTCGTCACCGCGAAGCCAGGCATCACGCCCGAGACCGTCACCGTCGCCTCAGAGCCCGCGTCCTTGTCCACCAGCCCAAACGCCACGTTCTGCGGCTCAACGGTCACGATCGGCTCGACATTCGCCCGGACCGTCACACGCACCTGCGGGTTGTTCGGATCGTTCGAGTGGATCGTCACCGTCTGGTTCTGCTGCCCGTGCCGACCGTGGGGGTTGTACGACACGTTGATCACGCCGGCCTCGCCCGGGGCGTACTGCGTCTTCGTGAGCGCCGGCACCGTGCAGCCGCAGCTGCCGAGCACGCGATCGATCACGAGCGTCCCCTGCCCGTCGTTGCGAAACGCGATGGTGTCCTTCACCTCCGAGATGTCGGAGATCGTGCCGAAGTCGATGCCCGTCGTCCCCACGCTGAGCTTCGGCTGTGGGCCCTGGGGCACCTCGCCGGGCACGGCGGCCTGATCCACAAACTGGGCGGCAGCGGGCATCACGCCGCAGGTGATCACACCCGCGACAAGCAACTTCGCGACATGGGAAACGTGCATCGTGACCTCCGTCTGGCTACGGCCCGAAATCGGGCCGTTTCAAATCTGTTTGGTCCTCTCGCCGGAGTCGGCGGAATCCTCCACTCGGGTGTACGGGTTGGGTGGCCCGCGGATTCAAGGCAAGGTCTAGAAGGATACGCCCAAGCCAGCGCAGGCCCCAACAAATCCGCACAGTCTCACCCCACCGGCTCGTTACGGACCCCCACGGGTTCATGCTCGACGCCACCCGCACGCCACGCCTCGACCGCCGCATGCACCTCAGGGGGCGTCCCGGCGCCCCGGACCCCGTCCCGCAGAGCCCGGCAGTGGCTCCCGTTGATCGACTTCCCGAGCCAGCTGATCTTCTGCCGGATCTTGTGCATCGCGTACCCGTCCGACCGGAACTCCCGCATCCGCTCGAAGTACGCGAGCACGATGTCGAGCTTCTCCCCCTCGCTCGGCTCAAGCGCTTCCACGCGTTTCCCGCGCTGGGCCGCCCACGCCTCGCGAAACACCCAAGGCCGACCAAACGCCCCGCGCCCGATCATCACCCCGGCGCACCCCGTCGCGCGCATCATCGACACCGCGTCCTCAGCCGAGCGCACGTCGCCATTGCCCACCACGGGGATCGGCCCCTCACCCACAGGTCCCGCGACGCCGCGCCACGCGCCGAACCGCTCGCCCACCAGCTCGACCACGCGCCGAATGCCCTCGTGTCGGCACGAGCCCTTGAACCGCTGCTCGGTCGTGCGCCCGTGCACCGTCACCATCGCGACGCCCTCGCCCGCAAGCATGCACGCGAGCTCGCCCGCCGCGTTGCGCAGAGCGGCCGGCTCATCCCACCCAAGACGCATCTTCGCGGTCAACGGGATCTGCGCCGGGAGCGCCGCGCGCACGCCCGAGACGATCGCCACGGCGCGCCCCGGATCGCACATGAGCTTGCTCCCGCCGTCCTTCTTGCACACCTTGTCGACCGGACACCCCATGTTGATGTCCACCACCGTCGCCCCGTGGTCCGCGCACCACCGCGCCCCGTCCGCGAGCACCCGCGGATCCGAGCCGTAGAGCTGCATCCCGATCGGACGGTCCTCGGCCGTCGTGCGCGCGAGATCCACCGACGCCTCCGACCCGCACAGCAGGCCCTGCGGGCTGAGCAGGTCCGTACACGCGAGCCCCACACCCCCGAACTCGCGGACCGTGACCCGCCACGCCAGATCGCACCATCCCGCGATGGGCGCGAGCAGGAGGTTGGTCTCAAGCGAGACCGCCCCCGACGGGGCTGCGAGTTGAATGGGAACGCCGAGCACGGGCAATCGTAATCCGCGCCTCGCGAGACCCGCCGGACCTTCGTCGCTCGCGCCTATCGTCGAAACCCGCTGGGCCCGCGGACGAATCGGGTCTCCAACCCCCAACCAGGAGGGCATCCCATGACCGACGCCAACGAGGGCCAGCAGCGCCAGATTCAGCTCCGCATCGACGAATCCAAGATGACCACGGGGTACGCCAACACCATCCGCACCTCGACCACGCAGGACGAGGTCGTTCTCGACTTCGGCATGAACCTCCCCGTTCAGGGCCAGGACGGGCAAGCCGCCCTCCTCTTCGCCGTGAGCAACCGCATCGTCATGAACTGGCAGGGCGCCAAGCGTCTGGCGATCTCGCTCGGGCAGGTCATCCGTCAGTACGAGGAGCGCCACGGCGAAATCCCGCTTCAGAGGGCTGCAGGCGCGGCCCAGAGCGGCGACGGCCCCCGCCTCGCCGACTGACGGCTCTTCCACGACTCTCCCACTTATCTGAACATATCCCGATCAAATTCGGGATAGGTCTTGACACGCATAGTCCGATTCGGCGAAACTCCGGGGTCCGCCCCGGTCGATGCCGAACCCGGGGCGAAGGCGGTCGGTATGACGCCGACGGCGCACGATGACGCGCCAAACCGCTAGGGATGAGGAGCCTGCCATGGAGACCGGCGACCTGACGACACGCAGCATGCTCATTGAGTCGAAGGCGAGTTATCGGGCGGATACCGATCAGTCGGGCGAGTGGTACGTCTGGCGTCGCCTCTCCTCGAATGGGTGGGCCACGCTCACCAGATGCACCACGCGTGAGGACGCGTTCCAACTCGCGGACAACCTCAACCGGGCCGCCAAGGCCGGCTGACGCGTCCGACGACCGAACGTCAGCGCAGCTCCATCAGCTCAGTAGGTTAGTAATCGCTCAACTTCTTCACGCATTCTCCGTATACCTTCGGAGGATTGTTCGAAGGAGTCAGCCCATGCCGCGTCGTCTCATTCACCTCTCGCTCGTCGGCGCGGCGGTCGCGCTGACGCTTGGCGCCTGCGCCCCGACTCGCAACACGGGCCAGTCGGGCGGACGGATCGACCCCTACTCGACCACCCGCGCCGACGAGCTGGATCGGGCCGCGAACGCCCCCACGCTCTGGGAGTTCTCCGATCAGGTGGCCGAGTCGCTCGCACAGCGGATCGCGACGATCCCGGAGATCAACAACTCGCCGTACCGCGCGATCGTCGAGCTCGGCTCCATCGAGAACCGCACCTCGACGCCCACGCAGGACTTCGAGCTCATCCAGCGCCGCCTGCGTTCGCGACTGCTCTCGAGCAACGTCGTCACCGACCGCGTGAAGTTCGTCGAGCCGGTCGCGGTGATGGACCGCGAGCACGCGCGCGTCCAGGGCGAGGGGTACGACCCTTTGCAGCGCGACCTGAGCGGCGGCGCCACCGACCGGTACGACCCCAACCAGACCTACGTGCTGCGCGGGTCGTTCTTCGAGTCCACGCGCGGCGGGGGCGCGACGAGCCGGTACTTCTTCGAGTTTGAGCTCGTCAACCTCCAGACGCGCGCGATCGTGTTCAACGACTCGATCGACCACGCCCAGGTGCGCTAGCCCGATGCGCGCGCGCCGTGCGCACATCCTGATCGTGTGCGCCGGCGTCACGCTCTCAGTCGCGGCGCTGCTGGGCGGGTGCGCCACGTCGTGGTTCGGGCGCACGGACGACGGCGCTCGCTCGACGCGCCTGACCGGCGCCGACCTCGCCGAGGCGGGCGACGCTGTGGCGCAGCAGCTCGCCGATGCGGAGTTCCTGCGCGGGCGCACGCCCGACTCGGAACCGATCCGCCTGGTCGCACGCCAGCTCGACAACCTCTCGTCCGATCGCATCCCCATCGCGGAGCAGTGGATGGCGATCTCGCGCGTGCTCTCGGATCGCGGCGTACAGGAACTCTTCCGCACACGCAGCGTGGTGGTGCAGCTGCCGCCCGAACGCGTCGAGATGCTGAGCGACGCCGGGTTCGAGTTTCCCGCACTGCGCCCGGAAGATCGACCCACCCACGAGCTCCGGGCGGAAATCCGCTCCGCCACGCGCGCGGGCTCTAGCACCGGCGACCGAGGCGCCGACGTGCGCAAGGACGTGTACCTCGTCACATACTCGATCGTTGACCTTGAGCAGCGCACCCTTGTATGGGAGGGGTCGAGCGAGGTCGCGCGGGAGGCGTTCGGGCTTACGCTGGATTGACGATGACACTGCACGCCCCGACATTCCGATCGGGCATCGGCCTGGCGTGCGCCGCGGCGCTCACGGGGTGCGCCTCGAGCTACGCGCCCGACCACGGCACGCTCGGGCTCATGTCACGCGGCGAGTACGGCCGCGCGCGCTTCGAGCTCGCACAGGAAGCCGACACCGGCGACGAACGCGACCGCCTGCTCCGGTGGGAGAAGGCCGCGATCGCGGCGCTCGCTGACGGCATCCCCGAAGCAGCAGAGTGGCGCCTCGACCGCATCTACGACCGCCTGCGCACGCAGGGCGTCAACGAAGGGAGCGGCACGGGCTCGATCTTCGTCTCCGAAGCAGGCGTGCGCTCATGGAAAGGCGAGCCCTTCGAGCAGGCGATGATGTACGCCTACATCGCGGTGCACGATGCGCAGCACCGCGATTGGGGCAACGTGCGCGCCGCGGCTGGCGATTCGCTCTTCTCGCTGCGCGACTTCTCGAGCGGCTCGGGCGTCGTGAGCCCGGAGGAACTCGCCCGACAGACCAAGGACGCCGAACTCGATCCGGACACCCTCGCGCAACGGGTCGAGTCGAACTTCGTCTATGGGCACCTGCTCGCCGGCTTCGCGGCTGCGCAGCTCGGGCTCAGCGCTGAGGCGGAGGAGCGGTACACCGCGGCGGCGGCGATCGACCCGCGTGTGCGCACACTCGCGGACGCGCTCCGCGCCGACCAGTTCGATGCGCTGCTCATCGTTGAATACGGGCTCGGGCCCGAGCGATTCGCCTCGGGCGCGGATGGTGTGCAGGTGAGCTACCGCGCGCGCACGCCCTCCGACGATCGCGCCCTCATCGTGCACGACGCGGCGGGCGAGTCACGACTCGCGCAGGTCGCCGACCTCAATCAGATGTCGCGCGACCACCGGTGGCGCAGCCTCGACGACATCCGACGCGCCAAGCAGGCGTTCGGTGACGCGCTGCTCATCGGAGGGCTCGCGGTGGCCACGTCCGGCGACGACGAGGTGCAGGTGCTCGCGGGACTCGGCGCCGCGGCGATCGGCGCGCTCGCCAAGAGCAACTCCCGCGCCGACACGCGGCACAACGAACTGCTCCCGCAGCGCGTGTACCTCGCGCCGGTGTGGGTAGGCGACGACGGCGCCGTCTCGCTTGAGGTCGAGGGCGGCGCGGGGCGACTCGTGCTCACCGGGCTCGACCGGCGGGCGCCCGCCGGCCCGAGCCTCCGGTACGTGCGCCTCCCTGGGAGCGCGGGTGCGTGGGCGACGAGCGGCCGCGTGCTCTACGCGAATGACGAGAGCGGCGCGCTCGCGGAGCCGACGCTTCCGGTGATCTTCGGCGGGCGCGATGCACGCACCCCCAGCCCCAGCCTGCTCCGGGAGTGGTGGGCGGCTGGGCTCCCGCGCGAGATCGACGATGGCGACGTGGAGGCGGCCTACCGGGCAGAGGGGATTGCCATCCTGCGCGGGATCGAGCGGCGTGAGGCCCGCGGTCACGTGCTGGAGGGAGGCTCGACGCTCTTCACCCCGCTCGGGGGAACCGCTGGATTCACCCGCCTCTACGGTGAGGAGCACGGGACGTACAGGCCCAAGAGCCCGGAAGCACGGGCGATCGTCGATCGGATTCACGAGGCGGTGCAACACCGAGAGGGTGGAGCGGGTACACCGTAGTAATCGCTAACTTCATCGGCCGAGGTGCCGACCTGGAGGATCAAATGCTCCCGAGACTTGCGTGCGTGTGCGTGGCGATGGGGTGCCTGGCCGGGTGCCAGGATCAACAGGCGGGGTATCCGCCGGCTTCGCCTTCGGGCGACCGGATCGTCGGCGGGTACCCGCAGATCACCCTCGCCGGATCGCTCGCCGACCTCCTCGTGGCGAGCAGGCCGATGGTGGAGGGGCCGACGCCGCAGCAGCCGATGCGGGTGGTGGTGCCGATCCGCTCGATCCAGAACGCAATGACGCGGGTGCAGTATCAGTTCACGTGGTTGGACGCGCAGGGGCGTCCCGTGGACACGTCGGGATGGAAATACGAAGCGGTGCCGCCGCGGATGGAGCGGTTCTTCGAGGGCTCGGCGCTGTCCACGGAGGCGACGGATTGGCGGCTTGAGATCAAGGTCGCGACGTAAGCGGGGGTTTCACGCGGAGGCTGCGGAGGGCACGGCGAGGTCGAGAGCAAAGCGAAGGAGCGGTGCGATGGGCGCGCAGAACAGTTGGATGCGGGTCGGGCTGACGATGGTCGTGGGGGCCGGGGTCTCGGGGCCGGCGTTTGGGCAGTTTCGCAAGCCGGATGCGCCGCCGGTCTCCGGCGACGCGACGTACCAGGTGGACATGGCGAAGTGGTCGCGCTCGTACGAGCGGGCCGGGTATCCGCCGATGCTCGTACTCGCGGGGATCGCGACACCCGCAACCTCGGGCAACGGGGTTGGGGCTTCGCTTTCGACGGTGGACGCCTCGGGCGACGGGATGCTCCTGAAGCGCGAGATCGAGCGCGTGCTGCTCGACAACGCGGACACGGAGATCGTGAATCTCGATGCACTGACGGACATGGATAAACGCGAGGCCGACCTGCTGCTGCTCAATCACGAGCGCGAGGCGGTCGAGCTCCTGGCGACGAAGCTCAACGCGTCGCTCGCGATCGTGACGCGTCTTCAGCCGGCGAACCGTGCGGGCGTGAAGTACCGCGTGACGGTGGATGCGATCGACGTGCCGCGTGCGCGCACGGTGTCCACGCTCGGGTTTGACTGGGAGCTTGGCGACGACGCGCGCCAGGTGAAGCGGTATGCGCGGCTGATCGCGCAGGATTTCGTCGAGCGGTACGACCGGTACTGGACGGGCGACGCGACGTGCAACGCCCATCGTTTTTCGGTGCGTCTGCTGCACACCGACACGGTGGAGCTCGGCGAGATCCGCGAACTGATCCAGAGCCTCCCGCGCGTCGCGAGCGCGAACGTGGGGCAGCGGCAGAGCGCGGGCGGGTCGTCGGTCTCGCAGATCAACGTGGTGTACGCGGGCGAGCCATTCGATTTCGTGACGCAGCTGCAGCGGACGCTGCGGCAGGGGTACGGGCTCGACATCGAGGCGACGGACGTGACGACCGGGACGATCACGATCGCACCGGCGGCCGGCGTGTGGGCGCTCGAATCGCGCACGCCGCCGGAGATGGGCACGATCGGCAGCGCCGGCGAACGCCCGACCGGGCTGACCTTCATGAAGGTGATCGTGTCGGGCTTCGAGCACGAGGCCGACGCGTTGGCGTTTGGTGATGCGTTGCGTGAGAACGTGATCGCGATCGACGAGATCGGGTACGCGCTCTACGAGGTGACGCCCGAGGGCGGGCGAGCGCAGTTCGACGCGTCGTACGTGGGCGGGTATGACGCGTTGGTGCGCGACGTGATCGGCGCGACAGCGCGCGTGCCGTTCAAGACCGACCTTGCGGTGTCGGACCCGCACACGCTCGTGCTTCGCGTGCGATGAGTGCGTGTCGCGCCCTGTGCGCGCTGCTGTTGACGTCGGTCGGCGGGTGCGCGGTCGCGCCGCGTGCCGACGGGCCGGAGCCGGCCGGCCGCCATCCCGGGGGTCACCTGCTTCGGCGCGGGCAGGAGATCATGGTCGCAGGGCAGTTGTTTGACGTGGGCGCGCCCGTGGTGCTGTGGACCGATCCGGGCGGGTACGACGCGTATCGCGTGGAGAAGCGGTTTGTGCCGTGGGATGAGGCGGGATGGAGCGAGGGCGGAAGCCCCGCATCGCCCAACCGATACGGCGTGCGCTTTGCGGGCGCACTGGATGACGCCCAACTCGAGCGCGTGCGCGGCGGGGGTTGGACGCTCGACGAGCTTGGTGACCGGGTGGATCAGTTCGTGATCCACTACGACGCGGCGGGCACGAGCCGGCAGTGCTTCAAGATTCTGCACGACATGCGCGGCCTCTCCGTGCACTTCATGCTCGACCTCGACGGCACGATCTACCAGACTCTCGACCTCAAGGAACGCGCGTGGCACGCCACGAAGAGCAACGATCGCTCGATCGGGATCGAGATCGCGAACATCGGGGCGTACCCGGCTGCGCGCGCGGACGAGGTGCTCGGGACGTGGTATGCGCCCGATGCCGATGGCGGCGCGCACGTCACGCTCCCGGCGTGGATGGGCGATGGCGGCGTGCGCGCGGCGGGGTTCATCGCCAGGCCGGCGCGCCCGGGGCCGATCGTTGGCGAGGTGCATGGGAGCCAGTACGCGATGCACGACCTCACCGATGCGCAGTACGACTCGCTCATCAAGCTGACTGCGACGCTGTGCGAGGTCTTCCCGCGTCTTCGGTGCGACGCGCCGCGCGGCGCTGATGGCGAGGTGCTTACACGCACGCTCACGGATGCGGAGTGGGAGCAATACTCGGGCCTGCTCGGACATCTGCACGTGCAGGAGAACAAGATCGACCCGGGG
This sequence comes from Phycisphaerae bacterium, assembly GCA_030429485.1. Lineage (GTDB taxonomy): Bacteria > Planctomycetota > Phycisphaerae > Phycisphaerales > UBA1924 > JAUIFD01. The sequence goes on along the minus strand of JAUIFD010000037.1, from coordinate 14,471 downwards.
CCGGCGTTTGACTGGGCGCGGGTGATCGAGGGCGCACGCCGGGAGAGCGAACGCTAATCACCGGGCGCTCCTGCCGGCGATAGCATCGACCGATGCGTATCGCGTTGGTCAACTGCTGCGAACTGCCCGAGCCTGATTTCGACGAGGCGCCGCTGTTGCGTGCGTTGCGCGCACGCGGCGTGGACGCGCAGACGCTCGCCTGGGACGATCCGGAAGGCGAGCCGGCGGCGTTTGACGCGTGTGTGCTGCGTGCGACGTGGAATGCGCACCTGCATCCGGGGCCGTTTCTGGCGTGGTGCCGACGGGCGGCGGCGTGCTCGCAGCTCGTGAACCCGCTCCCGCTCATCGAGTGGAACCTCGACAAGGTGTACCTGCGCGAGCTGGAAGGCGCGGGCGTGCCGACCGTGCCGACGGCGTTCGTGGCGCGCGGATCCGACACGAATCTGCACGCTGTGCTCGACGCGCGCGGGTGGCGGGACGTGGTGATCAAGCCGCGGATCGGCGCGGGGTCGTACCTGACGCGCCGGTTCGAGGATGGGCGGTCGGCGGAGGCGGACGCTTTTCTCGCGAGCCTCACCACGCAGGGCGACGCGATGGTGCAGGCGTACATGGCGAGCGTCGAGAGCGTGGGCGAGCGGTCGATCGTGTGGATCGCGGGCGAGATCACGCACGTGATCCGGAAGCGGCCCAGATTTGACGCGGATGAGGAGTCGGTCGAAGGACCGTTCGAGGCGACGGAGGCCGAGCGGGCCCTGGCGACCCGGGCGCTCGACGCGGCGCCCGGCGGGGCGAACTATGCCCGGATCGACGTGATGACGGATGAGGCGGGGCTCGCGGTAGTGAGCGAGTTGGAACTGATCGAGCCGTCGCTGTTCCTCCCTCAATGCCCTGCCGCGTGCGATCGGCTGGCTCGGGCTCTGGAGCAGTTGGCGGCGGGGGTTCTGCCAGATCGGCAGGCGTGATCGGTCGTCATCGCCCGATGAGGGCAGGCGGGGCGGGTCTCGGATCAGCCCCGGTGGCACGCCGATTGCCCCTTGTGGGTCACGAACATGAAATAACGCCCGCGCTGCGGGCGATTCGGGACGGAGGCACACATGTCCAAGATCATCGGCATCGACCTCGGCACGACCAACTCGGTCGTGGCGGTCATGGAGGGCGACCAGCCCAAAGTGCTCATCAACTCGTCCGGCAACCGCACGACCCCCTCGGTTGTGGCATTTACCGACAAGGGCGAGCGCCTGGTGGGCCAGCAGGCCAAGCACCAGCAGGTGACCAACCCCAAGAACACGGTCTACTCGATCAAGCGCTTCATGGGGCGGCGTCACGGCGAGGTGGCGGAGGAAGAGAAGCACGTGCCCTACGAGGTCACCGGCGACGCCGGCGACTTCGTGAAGGTGAACGTGCGCGGCAAGGAGCACACGCCGCAGGAGATCTCCGCATTCATCCTCGGCGAGCTCAAGAAGATCGCTGAGGACTACCTCGGCGAGAGCGTCGATCGCGCGGTGATCACCGTGCCGGCGTACTTCAACGACTCGCAGCGGCAGGCGACCAAGGACGCCGGCGAGATCGCCGGGCTCAAGGTCGAGCGCATCATCAACGAGCCGACCGCGGCCGCCCTGGCGTATGGGCTCGAGCGCAAGGCGAACGAGAAGATCGCCGTGTTCGACCTCGGCGGCGGCACGTTCGACATCTCGATCCTCGACGTCGGCGATGGCGTGTTCGAGGTGCTCTCGACCAACGGCGACACCCACCTGGGCGGCGACGACTGGGACCAGCGCCTGATCAACTTCCTGCTCCAGCAGTTCAAGGGCAAGGAAGGCATCGACCTCTCGGGCGACGCGATGGCGATGCAGCGGCTCAAGGAGGCGGCGGAGAAGGCGAAGATCGAGCTCTCGCAGATGCAGGAGACGACGGTGAACCTGCCGTTCATCACGGCGGATCAGTCGGGCCCGAAGCACCTGCAGGAGACGATCACACGGGCGAAGTTTGAAGGCCTTTGTGAGGATCTGTACCGGCGTCTGCGCGAGCCGTGCGAGGCGGCGCTCAAGGACGGCAAGATCGACCGCGCGAAGATCGACGAGGTCGTGCTCGTCGGCGGGTCGAGCCGCATGCCCAAGGTGCAGCAGATCGCGAAGGAGATCTTCGGCAAGGAGCCCAACAAGAGCGTGAACCCGGACGAGGTCGTCGCGATCGGCGCCGCGATCCAGGGCGGCGTGCTCCAGGGCGACGTGCAGGACGTGGTGCTGCTCGACGTGACGCCCCTTTCGCTCGGCGTCGAGGTCAAGGGCGGGATCATGCACAAGCAGATCGAGCGCAACACGACCATCCCCACGAGCAAGAAGGAAGTCTTCTCAACCGCGGCGGACAACCAGACGTCGGTCGAGATCCACGTGCTCCAGGGCGAGCGCGACTTCGCGACCGACAACCGCACGCTCGGGAAGTTCCACCTCGAGGGCATCGCGCCGGCGCCGGCAGGGCGCCCGCAGATCGAGGTCGAGTTCAACATCGACGCCAACGGCATCTTGCAGGTCACCGCGACCGACAAGGGCTCGGGCAAGACGCAGAACATCCGGATCGAGAACGCGGGCGGGCTCAGCTCGGAAGAGATCGACCGGATGAAGCGCGACGCCGAGGCCCACGCAGCGGACGACAAGAAGCGTCGCGAGCTTGTCGACGCGAAGAACAAGGGCGAGACGATGGTCAACCAGACGCGTCAGGCCCTCGAAGAGCACGGCGACAAGGTCTCGGGCGAGGTGCGCTCGAAGGTCGAGTCGGCGATCTCGAACGTCGAAGACAAGGTGCGTTCGGCTGAGGACCCCGCGCCGATCGAGGCCGCGATCAAGGAACTCGAGAACGCGGCACAAGAGCTCGGACGCGTCGTGTACGAGGCGTCGCAGGCTCAGGCGGCCGCGGGCGCGCCGGCGGGCGGCTCTGGCGAAGGCGGAGCTGCGGAAGGCGACGTGATCGACGCGGAGTACGAGGTGAAGGACGAGAAGTAAATCTCGCCTGATCCGTTCTTGAATCACCATTCGTTCGAAGCCCCGGCATTGGCGTGCCGGGGCTTTGTCGTGGTGTCGGTAGACAATCGCACGCCGACCATGCACTTGCTTCGATCGGGCTGCGCCGGCTGACCCCGAACTCTGCCGCCGCGACGGACTCCGCAGGATCTTGGGAAGCCGACGAACCGAAGCCCCGTGGGCGACGTATCGCCTCTGTCCGATTTGTAGATCCTCTCTCCTCCGAGTGGTCCGGCGACGACGCGTTCGTGCCGGACCATCTTCGTTTTTGGCCTCGCGTCAGCGGGCGCAAAGCCAGTCCGCCATCGCGCGGGCGGCCCTTCCGCGATGGCTGACCGCGTGCTTCTCGGACGGCGGCAGTTCGGCGCTCGTCCGCGCGTGCTCCGGCGCGACGAGGAAGATGGGGTCGTATCCGAAGCCGTGGTCGCCCTTCGGGACGCCCGGAGGTACGCCGATGCGGCCTTCAAATGTGCCGCGGGTGAGGTGCAGGAGGAGGGGTGCAGAGGGGACTTGGCGGCCTTGGGGCGGTGACTTCCAGTCGCCGCCGAGTTCCTGCCGCCACAGCCACGGGTAGTCAACCGGAGTATCCGCCAACCCCTTGCGAACCGGGTTGGCTTCGATGTACCGGAGCGTCTCTTCGAGTTCCTCAGGCGTGCGCATGATCCTGTCGTAGTACTCGCGCTGCCATAGCGCGCCGGTCGTTCCTCGCTGCCTGTTGATCCGTCCGGCAGCGAACTGCTTGATGCTCTTCATCAGTCCGGCGATCGTCGGGTAGCTCCCGTTATCCTGGCGCGTCGACCGGCACAGCATGTGGACGTGGTCGGGCATCACCACCGCGCGATGAACGAGCCAGCCGCGACCGTGGTAATGCGTGCAGGCGTCGAGCACGATGGAGCGTTCCGAAGTGTCGAGCTGTCCGGTCAGCAAGCGAAATGTCAGAAAGAACGTGGCGCCGCCCAGCTCCCAGTGCGGAAGGTCGCCCTTGGCGTGCGTGGTGAATGCACCTGAGAACGACATGGACGGCGGCGACTGGAAGTCACCGCCCCAAGAGCCTGCGGGGGAGGGCGTCGCCAGCGCCATCACGCACACGAACCGGGCTGTGCGTCCGGCTTCCGGCTCACCCTCCATCTCGCGGAGCACGCGTTCGATGTTCGCTTCGTCGCGCTCGTCGCGGGTCATGCCGGCTTCGCGCCCGTCGGTGCAGTAGTGGCTTGAGATGACGCCGGGGCGACCATCGAGCGCATCGATCTCGAGCCCGGAGTCGTCGGCAAGGCAGGGCAGGCCGGTCTGCTCGGCGTAGCTCAGCGCCTTGATCATCGCGTTGTCTTCGAAAGTCTTGCCGGTCTCATCGGGCTCCACGAAACCACCTTCTCGCTCAAGCTCATCAAGCCCCACCGCCTCGACGCTGATGCTCGCGAGGATCTGGCGCAGCTCGCGCACCTTGTGCGGGTTCCCGGTCGCGATGACTATGCGCCCGATGCGATCGCTTTGGGGTTCGACGTGTGCGCTCATGGCGTGTATGTCGCCTCGCACCCTGGGGCTTCGGTCACGCTCACCCGCGACACGACTGCCCCCTCTGCGAGCGCGCCGTCGAGGCGCATCGAGAGCTCTTCAGCGATCACGCGGGCGACATGCTCGGCGGATGGATTGAGCGTATCGAAGGGTGCGCACGTGTTGAGGTCTTGGTTATCCCAGACGGCACAGATGTTGACGAGCGTGTCCTGCACGGTATGAAAGTCGCAGAGCAGCCCATCGGCGTCGAGCGCGTCGCCCGCGATGGTGGCGGCGACCCGCCAGTTGTGCCCATGCACGGGCTCGCGTGTGCCCTCGATCATGATCGCGTGGGCGGCACAAAACTCGCACCGGACGGTGATCTCGTACATTGCCCCACGGTATCCGGGCGGCGCGTGGCGCGCCCGCCCCGCAGGAGAGCTTCATGACCGATGCGCCACTGATTCTGGGGGTGAGCGGACTGCGAGGCGTGACCGGCGCGTCGCTGACGCCGGAGGTCGCGTGCCGGTACGGCGCGGTGCTGGGCGAGTGGTTCCACGAACGATCGGGCGGTGGGCGTACGCGGGTCGTCCTCGGACGCGACGGCCGGGCCGGCGGAGACATGGTGCGTCACGCTGCGATCGCGGGGCTCGTGGGCGCGGGGTGCGACGTGGTCGATCTCGGCGTCGCGACGACGCCGACGGTCGGCGTAATGGTCGATTCGGAGGACGCGATCGGCGGGGTGTCGCTGACCGCGAGTCACAACCCGCAGGAGTGGAACGGGCTCAAGGCGCTGATCCGCAATCCGAATGCCCGCGGGTCATCGGCCGCCGCACCGACGCCGGAGGAAGCGGCGGGGTTGGTGGACCGCTTCCGCGGCGCCGATCGGGTGGGCACGCGGTCTTGGAGCGACGTCGGGCGCGTGACGCGCGAGCACGGGGCAGCGGAGATCCACGCGAAGCGTGTGATCGAGCACCTGCCGATCGATGTCGTGCGCGCGATCCAGGAGGCGGGATATTCGGTGGTGCTCGACTCGGTCAACGCGTCGGGAGCGGAGGCTGGGGCGTGGCTCCTGCGACTGCTCAACTGCCGACTCGATCACCACGGGAGCGCGGATTCGGGCCTGTTTCCCCATCCGCCGGAGCCGACCGAATCGCATCTCACGACGCTCTGTACGACGGTGCGTGATGCGCACGCGCACGTGGGCTTTGCGCAGGACCCCGACGCGGACCGCCTGGCGATCATCGATGAAAACGGACGCTACATCGGAGAGGAATACACCCTCGCGCTGGCGGCGATGGCGGTGCTCTCGGGCATCGACGCCGGGCTCTCGCCCGACCAGTACACGCTCGCGACGAACCTCTCCACATCGCGCATGATCGACGACGTCGCCCGCGACTTCGGCGCCTCGGTCGTGCGCACGCCGGTAGGCGAAGCGAACGTTGTCGTCGCCCTGCGCAACGCGAGCCACGCCTTCGGCGGTGAGGGCAACGGGGGCGTCATCTGGCCCTCCATCACGTACGTGAGAGACTCGCTCTCCGCGATGGCGCTGGTGCTCGCGCTCAAGGCGCGAACCAACAAGCCCATCTCGCGGCTCGTCGAGGAGCTCAACGAACTCTCGCCGAGCGGCGCGGGATACGCGATCCGCAAGAGCAAGGTGGACCTGGCCAGACGCGAGGACGCGGCGCCGACGCTCGCCAAGGTCGCGAGCACGTTCGCCGGCGCCCAAGTCGACGAGCGCGACGGGGTGCGGGTGGACTTGCCCGACCGCGGCGCGTGGGTGCACGTGCGAGCGAGCAATACCGAGCCGATCATGCGCCTGATCGCCGAAGCGCCGAGCGCCGGCGAGGCGGACGCGCTGATCGAGCGCGTCGCGGCGCTCGTCTAGCGGTGCCCCGTGCGCCGCGTGTTGAGCAACACCGAGACGGTCCCCGAGTCGTAGTTGCCGGTAACGAGATCGGGGATGCCGTCGCCGTTCATGTCGCCGACCGCGACACCGGGGGATCGCCCGTGCGCGTCGATGAGTTCCGCGCGCTCGAACGTGCCGTCGCCGCGCCCTCGGCAAATCGCCACCACGTTGCTCGCGGCGCCCGACGCGACGATGTCGAGCACGCCGTCGCCGGTGGTGTCCACGAGCTCCCCGCCGACGCTCGCAGAGCCGAGATCGACGATCGGCTCGCTTGGCTCTTCGAACACGCCGTCGCCACGATTGAGCATGCGCACCGCTGTCGGGCTCTCGTCGATGAACGCGAGAGCGTCGAGGTCGCCATCGGCGTCGATGTCGCCGAGCGAGCAGGCCATTGGGCGTTCCGCTGCTGCGATGGGCATGGAGGTCTCGAGGTTGAACCCGTGCAGGGGCGAGAACATGCCGGTGCCGGAGCCCACGAGCACGGTGAGGCCGCCGCCGCGCATGTCCGTCATGACCGCGTCGAGCGCGCCGTCGCCGGTGATGTCCACGACATTGAGCTGGGCGTAGGGGTGACGATGGGCAAAGAACGGCTGACCGGGCGCGGGCGTGAACCCGCCGGCGCCGTCGCCCAAGAGCACCGCCATCGCGTGGTCATCCACGAGGGTCGCGAGGATGTCGAGGTCGCCGTCGGCGTTGGCGTCGGCGAGGGCGATGGAGTGCACATGCGGGCTCGCGCCATCGTGGAGCTTGAAGTATGTCGGCATACCGAGTCCGCCGCGCCCGTCGCCCAGCAGCACCGCGGCGTCGTAGCTTGAGTGGTGAATCGCAATAACGTCGGGCTTCCCGTCGGCGTTGACATCCCCCACCGCCGCCCCGAGCGAGGTGGGCCCGAGACGCACGGGCTCGCCCGCGGGTTCGAGGCGTCCATCACCGGCGTTGAGCAGCACCTGCACATGCCCCGAGTCGGCCCGCGGGTCGCGCCCGCAGCACGGTCCGCAGACCACGACCGCGTCGAGGTCGCCGTCGGCGTCAAGATCGGCGAGCACAGGGCGACCGGGCATGGACCCGACGAAGTGTCGCTCGCCGACGAGCTCGAAGTCTTTGCGCGGGTGCCCGCCCACTCCAACGCCGATGGCGAGCACGCTCAACGACGATCCCGTGGCGAGCAACGTCCAGGTGAGGCTTCGCATGTGAGGCTCCTTGCCGACCGGTTCGGTCGTCGAGCCTCCCTACCGTGAGCTTCGCCCTCCGGAAGCAGGCCCGCACCGAGCGGCGCGCATTCGGGAACGAACGGCGCGTGTCGGTGTGAACGGCGCGCCGCCGGCGCATCAGTCACGAGCGGCTTGCGGCCCGGCGCCCGGCCCGATCGCCGACGTGACCGACGCGTGGCGTCGGCGTGCGACCGGGAGCGACTGCCCGGTGTCGAGGCGGATCGTGCCGTCACGGCTCGGCGACCCGCGCAGTTCGCGAACGCGAGCCGCGTTGACGATCGCGGCGCGGTGGCACCGCACAAACCCCTTGCCGAGGATCGACTCGAGCTCCGCGAGTGTGTGGCGCACGAGCACGTCGCCCGCGTCGGTGTGCAGGCGCGACCCTCCCGGCGCCGGCTCGACCCACGCCAGTTCGCGGGGGAGGAGGCGCGTCACGCCCGCCGGGGTGTGGAGCACGAGCGGACGCTCTGTCGCACTTCGTGGTGCGTGTCGGGGTCCGGGTTCGGGTTCGGGGTGCTCGATCACGGCGTGGAGGCGGGCGCGCGTTTCGATGAGCGAGGCGATCGCGACCACGCCCCAGTACACCGCGAGACCGATCGCGACGCCCTGAGGGATCGACTTGTAGAACGCCTCGCCGAAGAACGACCAGCGCGCCGGGCTCGGGTGCCACGCCAGGCGGAGCGGCACGCTACACCCGAGGAACAACGCCGCGAACGCAAGACTGGCCCCCGCGTGCCAAGCGGCGCGCGCCGCGTGCACGCGATCGATCGGCCAGCGGCGCACCACGCTGAGCAGCATCGGCGTCGCCGGGATGAGCAACCACCAACTCGAACCCTGCCACGCGAGCGCCCGCCACCACGAGAGCGCCTTGCCCGTGCCTTGAATCTCCGCCCACTGTTGCGTCGCGGCGAGCACCGCGACACCACCCCAGAGCACCGCGGACCAGACCCACACGCGGATCGGGCCAAGCCCGCACGCGCCGCCCCCGAACCCTTGTGCGTGGCCGGTGATCACAATGCCGGAGGGGGGACTCGAACCCCCACCCTCTTTCGAGGAGCGGATTTTGAATCCGCCGCGTCTGCCAATTCCGCCACTCCGGCGCGGGGTGGAGTCTATCCGTGTTGGGCTGGCGGTTGGGCGTGCCCGTCTTCGCGCTCGCGCCATTGCGTCGGGCTTAGGCCGGTCCAGTGCTTGAACGCCCGGCTGAACCCCGGCAGGTGGGCGTACCCCACGGTCGCCGCGATCTCGGCCATGGGCTTGCTCGTGCGCATGAGCTCGATCGCCTGGTCCATCCGAGCACGCTCGAGGAGGCGGGTGTAGGACGTGCCCTCGCGCGCCAGCTCGCGTTGCAGCGAACGGGCCCGCAGGTCGAGCTTCTCAGCCACATCTTCGACGGTGTCTGTCGTGCCGGGGTGTTCGGTCACGAGACGGCGAAGGCCGTGTAGGTGTGGCGGGAGCGGCCCGATCGGGAGCGGGCGATAGAGGAACTCGGTGGGGAACGGAACACAGGTGAACGGCGTGCCGCCCCGCATCTCCACGTTGTCGAGCAGGCCCTCGATTCCCGACCGCTCGTGGTGGTGGACCTCGATCTGCACGCGATCGGGGACGAACGCCGGCTCGACGCTGCGCAGCATCGAGATCGCGAAGATGATCGCGCCCAACTCTCCCTGTCTATTGACCTCCTCGCGGGGCACGCCGTGGGTGGCCTCTGTGCGCGCAAGGAACTCGTCCGAGGTCGCGCGACAGATCCACGACTCCTTGGTACCCCACGCGAGCCACAGACGCGAGCCGGGCGCCGCCTTCGGAATCGCCTCGAAACAGCGCTCGAGCATGTGGTGCAGCGTCAGGCAGTGCGCGAGACGACGACCGAAGACGCCCGTGTCCGACTCATCGGCGTGCTCGTATCCGAGGGCTGCAAGATCCGGCACTTCGAGATCGACCGAGGCCCGGTAGACGAGCGAGAGCGCGGCACCGCGATCGACCATCCGCTCGGAGTCCCCGGTGAGTCGAAGGTCGAACTCGTCCTGCAGATCGTCCGCCAACTCGGAATCGAGGTTCCGAATCATGCGGATCATGGGGCTAATGAATCCCTGACGGATGTCGTACTTCATGAACCTCGCCCCACCCCATTTCGGCTGAGCGGCCCTTCTGGGTTCATGGAATCCACGTTACCACCTCGCGCACGGGCTTACCTCTACGCGACATCGGCCAGATGGTTTCACTTCGGCGCGGCCGCAGCACTGATCGCCGCGCCTCGTAAACTCGCGCACTCCATGGAGACCCGCATGCCCAATGTGACTCTGCTCATCGCCGTCCTGTTGACCACGGTCGCATCCGGGCAGGACCTCTTCACGGCACGCGACGTGTTCGATCTTGAGCACGCGAACAACCCCGCGATCTCGCCCGACGCGACTCGCGTCGTGTACCAGCGCGTGTCGGGCGACATCATGCACGATCGGTTCGTCTCGGAGTTGTGGATGGTCGACCTCGGTTCGACTCCGCCGCACCACCGCCCCCTCGTCCAGGGCGGGGGCTCCTACGGACAGCCCGTGTGGTCGCCGAGCGGCGATCGACTGGCGTTCACGGCCTCGGAGCAGGGCGAGCGGCAGATACGGGTGCTCTTCCTCGACTCACTCCAGCAGATGCGCGTGGCCGCCACGCCCTCCGGCGCGGGCTCGCTCGCATGGTCGCGCGACGGACGCACGCTCGCCTTCACGATGTTCGTCGAGGGCGAGAGCCCGGCCCCGGCCGCCCTCCCGGAGAAGCCCGACAGCGCACAGTGGGCGCCGCCGGTCCGCATCGTCGAGAAGATCATCTACCGGAACGACGGCGGCGGGTACGCGCAGGATGGCGCGCAACAGGTGTTCGTCGTGCCGGCCGACGGCGGCACGCCGCGCCAGGTGACCACGGGAGATACCGACTTTGGCGGGCGCATCGCGTGGATACCCGACGGGCGACTCGTCGTCTCCATCAACCCGGACGAGGATGCGGACTACGACCCCGTCGAATCGAGCCTCGCCATTCTCGACCCGGCTACGGGCGAAACGGAGACGATCACCGATCGCGACGGCGTGGAGGGCAACCCCGCACTCTCGCCCGACGCCAAGAGCGTCGCGTTCACCGGGTATGAGGATCGCGGGCTCGGCAATCACACGAGTGTCCTTTCCGTCCTCGATCTCGCGAGCGGGCAGATGCGCCCGCTCACCGAGTCGCTTGACCGCTCGGTGGGTGACTTCGAGTGGGCGCCCGACACCGGACGCGTCTGGTTCACCTACTCCGACCACGGCATCGGGCGACTCGCAAGCACAGGTCGCGATGGACGCGTCGTCGTCCACGCGACGGACCTCGGCGGCACGACGCTCGGGCGCCCTTACTCCAGCGGCGCGTTCGATGTCGGCCCGAAGGGGCTCTGCGCGTACACCGTCACCAACCCGACGCGACCGGGCGACCTTGTGATCGCACGCGTGGACGGCACACGCACGACCGAGCTCTTCCGCACCGAGCTCAACGAGGACGTCCTCGCACACAAGAACCTGCCCAACGCGGAACGCATCACGGCGGCGTCTGTCGGCGGGCTCGAAGTGGAGGGATGGATCGTGCTCCCCCCGGATCATCAGCCGGGCGACAAGCACCCGATGATCCTCGAGATTCACGGCGGACCGTTCGCCAACTACGGCCCGCGCTTCAGCGCCGAGGTGCAGCTCTACGCCGCGGCGGGGTATGCCGTGCTCTACGCCAATCCGCGCGGTTCAACGAGCTACGGCGCGGCGTTCGCGAACGAGATTCACCACAACTACCCGGGGCAGGACTACGACGACCTCATGGCGATCACCGACGCGGCGATCGCCAAAGGCGACATCGATGCAGACCGGCTGTTTGTGACCGGGGGATCGGGCGGCGGCGTGCTCACCGCGTGGATCGTCGGCAAGACCGACCGCTTCAAAGCCGCGGTCGTCGCCAAGCCGGTGATCAACTGGACGAGTTTCGTCCTGACCGCGGACATGTACACCTACTTCCCCACGTATTGGTTCAGCGAGATGCCGTGGGAGGACCAGGACCAGTACTGGCGCCGCTCGCCGTTGAGCCTCGTGGGAAACGTCACCACGCCGACCATGCTGCTGACCGGCGAGTCGGACTACAGGACACCGATCTCGGAGAGCGAGCAGTACTACCAGGCGCTGCGGCTCCGCCGCGTGCCGACGCGGATGGTGCGCATCCCGGAGGCGTCGCACGGCATCGCCTCTCGCCCGAGCCACATGCTGGCGAAGGTGGCGGAGATCCTGCGGTGGTTTGAGGAGCACGACGAGTCCAGCAAGCCCTGAGCGTTGCATCGCTGCGGGCCACGGTCGGTACGCTGAGGCATGATCTGGCTCGGGATCCTCATGGGCATCCCCGCGGCGGCGCTGCTCGCGTACGTTCGATTCGGGCGGCGTGACGGCATCACGCCGCACTGCCGCAAGTGCGGATTCGAGTTGATCGGCATTTTCGACGGCGCAGACCCCGAGCGCCACTGCCCCGAGTGCGGGCGAGCGCTCCACCACTCCAACACCATCCGGATCGGGCAGGCGAGGAAGCGCCCATGGTCGCTCACCGGCGGGATCCTCTTCGCGGTCGCGTCGGTGGCGCTGCTGGGGGTTGGTGTGTGGCAGGCCAATATCCCTTGGACAAGGTACAAGCCGGCGTTCTGGCTCGTGCTTGAGGCGAACCACGCTGAGATCAAGCGTGCCGACGCGGCGCTCGAAGAACTCCTTCGGCGTACCGACGCTGGCGAACTCAAGGCGAACTGGTCGAAGCACACGCTCGATCGCGTGATCGAGCGTTGGAGCATGAGTACGGCGAGCACGGCGCGGGCTCCCTCGCCGGGGGGCCTCTACATCGGATGCGTGGATCGGGCACTGGTTGTTGCTTTGCTGAATGGCCACGCAGACCACGCTCAGATGGACGTCATTGCCGAGCAAGCGTTCAAGACAGCCGCCACCACGACTGAAGTGAGAGAGCCTAGAAACTCAAGATTCCGGCTTGATCCCCCACGCATCCATGCGCGTGCGTCGGACATCATGACAGCGTCGTTTCGCCTGGCCTCGGTGCGTACCAACGGCATCGACCTGACCGAAGATGTGGGCGAGGCGCAGCGGCTCAAGGCACTCGTGGTGACCGACGCATCGGACTCCTTTGGGACAGAAAGCGTGCCGCTCCACGCGCTGCCGCCGAATGCCGTGTCCTATGCGCTGAGTCTCTCCCCGCCACTCGGGGAGTATCGCATCGAGGCCATTTGGGAAGCGACAATCGAGCCGTTCGGCTCAGTTGCCATGTTGGTTGGCGGCATTCCGCCACCGACTGCGCCTCCGCTTCTGTCGCAGTATCAGATCACCACGAGTCACACAGCTTCCGTGGTGTGCGTGGCCTCAGACTTCACGCTTGTCAGTCCAGAGGCGCACCCCGAAGCCGAGACGTGGTCGATCGTGGACGCGCGGGCGGTCGTGCTGGATGACACACGTTGGGAGTGGTTTGTGTCATTGCGCCTGGAGTTTCGGGTGGAGGGGCCCGCGGGCGGCGATCCGATCCCGATCGCGGGGCGTGTCGCGCGTCGGCGCGGGCCGACCGACGGATGGTCGCCGCCGAACGCGCCGAAGATCGCGATCCATGAACCCGGCGTGTACACGATCGAGACGCTCATCGCTCCGCATGAGTTGGCGGAGGAGATGGCGTTCATGATTCGGTGCGAGCCGAGCGTGGCGGCGGCGTTCGATCCATTCCTCAACGGGGATTCGCGCGTGTGGGATGAGACGGTGGACTTCATGGTGCGGCTGGAGGAAAGGTGAGCGAGCGAGCTCGGGCAGCTCGCGAGCAACGGGTATCCACAGTCGCATTGGTTGGTCCGTACAGGGTGCGGACACGAGGCACGTCGGACGGCGGGCTGAATAAGCCGGAAACACACGGGCTTTCCCTTGGCTTCCGGATTGCCGGGAACATTAAAGCAAGTGAATGCTAACATAGCTCCATGGGATCCCACACCATCGACCGTGCTCACCTCCGCGTGCGCGGGCTGGCCTGCCTCATGATCGGGTGCGTGCTCGCCTTCGGGTTTGTCGCGGTGACCGCGACCTTTGGGTATCCGTACGCGATCTACAACGAGACCAGCCCGGAGCTGGTGTCAGGCCACCAAGTGATGTACTGGGAACGGGGCTTCTTCGACGAGCTCTTCGTGGACCCGCTCGAGGACGCAGACCCGAGTCTGCCCGCGTTTGAAGACCCGCCGGCCTGGATCGAGGCGGTGCTCGCTGAGCCCGTCCCGGCCGATCACGCCCGGTTCGCCACCGCGGTGGGCTGGCCCGTGCGGATGCTGGTCGGGTACTCCGTTGGGGCTCCGCTCGGCCCGGTGTCGTATGGCGGGTACACGGTCGCGCTCGACCGCGAGGGCCCGGCGATGCCTTGGCACGATCGGCACGGGGTCAGCGTCCGCATCCCCAGCATCCCGCTCTGGCAGGGCGTCGCGATCAACTCGGCCGCGTGGGCGCTCCTGCCGGCGATCCCGCTGGTCGCCCGGCCGCTCGCTCGCCGCACGAAGCGCGCGAGGCAGGGGCTCTGCTCAAGGTGCATGTATCCGAGGAACGATGCCGACCACTGCCCCGAGTGCGGGCACCGGCATCGGGGGCGTGCGCGGTAGAGTGCGGGCGTGCGCCTGGTTCTCGCGGTGCTGCTCGTGCTGTGCCTTTGCCCGACGCCGCGCGCGCAACCTGCGCGCCCGAACGTGGTGATCCTCCTCGTCGACGATCAGGGATGGGCTGACATCGGCTACAACAACGCGCGCGTCTACTCGCCGAGGCTCGATGCGCTCGCGAG
>JAUIFD010000036.1 GCA_030429485.1 Phycisphaerae bacterium | reverse complement strand
CCACGCTCGCCGGGTCGGATCGCAGCGCCGCCCGCAACTGGCTCTCGTCGCCACCGCCGCCCGACACGATGTCGATGAACACGTCCTCGAGCGTCGGGCGGCGCACCTCGATCGACGCGACCGGCGTGGCGCCGACAATCGCGCGCATCGCGCTCGCCGGGTCCGCGCCCTCCACCAGATGCGCCTCGATCTTGCCGTTGAGCGCCTCCGCCCGGCGCACCTCGCCGATCGCCTCGATCGTGCGCACGTCAAACGCCGCATCCATCGGCTCAAGGACGATCGACCGCGGGTCGTACCGCTGACGGATCTCCGTGAGCGTCGAATCGAGCACCTTGTGCCCGTTGTGGATCATCACGATGTGATCGCAAAGCGTCTCGGCCTGGTGCATCACGTGCGTCGAGAAGATGATCGTCCGCCCCTGGTTGTGCTGCTCGTCGATCAGGTCGCGCAGCAGGCGCATGTTCACGGGATCAAGCCCGGAGAACGGCTCGTCCAGGATGATCAGATCGGGCTCGTGCAGCACCGCCGAGATGAACTGCACCTTCTGCTGCATGCCTTTAGAGAGCTCCTCGCACTTCTTCTTCGCGACGTCCGCGAGCCCCACCCGCTCGAGCCACTGATCGACCCGGTCGGAGAGTGACGACGGGTCCGCGCCCTTGAGGCGCCCCATGTAGCGCAGGAACGCCCCCACCTTCATCTTGCGGTACACGCCGCGCTCTTCGGGGAGGTACCCGATGCGGTCCTTGCTCTCGACCGCCGACTTGCGCCCGAGCACCGAGAGCGTGCCGTCGTCGGGAAACAGGATCGACATGATCATGCGGATGGTCGTGGTCTTCCCCGCGCCGTTCGGCCCGATGAACCCGTACATCCGCCCCTCGGGCACCGCCAGGTCGAGGTGATTCACCGCGACCTTCGGCCCGAAGCGTTTGGTGACACCCTCGATACGTATCGCGTCCGCCACGAGACCTCCGAAATCCTGGTCGAGCAGGAGGGTACGCGAACCCCTCAGACCACGCGCACCATCGCCCGGCGCTCGTCCGGAGTCACCACGTCCTGCGTATCCGCGAGCCACCGCCGAGCGTCGGCGTAGTACCCGGCGGTCGGCTTGAGCTCGCCCACGCGACCGCCCCAATACCGGTTGAACCTCGCCATCGCCAGCTCGCGCACAAGCTTGGCTGTCATCGACGCCAGCGCCACCGGCAGATGGCGATCCTCAGCCTCGGGCACGAAGAGCACCCCCGCCTCACGCATGCCCGTCTCGATCGCTGCCCGCACCCGGTACCGCGAGCAGCGCGGCGATTCCTCCACCACCCCCACGCCCGCAAACCCGGCGCTCGTCAGCATGTCCGCGTACGACGTCCGCCCCGACTGGCGATCGCACACCAGGCGCACCTCGTCGCCCGCCTCGCGCGCGCAGCGCTCCATCACCTCGCGCATCAATCGCCCGACGACCTCGCCCGTCACCGCCGCCTTCGACCCCAGGCGCGCGCACGCGTCGTTGAACGCGCCCTCGTCCACCGTCTCGCAGCGCGCGTGCTCGATCGTCACCCCCGCCTCGTGCTGCGCGCGGGCCGCAGCGTTGCGCGCCAGACGAAGCTCTGCCGCCTCGCCCGCCACCGGCAGGGGGATCGGATCGCCCGCGTACCACGGCGCCTCACCCAGGCGCGCGCCCAGGGCGTCGAAGAGCCCGAGATCATCGCCCGGAAACTCGCCCGGCATGAGCGACGCCACGCCGCGCTCGAGGTGCGTCAGCGGGTGGCGCTTGCCGTCGTTGGCGAGTTTGAGCTTCTTCGAGTCGGCGATGGCGACGCGACGGCGCCCATCGTTCGCCTTCCGACAGACGGCCCGCTTGAGCGCCCGCCACAGGTCGGGCGGCGTGCGCGTCTCGGGCGTCCACGCCTCGACCCGCGCGACCGTGAGTCCGACGCACAGCGGGCCCAGCATCGGGCCGTACCCCGCCTCGTCGATCCCCGCGTAGATCAGCGCCATGGACGGAGCCTACGGCCCGGGACGAGGCGGGCGGCGCGATGCGCCAGGCGATGCCCAGACGCTCCCCGGTTCGTACGCTCCGCCATGGCGCGTGGGCCCTCGCAAGCTCTGGAACTCGTGCGAGACATCAAACTGGCGCATACGGTCTTCGCGATGCCCTTCGCGGTGCTGGCGGTGTTTCTGGCCCGAGCGGGTGCTCCCCCGGAACGTGGGCAGGCAGGGGGGAAGGCCGACGGGTGGGGCGTGCTCGCCGGTCAACTCGTGATCGTGGTGGTCTGCATGGTCGCGGCTCGCACGTGGGCGATGCTGGTCAACCGCCTCGCCGACCGCCGCCTCGACGCGGCCAACCCCCGCACCGCCTGGCGCGCGCTCGCGGCGGGTCGGGCGTCGGTGCGATCGGCGGGAGTGGCAGCGGGTGTGTCGGCGGTGGTGTTTGTCGTGGGAGCCGCGATGTTTGGCGTGCTCTACGCCAACTGGTTGCCGGCGATCCTCGCGGTGCCGGTGCTCCTCTGGATCGCGTTCTACTCCTTCACCAAGCGCTTCACCTGGCTCTGCCACGTGTTCCTGGGCGGGGCGCTGGCAGCGAGCCCGCTCGCTGCCGCGATCGCGGTGCGCCCGGAATCGCTCATGGACACGCCCGCCCTCTGGTGGCTCGCGGGGATGGTCATCGCGTGGGTCGCGGGCTTCGACGTGATCTATGCGCTGCAGGACCTGGATTTCGACCGAAGGGTGGGGCTCCGATCGGTGCCGGCGCAGTTTGGGTGGCGCGGCGCGTGCTGGGGTGCGCGCGCGCTGCACGTGCTTGCGCTGGGGGCGCTCGTGATGGCGTGGCGAGATGAGCCGCGCTTTGGTGCGCTCTTCGCCACTGGCATCGGCGTGGTCGTCCTCGCGCTCGTCTTCGAGCACGCGGTTCTCGCGCGCAAGGGGCGCGAGGGCATCCCGATGGCGTTCTTCACGCTCAACGGTGTGGTGAGCGTCGTGCTGGGTGCTGCGGGGATTGCGGACGTATTCGTCTAGGCGAGCATGACAGACTTCAGGAGAAGTCCCAGCACGCCTGGAGTTTGCTGCAGGTCATACACTCGAATACATAGACGCATGCCTCGCCCGTGCCAACCGCATCGATGTTCTCGTCCATCTCTTCGTTTGTCCAGTTCGACTCCGCCATCTGCCGCTTGAGGTCCTCAACCGCTCCAGCCCATCGCCCGCGCAGATCCTCTGACTTTGCCTCTCCGATGTAGCGGCATGCACGACCACAGCACGCGTACCACCCGTGATCCTGCCAAGTCACGAACCCTGGTGTACGCCGTTCCACCTCCTCGACATCCTCGGGCGGCAAGGACCGCACAACTGAGGAGGGGTCGAGTGTCGCGTCGTTGAATCGGTACCCTCTGCGTGCCGCGGTGCGGTCGGCAATGCACCACGAGCAGAGGCGATTTGGTTGTTCGAGCCCGCCGTAGGTGCTGCAGGCGTATCGCCATCCTCGCGATTGACCGCAGAGATCACACGCGGCTTCGGACCGCTCGAACGACCGCTCGCCGACCGGATCAGGGAACAACCCAAAGCTGGGGAACTCCATCACGGTCCAATCACTACCATCACTGAGGTCACCCAGATCGTCAAATCCTCAACGCTCCCACTTCATTCGCGACGAGCCGATCGCCACCCCCACCACCCCGATCGCCAGCAGCACGGCGCACGGCACGAGCATCTCGCCCAGGCTCGCGTCGCGCCAGACGGCGCCTTCGAGCGCGACGATCACCCACTTGAACGGGCTCGCCCCCGACGCGACGCGCAGCCACCCGGGCATGAACGCGAGCGGGATGCCCGCGCCGCCCAGCATCGCCATGACAATGAGCGCCCCGCGTGTGAGCCCCTCGGCCCCGTCCGACGTGCCGGAGATGACCGCGAGCACCATCATCACGCCGACGAATCCGGCGCACGAGCAGACGATCGCCAGCGCGAGCAGGGGGTACGAATCCGGGCGAACACCGAGGAAGGCGATACCGATCACAAAGAGCAAGAGCTGCACCGCGAGCGCGGTGAGGAAACACCCGAGCGCCTTGCCCGCGAGCACCTGCCACCGCCCGACCGGCGCGAGCACGAGACGATCGAGCGTGCCCGACTGACGCTCGCGCACGATCGACGCCCCAAACCCCGTGACACACCCGAGCAGCGCCCACCCGGCTGCCTGAGGAATCGTGATCTCGAATGACGACGATGGCTCTGCGCCCGAGGTCTCGCGCTGGGCTTTGCGGACCTGGATATCGACGGGATTGAACTCGAACGCGCCACCAACGCTCGCGCCTTCGTCATCTGTTCCCGCGTCTGTTTGATCGATTTGTTGATCGATCAGGCCTTCCGCGGAGCGGATCATCTGGTCGAAGAGCGCCCGCTGCACGGGGTTGACGCCTTCGGTCGTGAGGAGGGACTCGCGCGCCTGTTCGAGCGAGGTGTGCAGGCGCTCCGGCTTGGCGATTGACTTGAAGAGCTGCGCGAACATCGTCTGCGTGAGCACGCCCTGGAGGATGCCGGTCTCCGCGCCGCGCGAAGGGTCGGCGATGCACTCGACTTTGACCGGCGCGCCGGTGAACACATCATCGAGCGAATCCTCCATGCCCTGCGCCAGCACCACCGCTGCGGGGATCTCGCCGCGGCGCACCGCGTCCTCCGCCTCCGCCTCGCTCGCGAACGCCTTGACTTCGATCTCCTCGGTCGCATCGAGCGCCGACGTGAGATCCGCGGTGAACTCGCTCCGGTCGAGGTCGACCACGCCGAGCGTCATCGCCTCGGCGGGTCCGCTGCCCGTTGCGGGCCCGGCGAAGATCATGCCGAAGAGGATGCCGACGATCAGCGGGAAGATGACCGTGAAGAAGAACGCGGTCATGTCGCGCCGCATGAGCGTGGCGTCTTTGATCGCGATGGCGAGGGGCACGCGCATCAGTCTCGCAAGCTCCTGCCGGTGAGTGAGAGGAAGACAGCTTCGAGATCGGGGCGTTCGACGCGCAGCGAGGTCACGCTGGTGTCGCGTGTGGCTTCGGAGAGCACGCCCATCGGCTCTGCAGTAACGACGCGCTCATGCACCGTGCCGCGCTCCACGGTGACAACGGTCTCGCCGCCGTGAGCGGCGATGAGCTCGTCAACCGTGCCGAGGGCGAGCAGGCACCCCTGATCCATCACGGCGACGCGGTCGCAGACGCGCTGGGCCTCCTCCATGTAGTGCGTGGTGTAGACAATCGTCACGCCCTCGCCCTGGAGCTCGCGCACGAGTTCGAGGATGGCGTGGCGCGAGTGCGGGTCGACACCGGCGGTCGGCTCGTCGAGGAACACGATGCGCGGCTCGTGCATGAGGGCTGCGGCGAGGTTGAGGCGGCGCTTCATCCCGCCGGAGAAGGTCGCGACCTTGTCGCGCGCGCGCCCTTCGAGCTGCACGCGCTCCATGATCGCGTACGCCCGCTCTCGCCGTGCCGAGCGCGACATGCCGAAAAGACGCCCAAAGAACTCCAGGTTCTCGGCGCACGTCAGCTCGTCGTAGATCGCGAGCGACTGGGGCGCGACGCCCAGCACCCGCCGCACCTCCGCGCTCGTCGGCGGGCCGAAGCCCTCGAACTCGACGCGCCCGGAATCGGGCGCGAGCAGCCCGCACGCCATGCGGATCGTCGTCGTCTTGCCCGCGCCGTTGGGACCGAGCAGCCCAAACGCCTCGCCCGGCTCGACCGAGAGCGTCAGCCCCGCGAGCGCCTCGCGCGAGCCAAACCGCTTGACCACGTCCGTCAACTCAAGCACGCGCGGACGCTACCTCTCCTGATCCAAACCTGCAAACGGATGGCCGCGGACCGGCCGCGATGCAGGGACCCTTCCCTCGGATGCCAATCCTCGGATCTTCCGTCCATTCCGCGAAAAGCGAGAAGGCCGCCCCGGAGGGCGGCCTTCACTCAACGATCAATGCACTGTGGACTAGCGGCGGCGGCGAGCGCCGGCGGCCCCGATGAAGCCGAGCATCGCGAGCGATGCCGGAGCAGGCACGAGTCGGGCCTCGATTTCAAAGTTGTTGAAGACCGAGCTGCTGCCGGTCGGAGGCGTGGCGGTGGAGCTGAAGCGGTAGCCGTCGAAACCCGCAACGCCCGCGGGCGTAACGCTCGGAGACACGGAGTTCCAGTAGAACGCGTCAGTCGCGGGGTCGGTGTTCGTGGGAGCACCGTTGACAAGCATCCAGTACGTGGTGCTCGGGTCGAGCGCGATCGGGGCCGCAGCGGTGAACGTGTAGAAGTCCTTGGTCCCGAGTGAGCCGGGATTGGTCAACACGGCCAACTGGGCGCCGGGGTTGCCGCCGGCGTCCGACCACAGCGCCACCTGCGGCGTCGCGCCGGGCTCGGCCGAATCACCCTCGAAGGTCATCACAAACGTCGCGCTGAGGAGCTCGTAGGGCGTGCCGGCGGGAGTCGAGAAACCCACGGCCTTGCTGCGGGTCTCAGCGCCGGTGATGATCGTCCCCAAGCCCGTGTCGGAAGGGCTGTTGGGAAGGTTGCCGATGATCACTTCGGCAGAGGCCGCGCCACCCGCCCCGAGCAACACGGCCGCGAGCGCGCACGACCGAACAGACTTCTCAAGGATCATTCCTTTTCTCCTCTTCCTCTCTCAGGGTCGCCCCCACGTCGCCGACACTCGTCAGCGACCACTACCGGGGGTGGGGAAGACCCGGTTTTACTCTATGGTCAGATCGCAGAGGATCAAGATCGAATCCCGGCAACGGCAGCATTTGCGGGCTCTCATGAGGTGCTGACCTACCGTCGTCGATGCCCTGCACTATCGGCCCCGTCACCGTCGCCGCCGACCGTCCGCTAACCGTCGTCGCTGGGCCATGCACGCTCGAGTCGCTCGAACTCGGGCTGCGGATCGGCGAGACGGTTCGCGACGCCTGCCGCGAGCGCGGGCTGCAGTACATCTTCAAGGCGAGCTTCGACAAGGCCAACCGCTCCTCGGCCAGCTCCGCCAGGGGCCCGGGCATCGACGAGGGGCTCGACGCCCTCGCCACCATCCGCGACCGCCTCGGCGTGCCCGTCACCACCGACATCCACACGCCCGACCAGTGCGGCCCGGCGGCCGAGGTCGTCGACTGCCTCCAGATCCCCGCGTTCCTCTGCCGACAGACCGACCTCCTGACCGCCGCGGGCATGGCGGCGGCGGCCCACGGGCGCGCGGTGAACGTGAAGAAGGGCCAGTTCCTCGCCCCGCGCGAGATGGTCGGCCCGGTGCGCAAGCTCGCCGAGGCCGGGTGCCGAAACGTCATGCTCACCGAGCGCGGCACGTTCTTCGGGTATCACCGCCTCGTCAACGACTTCATCGGGCTCGGCGACCTCATGGAGCTCGACTGCGGCGAGTGGGCCGACGCCCCGCCGCCCGTGTGCTTCGACGTGACGCACTCGACGCAGCTCCCCGGCTCGGGCGAACAGACCGGAGGCCGCCCCGAACGCGCCCCACTGCTCGCGCGGGCCGCGGTGGCCGCGGGCGTGCCGGCGGTGTTTATTGAGTGTCACCCGGAGCCGACGAAGGCGCTCTCGGATGGAGCGACGCAGCTGAGGCTGGAGGGGATGGGGGAGCTGGTGGGGAGGTTGGCGCGGGTGCGCGAGGCGATCAAGAACTGATCGACCTCATCGCCATCACGTCACAACGACATACACCTGCTGCAACGGAAACTTGTGCCGCATCTCCGCACTGAGCCGGTCGTAGCTCCCCAAGAACAACTCGACAAAACGGTCGGAGTCGATGAGGATGAGGTTGGCGTCGTTCTGTTCGGTGTGCTTGGCGTCTGTTGAGAACCCGCCGAGGCCGACGAGCACGCCCTTCTCGCCGGGGTTGAGCGTCCCGCGCAGCTGCTTGACCGCGGGCGCACCGACCGTGGAAGTGCCGCTCTTCGCCTGGATCTTCAGAGTGGGCGGCATGACGCCGAGCGGGTCCGCGTGCGCGACGACGTCGACGCCCAAATCGTGCGTCCCCTGCTGCGTCGTCGCGGTGTACCCCAGTGCACGGAAGACCGCGGCGACAACTTCCTCGAACTCCTGTGCGGTTCGGCTCCATCGGCGGATGAGATAGTCCTGGTGCGTTGGATCACCTCTTCGGCTGCCATCTCCGCGTCGTTCTCGCTCTCCTTCGCTTCGTCTTCGTCCGCGACAGCCACAGGAACTTCCGGTCGCGAGCCGGACTCGCCGGCAAGCACGGCACGAACCTCGTTGAGGTGATCATCGGCCGTTGAAACGGATGAGAAGCTCCCGAAGCTGCGCAAGGCACCTTGGCTGAACCGCACGCGCGGCACCTTGGCGAGCCACTCCACCGCCCGGATATTGCAATAGTCACCCGCTCGCAACTCTGGATCAGCCGACCATTGATACGCGCCGGCGATCCGCCCGATCAGCACGTCGCGAGAGGCCTTGATCGGGTACACAACGGGATCACCGACTTTC
This sequence comes from Phycisphaerae bacterium, assembly GCA_030429485.1. Classification (GTDB taxonomy): domain Bacteria; phylum Planctomycetota; class Phycisphaerae; order Phycisphaerales; family UBA1924; genus JAUIFD01. The sequence continues at coordinate 16,069 of JAUIFD010000036.1, read as the reverse complement.
ATCTGATGCGCGAACCGATACACCTGCCCATAGGACGAACTGACCGATGCTGCCGACTTGCCCGGAAACGCACGCTCGTATGCAGTTCGAAGGCTCTCCGGAGTGTCGTAGGGCGTCAGATCGCCGATCCGCGTCCATCCAATACAGATGAACCCCTCACCCTGAGCCCGCTCAGCAAGGTGCTTGTTGTTGGAGATGTGTACAACCCAAAGGTGATCGGCACTTTCGAACATGCGGCCTCCCGAGCGCATCCTAACGTGCGCACGAGACGGCGGGTGGCATGCCCACGGCCTTGCGTGGGGGTGCATCCCCTCCCGCCCCTCGTGGCATAGGCGTCTCGCCTGTGCCCTCCGGGGCTCCTCGCGGCATGGGCGCCCGACGTTCACGCTTCACACCAAGTCTCGTTGGCCGAGCGCCTGTGGCGCGAGGAGGCTTGGTAGATCACGGGCGAGACGCCCATGCGACGAGGGGTGGAGGCGGCATCAGGGTCGATTTGATGGAACGACCATCCTGGACACACGACGGAGTGGCATGCCCACGGCTTTGCGTGGGCATGGGTGCATCCACTCCCGCCCTCGTGGCTCAGGCGTCTCGCCTGTGTGCTCCGGGGGCTCCTCGCGGCTTGGGCGTCCGGCGTTCGCACACCAAGTCTTGTGAGACCGAGCGCACTTGGCGCGAGGAGGCTTGGTAGGCCACGGGCGAGACGCCCGTGCCACGAGGGGGTGGGAGTGGCGCGGGCCTCGCAACGCGCCCTACTTCACCAACCTCACCCGCTGCGGCTTGGAGCCCGGCACGCGTTCGACTTCTCCGGCCGTCTCCATGTGGAGCTTCACGGTGGTGACGTGCCACATGATCGAGCCGAGGTCGGCGCGGGCGGCGGCGGGGAGGTGGTGCTCGACGAGGGTGGGAAGCTCGCGGAACTCGACGCCGTCGGCGCGGGCGTGCTTCGAGGCGAGAGCCTTGCGGATCGCGGCACGCACAGCGTCGTATTTCCACCGCGGGATGCGCGTGCCCTTGGCGCCGGGTGTGGGCGATTCGCAGAGGATCCTGTCGTCGGGACGGGGCATGGGCAGATGCTAACGCGCACGCCGCTGATCTCCCATCCACAACAAGACGCGTTCAAATGCAACGCCGTGATCGTCAAGGAACGCTCCCTCGGGACGGAAGCGATGACCGCTCCCTGACGAGCGCCGGCTCGTTTCGGGAGGAGCGGGCAGAGCAGCTTGGTGCCGTGGACGGCGCGTAGGATCGCCTCACTCACACCCAACCGAGAGGGATGACCATGGGCCAGATCGCTGACACGCTCTCGCACGTCATCAAGCCCAGCATTGGGCTCGCGGAGGCGATGCTCAAGGACGTCAAGCCCGAGCGATTCGCCCGGTTCACCGCGCCGGGCGGGAAGACCATCCACGCCAACCACCCGGCGTGGAACTACGGGCACCTCGCCCTCTACCCCGCGAAGATCCTGGAGATCGGCGGGCTGACGGGCGACATCCCCACGCCGCCCGCAGCGTGGGGCGACCTCTTCGCAGCTGGCACGGCGTGCAAGGACGACCCCGAGGGCACGATCTACCCCGCAATGGCTGAGATCACCGAGGCGTACTTCGCGGGGTACAAGGCCCTGGCCGAGCGGCTCGCGAGCGTGGACGACGCGACCTTCGCCAAGCCGCACGGCGGCTCGGAGCGGATGCGCGAGATGATGCCGACCTACGGGGCTGCGGCTGTCTTCATGGTGACGAGCCACGTCATGATGCACATGGGGCAGGTCTCGACCTGGCGCCGGTGCGAGGGCCTCGGCTCGGTCATGTGATCTGGGCTCTGGTCGGCTTGAGTGGGGCGGGGCAGCCTCAGATGAGCCCCGCCCGCCACGCTACGATCCGCCCCAACAGGAGCCCCGATGCTGACCCTCGCTGCGACCGATCTCTCCAGCTACCTGCCCGTGATGCTCATCATCACGATGGCGATCACGTTCGCGGTCGCGAACATCGTGCTGACCAAGCTCATCGGGCCGTCGCGCGACGGCGAGGTCAAGGGCGAGAGCTACGAATCGGGCATGAACCCCGTCGGCACCGCCCGCAAGCGGTTCAACGTGCGGTTCTACCTCATCGCGATGGTCTTCCTCGTCTTCGACGTCGAGATCATCTTCCTCTACCCCTGGGCGACCACCTTCACCAACCTGGAAGCGGGCTCGCATGAGTCGCTCGTCTGGCTCCTCCGCATCCTCTTCTTCCTCCTCACGACGGTCGTGGCGTACCTCTACGGCTTCCGCAAGGGCGTCTTCCGCTTCGATTGATCTCGGCGACGACGCTCCAATCGCGCGGGACACGCGTGCCACCGACCTGCGCTGAGGTCAGTGCTACGGCACGTTTCCACACACGCTCTTGCACTCATCCGGAACGCGGCGTGGCTAGACCCACCCCGCGAGCTTCGCACCCGCGACCGCGAGCACGACCGAGACCGCGACGCGCAGCGGCGTCGTCGGCAGGGCGTGCGTGAGTTTCGCACCGAGCGGCGCGCCGACGATGGCGCCGACCCCCATGAACGCGCCAAGCCCCAGCGCGAGCGTCCACGAGAGCCCGTGGTCGCCCAGCCCGAAGAGCTTGGTCGTCGCGCCAATCACCGCGGTCACGCCCATCACCGCGGCGCTCGAAGCGATCGCGCGCCGCAGCGGCATGCGCGCGAGAAGCTGTAAGCACGGCACGAGCACGATTCCCCCACCGATGCCGAGGAAGCCCGCGAGCGCGCCCACAAGACCACCCAGGAGGATGTAGAGCCACGGCCATCGGCGCGTCTTCTCGGCGTCGGGCTCGGGGAGGTGGCGGACCGCGGTGAAGACCGTCCACCCGCAGAACGCGAACAGGAACACGACCAGCGCGATCTTCGGCGCCTGCCCGCTGAAGTGATCCGAGAAGCGCGCGCCCGCGATGATGAGCAGCGCCATCGCCGGCATGAGCCAGCGCACGGCGCGCCAATCGACCGCGTCCGCGCGCCGATGCTGCGCCGTCGCCATGAGCGAGATCACGGCGTTGACCACCATCGCGGACGCCATGTAGAGATGGTGCTGCGTCTTCGTCGGATCCGGCTCGCCCGTCGCGGTCACGTAGCCGAACGTCAGCCCGAGCGCGGGAAGCATCACGATGGAGCCGCCGATCCCGCACAGCCCCCCGACAACACCCGCTACGAACCCGATCGCGATGACCACGACGATCGGCGCGGGCGCAAACTCGAGCGTCATTTCCACCGCTTGTCCCCCGCTTGCCCCGATCTCCGCATGGGGGTGTCGCTGCGTGCCGATCGGAAGGTAGATTCCGTGCGGGAGACGGTGCCCGTGCCGAGTGGGATCGGCGCGGGTTTGGGCATGGCCCCGTCGGTGGTGATGGTGCATGAAACGGTCATCGGCGTGCCTCGTTGGAAGCGCACGGTAGCGGCATGGGCGCTGCCTTGCGCCTACGCCGGCGCGCTTCTCATCACGGGCGCATCGGCCATCGTCACGAAGGAGTTCCGAGCGACTCCGCCACTCGCGGCAATCGATCTCCCGAGCAGACCTCCAGCGTTCCCGGTTGTGCGCCCGGTCTTGCAAGACGCGGCGCCCCTCGTGGGCGCCGCGCAAGAGACAACGCCCGACCAAACCGAGTATCGGTGGTTCAATCGCCGCCCGGTGCGCCCCGCGCGCGTCGTGTGGATGACCGTTACGGCGTATTCGCCCGACGCGCGATCGTGCGCGCCCTTCGACGACGGTCGCACCGCCACGCTTCACTCGGTCTACACCAACTCCATGAAACTCGTCGCGGCGGATACCGACCGACTGCCGTTCGGCTCGCTGCTGACCATCCCCGGGTATGACGAGGCGCGCATTGTCCCCGTGCTCGATCGTGGGGCGGCAATCACGGGCGACCGCCTCGACGTGCTCATGCCCACGCACGCCCAGGCCCGTGCCTGGGGCGTCCGCGAGGTTGCCGTTACGGTCTGGGAGTACGCGGACGGCCTGCCCGCTGACGACCCGCGCGAGTTCCGGTAACTCCCTCGGCATCGGCGGGTGGTTCCCTGGATTGCCCCTCCCGTCCGGGCGAATCGGAGAACCGCGCTCCACCCTCCGGAGTATCTTGCTGTGTCGCGGCCGAGCCGATCCGGCTCGGGTGGAGTTCAACATGATCCGTTCGCTCGTGTGTGTGCTGGCGTGTGCGGCGTTGTCGGCATCGGCTGACCCGGACCTCCAGACGCCGGAGTTCGACACCACCCCCGACGGCCTCCCGATCATCGACGGGCGGGCGTTCGCCTCCTGGGATGAGTACACGTCTTCAGACCTGTTCCGCGCCAACGGCCTCCGGTGCGGCACGCGGGCCTTCGACGACGCGTTCGCCGAGTCGCCCACCGATTGCGGCTCGCGCACCAACCCTGCCGACCAGTACGACCCGAGCGTCGCCCTCTATCGCATCCCGGTCGTTGTGCATGTCATTCGGCGCGCCAACGGCTCAGGGAGTGTCACCGAGGCGCTCGTGCAGTCGCAGATCGACATCCTCAACGAAGACTTCCTCGCCATGGCGGGCACTCTTGGGGCCGACGGGAACGACGCACGCATCGAGTTCTACCTCGCGACGCAGGACCCCGCCGGCAACCCGACCACCGGGATCACCTACTCGTCGAACGACAACTGGTTCAACGACCGGGGCTCGTACTGGACTTCACTCAACTGGGACCCAAGCCGCTACCTCAACATCTACACCAACAGCGCGAGCGGCGCGCTCGGGTATGTGCCGTGGCTTCCTCACCAGGCTTCGCCAGGCTCGTCTGAGGACCGCGTGGTCATTCTCTGGTCGGCGTTCGGGCGCAACGCGCCGGTCGGCTCGCCTTACAACCAGGGACGCACCGCCACGCACGAGGTCGGACACTACCTGGGGCTCTATCACACGTTTGATGGCGGGTGCGGATCAACGTCGTGCTACCTTTCGGGCGATCGCATCTGCGACACCAACTCGGACAGCAACCCCCAGTACAACTGCCCGCTCAGCTCCGCCACGTGCGGCACGCCGGACCCGATCCGCAACTACATGAACTACACCACCGACCTGTGCATGCGTGAGTTCACGCCCGAGCAAGCACGGCGGATGCGCTGCACCCTGGAGAACTGGCGCGTGGACCTCGCCGACCGGGTCGACGCGTGTGCGCCCGACCTGACGAACGACGGCTCGCTTAACACGGCCGACTTCTTCCAGTTCCTCGCGCTGTACGGCGCCGGCGATCCGCAGGCTGACTTCGCACCAGGAAACGGGATCAACACGGCCGATTTCTTCGCGTTCCTCGCGGCGTATCAGGCGGGGTGCTGAGGGCCGTCAACCGATACTCGTGCCCAGAAGCACACTCGGCTTTCAGATGTACTCGTTGAGCAGATTCTCGAGACGTTCCTGGCGGCCGGATTCGAGTTCGATCGCGCCCTGTGACTTCGCGATCGCGTCGAGCGAGGTGAAGGAGTGCTCGCCGCGCTCAATCGCGCCGCCGAGCCCCTCGTCCCACCCGCGGTAGCGCGTGCGGACGAAGTCCGCGAGGCGCCCATCGTCGATGATCGCGGCGGCGATCTTGAGCCCGCGGGCGAAGGCGTCCATCGCGCCGGCGTGCGCATGGATCAGGTCTTCAGCGTCGAACGACTCACGCCGGCGCTTCGCGTCGAAGTTGAGCCCACCGGTAGTGAACCCGCCCATCGACAGCAGCACGAGCATCACCTGCGTGGTGAGGTAGAGATCGGTCGGGAACTGGTCCGTATCCCACCCGAGCAGCGTGTCGCCGCGGTTCGCGTCGATCGAGCCGAGGGCCCCAGCGTCACGCGCGACGATCAACTCGTGCATCAGCTCGTGCCCGGCGAGCGTCGCGTGGTTGGCTTCGAGGTTGAGCTTGAGATCGCCCAGGAGGTCGAACTCGCGCAGGAAGTTGAGGCACGACTCCGCGTCGGAATCGTATTGGTGCTTCGTCGGCTCGCACGGCTTGGGCTCGATATAGAGCTGCCCCGTAAACCCGATCGCCCGCTTGTGCCCCACCGCCATGTGCAGGAACCGCGCGAGGTGCTCGCGTTCGCGGCGCATGTCGGTGTTGAGCAGCGTCTGGTATCCCTCGCGCCCGCCCCAGAAGACATACCCCTCGCCGCCCAGCTCGTGCGTGACCTCCATCGCCCGCCTGACCTGGGCCGCAGCGTGCGCAAAGACCCGCGGGTCGCAGCTCGTCGCGGCGCCGTGCGCATAGCGCGGGTGACTGAAGAGGTTGGCGGTGCCCCAGAGCAGCTTCGCGCCGGTGCGCTCCATCTCCGCGCGGACCGTGGTGACCACCCGGTCGAGCGCCGCCTCCGATTCGGCGAGCGTCGCGCACTCCGGCGAGAGGTCGCGGTCGTGGAAGCAGAACTTCTCGATCCCGCACGCCCCGAGAAACTCAAAGAACACCCCGACCCGCTGCTGCGCGTTCTCGACCGAGTCCGACCCGTCGTCCCACGGCGTGCGCATCGTGCCCGCACCGAACGGATCGGCACCCGAACCGCGCATCGTGTGCCAGTAGCACGCGGCGAACCGCAGGTGGTCCCGCATCGCCTTGCCGGCGACCACCGCGTCGGCGTCGTAGTGCTTGAAGGCGAACGGATTGCGCGAGGAGGGGCCCTCGAAACGGACGGTGTTGGGGAACCACTTCGACATGCGGGGAAGGTACCGAACCGACGAACTTCCGGCACACGCCGCCGGTCGCGGGCCGTTCACGAATACCCGTTGGGGTTGGCCTTGAACCACCTCCAGGCCGAATCGATGATCTCGCCGAGATCGGTGACCGACGCCCTCCACCCGAGTTCCTCTGCGATCTTGGACGCGTCGGCGAAGAGCGTGGGCGGATCACCCGGACGCCGTTCGCCCTCACGGACCGTGAACGACGCACCCGTCACCTCGCGCACGGCCTCGATGATCTCCAGCACCGAGTACCCCCGCCCGATGCCGAGGTTGAACGCGCGGAAACGCCTCGCTCCCTCCTCCGCGTCCGGATCAAGATCGCCCATCACCGCCATGTGCGCGTCAACGAGATCCTCCACGTGCACGTAGTCGCGCACACACGTGCCGTCGGGCGTGTCGTAGTCCGTCCCGAAGATATTGACCGCGTCGCGTCGTCCGAGCGCCGCTTGGAGGATGACGGGGATCAGATGGGTCTCGGGATCATGGTCCTCACCGAGCAGGCCCGTGCGATCGGCGCCCGCAACGTTGAAGTACCGCAGCGCCGCCGCCGCGAACGGCTGGCCCGCGCGCCGCTTGGCCTCTGAGAGGTCCGCCAGCATGTGCTCGGTCGCGAGCTTCGAGCGGCCGTAGGGGTTCATGGGCGCCTGCGGACAGGACTCGCGGATCGGGATGTGCTCGGGCCCGGGCTCGCCGTAGGTCGCGGCTGTGGACGAGAAGATGAACCGCTCCACTCCCGCCGCATCGACCGCCTCGAGCAACGTCGCGGCGCTCCCGGTGTTGTTCTGGTAGTACCGCACGGGCTGCGCGACACTCTCACCAACATAGGTAAGGGCCGCGAAGTGCAGCACTGCGTCAAACTGGTTCTCGGAGAAGACCCGCTCAAGAAGGCGCTCGTCGCCGAAATCGCCTTCGACGAACCTGAGCTGCTCACCCGCTCTTGCACGAAGACGCTCCACCGCGCCGAGATGCCCACGATCGAGATTGTCGAGCACGACCACACGGTGCCCGTCCGCGAGTGCCCGCTGGGCGGCGTGCGATCCGATGTACCCCGCGCCGCCCGTGATCAAGAGTTCCATCTGAGTCTCCTGCCCCGAAGGTACCCCGCTGCGGGTCCGGAAACGCGTTGCCCCGCTTGACCGATCGGCACCCTCGGGACTCCCTTTTAGGTCACCCGGCGGCTCGGAGTTGGCCAGCCCTTGGACGGTGCCGATGCGTCACCGTGCGTGGTCATCACTCGGCGCTGGGGTTCACGCTCACGGAGGTCGCGGTGGTTGTCGCCATCGTCGCGATTCTCGGTTCGATCGCCCTGCCGCGCATGTCGGCTTCCGAGCGTCGATATCGCCTCGAACTCGCAGCGGCCCGCCTCGCCGCAGACCTCGACGCGGCACGGAGCTATGCCCGAGCAAACGCCGAGGGCGTGACCATCACCTTCAACACCGTCACCGAGACGGCGACGTTCGCCGGGATGCGCGGCGACCACGGAACGGACTACGTCCTCGACCTCGCGCGTGCTCCCTACCGGATCGACATGGCGACGGCCGACTTCGGGGGTGAGTCGAAGCTCGCGTTCGACGGGTACGGGTCCACCTCCTCGACCGGCAGCGTCACCCTGAAGCTCGGCACTTCCACCGTATCGGTGACGATCAGCGAGGCTTCGCGCGCGCCCATCGTGCTCTCGGGAGGCAAGGTGGGCATCAAATGACCCGGTCACACCGAGCGCACGCGTTCACCCTGGTCGAGCTCGTAACGAGCATGACGATCGCGTCGATCTTGATGATGGCCATGACGTCGGCGCTGGTTGTTGCATCGCATGCCCTGCCGACTGACTCCGATCCCGCGCGCGCAAAGAGCCGAGGTGGCGAGGCGCTCCGCCTCGTGGCCGACGAGATCGCGGCGGCGAAGGACATCACCCGCGCCACGTCCTCCGACATCGTCTTCACGCTTGACGACCGTGACGGGGACGGCGCGGCGGAGGTCGTCCGGTATCACTGGGACGGGAACGCGGGCGATCCGCTGGTGCGCACCGCGCGCGGAGTTGAGTCCGAGGTGATGGCGGTCGACGCATTCGAGCTGACGTATCGAACGGCGAGCGAGTCTCAGTTTGTCACCCAGGGGCCGAGCGTGGGTGAAGAGGAACTTCTTGTTGGGTACTCCGATACGGTCAACCGGTCCGGGTTCAATCTCTCCGACGTGGCGTGGTATGGGCAGACGATCGCGCCGCCTCAGGGCGACCTGGATTCGTGGCGGATCACGCGTGTTCGCGGGTTGTTCCGACAAGCCTCTGGAGTAACGAGCGAGAAGCTCTACGTTGGCGTCTACGCGCTGGACCTCGCCGGGCGCCCGACGGGCGCCCCGCTCCAAGAAGAGCAGGTGCAGATCAGCCTCATCTCAACGGCCGGCGGTGGCGAGTGGGTCGAGATCACGTTCTCGACACCGGTGGGGCTCTCTCCCGATCAGTCGGTCGCGCTGCTCTACTCAGCCGACGCCGGCGCCGACACGACACCAGTACGGATCTTCCTCGATGACGCCACCACCGGTGAGATGACCCACGCGACGGGGAACGCGGGCTCTCATTGGCTCGACCGCTCGGGCGAAGCGCCGGTGCATGAGGTGTTCACGGAGGCGACTGCCTCGGGATGGACCGCGGACTTCCAGCGAACGCACGTGCATCTCGTCGGACTCGCGCTGACACCCGTGGGCAGCACGCCGCTCGCGACCGACGCCATCACGCTCAACGCGCCGGAGCTCCTGTCTGCGGTCTGGCAGACCGACTTCGCTTGCGATCCGACGAGCCTCGACCTCGACCTTGATTCCAATCCGGACTGGTCACTCGTCGCCGGAGCCGCATTCGACGCGTCTGATCTTGTGGACGGGGCGTGGCCGATTTCCAGCACGATCGGCACGAACCCGGCCAACGGGTTCACCTCGATGACGACGATCGACGCGACGGTTATGCCCCGGACCGGCTCGGGGAAGGGCGGTCTTGAGGTCTACTTCGATGTCGATGACTCCGAGCAGGGGTTCGCTCGCATCGAGATCGACAAGCCGTCGACCTACTACGTCCTCACGCTGCAACTGGCGGACGAAGGCGGCACGCTCGTCGAGGTATACCGGGAGATCATCGACGCTTCGACCGACGTTCGCTTGGTCGTCGTGCCCAACGCTGACCTGATCGCCTTGTGGGTCGCGGGGGTGCATCGGTGTAACTTCGCGTATGAGCGATCCGCGCTCACCGGCGACTCCGGCGTCCGCGTCTGGGCCGAGTCCCCGAGCACCCAGGCCATGATCGACAACCTCCGCGTCGCGATCGGCGGCACGGCAACGGTCACGAGCAACTGATGAGCACCGCACGCCAAGCCCGTGGGATATCGCTCGTCGAGACCGTGATCTCGATGATCATCGTCGGTGTCATGCTCTCGGCAGCACTCACCGCCGCGGGCACGGCTCGCACCCAGGGCGTGAGCGTGGCGCATCACACACAGGCGATGCTCCTCGCTGAGCAACTGATGAGCGAGATCCAGAGCAGGGCCTATGAAGACCCGGACGGCTCGCCCGTCCTCGGTCGCGAAGGCGAGGACGGTGCGACGCGGAGCGCGTTCGACGACGTCGACGACTACGACGGGTGGATCGGAGAGCCCCCGGTCGACGCAGACGGCTCGATCGTGAACGGCGGTGAGTCCTACGCGCGGTTCGTGGAGGTCGATCCCGTGGACCCCTCAGCCCTGGGCACCACACGCGGTTCGGACTCCGGGGTGAAGCGCATCCGCGTCGGCGTCTCGCTTGGCGGACGTGTGATTGCGGAGCTTGTCGCGTATCGCACAACAGATGGCGTGCCCGCGCTCTCGGGGGACGAATGATGTCCAGGTTGCAGGACCGGCGCCAAGGGACCCGAGTTGCACGCCGAGGGACCATCTAAGTCTACACGCTCGGGATCGCCTCGATGGTCGCCACCGTCGGCGTGCTTGCGCTCGGGATCGGACACGCCGAGCTTAGACACGCGACGGTGGCGTCGGACACGGCCCGTGCGCGCGTGCTCGCGATCTCGGGCGTGGATCTTGCGATGACCGAACTCGCTCAGGACGCGGCATGGCGCACCGACGCGGGCATGAGCGCATGGTCGGCTTGGATCGATACGCCGCCGGGGCGCGTGCGGTACAAACTCTTCGATGAATCGGATGGCGATCTCACCGACGATCCTTCGCAAGCATGCCGGCTGGTAGTCCAGGCCGAGGCGGGCGATGCGGTGCGATACCTTTCAGTCGAGCTTGAGGGCGACGCTCGGCCCAACCTCGTCGCGAACCCCGACTTCGAGAGTTCCACGACTGCGCCGTGGTACAGCCAGTACGGCTCGCGCCTCCGCCTGGACTCGGGCGCGGCCGAGGGCGACGCTGCCCTGCGCGTGAAGGACCGCCTGCTCGCGTACTACGACGCGACCATCAACCTCGATCCGGAGAGCTTCGACGATGGAGCGAGCTACGCCGCGACGATGTGGCTGAAGTACGGGAGTGGGAGTTCGTTCACCTGCCAGGTCGTGCTCACCGTGAACGGGAGCGCGAGCCTCCCCCACGCCGAAACCAAGCTGTTCAAGATCGATGGCGACTGGGGTGAGTACACCCTCTCGTTCTCGCCCCAATGGACCGGGCATCTCGAGACGGCCTCGCTCGCGATCTCCGGGTACCTCCTGGGATCCAACGACATCTACGTCGATAGCGTCGAACTTGTCCGGTCGTCGTCGCTCCCGCCGGTGCTGGTGCCCGGCACCTGGCGTATGGAAACGGCCGACTCGATTCCGTAGCCTGCGACCATGTGCGGCAGGTTCACGCGAGAGTACTCCTGGGCCGAGATCAGGGCCTTCCTCGATCTGCGCTGGCCGGCCACGCTCGATCTGACCCCAAGTTGGAACGTGGCGCCGACACAGGAAGCCCCGATCGCGCGCGTGCGACCGGGCGAGCGCGGGCGCGAGCTGTCCCTCATGCAATGGGGCTTCAAGGTCTCAGGCGTCGACCGCCCGGTGATCAACGCCCGCGCGGAGACCCTCTCCGAACGCCCGGCATTCCGAGAGGCGATCTCGACGCGCCGGTGCGTCATCCCGGCCTCGGGCTTCTACGAGTGGAAGCGAGAAGCGAGCGGGCCCGCGACGCCGTACTACGTGCGCCCGACGGGCGAACCGGCGATCTTCCTGTTCGCGGGGCTCTGGTCACCGAGTGCGTCATCCGCCCCGCACGGGCGGTTCGTCATCGTGACAACACCAGCCAACGAGACACTCGCGCCGATCCACCATCGGATGCCTGCGATGCTCAATCATGAGGCTGCCGACGCGTGGCTTGATCCAGCTTCGGATTCGGGTACGGCGCAAGGGCTGCTCGTCCCCGCGCCAGAAAGCGCCGCAGCATTGCACGTGGTCTCGCGCCGTGTCAATCGCGTCGCCAACGACGAACGATCGCTGACCGAACCGGGCGAGGACAAGCCCGCACAGGGCTCGCTGTTCGGGTAGCGCCGCGGCGCTGAACGCACTGGCCGCCATGTACAAAGAAAATGCCCCCGGACGCTCGGTGGATCGTCCGGGGGCGCCGGTCGCGGGGCCGACACTGGTGGTGGGAGGTGGGAGATCGGCCGACCCCGCGTGCTTCCGGTTGTGTGGACGAATCGGGCGGCCGACCGACCTCCATGCCGTTCGGCCTCCGGGGCGTCTTGCCCCGCTGCCCGTCGCCCTCGACGCCTGCTCGCCAGCCTGGCGCACAGACATCGCTCGTGCTCGGCGCGATGCGCCGATGGCTTCACCTCACTAGCTGCACCCCATGCTCGCCCCGCAGTTGAGGCACTTGTAGCACGTGCCCGACCGCACGGTGATCGTGCCGCAGACATCGCACGGCGGGGCGTCGTTGGCGCTCTCGAGCGCAGCGGAGAGCGTGGACGACTGCGTGACGACGCGTGCCGCCTGCACCTCGACCTCCACGGTGGTGACGCGTTCGGTCTTGGCCAGGCGTCCGCCAGGCTTGTCCGTATCGCCCTTCGTGTCGGGCCGGACGACATTGGCGTCGCGTTTCGTCCGCTCACCGCCAGCCGGCGCGGACCGCTGCGGCGCGTTCTCCTCGCGATACCCGGGGATGAACTCCATGCCCATCCACCGGAAGATGTAATCGACAAGGCTCTTGGCGAACGGGATGTCGCGGTTGCCGGTCATGCCCGCGGGCTCGAAGCGCTGATGCGTGAACTTGCGGACCATGCTCTCGAGCGGCACGCCGTACTGCAGCGCCACGCTCGTCGCCGTGCCGAGCGAATCCATGAGCCCGCCGATCGTCGAGCCCTCCTTCGCCATCGTGATAAAGACCTCGCCCGGCATGCCGTCGTCGTAGAGCCCGACCGTGAGGTACCCCTCGTGCCCAGCGATGGAGAACTTGTGCGTGAGTGAGCGCCGCGTATCCGGCAGGCGCCGACGCATCGGGCGATGCACGATCTTCACAACCTCCTGCACCACCTTGCCCTCGTCAGCCTTGCCAGTCGCGATCGAAGTCGCGATCTCTGACACCGACGCCGCGACCTCCTCACGCGCCTCGGCCTCGCCCGAGTCCGCGGCGTCGTCGTCGTCGAGGTCGGTCTCCTCGCCCGCCGCGGCATCGGCCTTCGTGTTGAGCGGCTGACTCAGCTTGCACCCGTCGCGATACAGCGCGTTCGCCTTGAGCCCGAGCTCCCAGCTCAGTCGGTACGACGCGAGGATGTCCTCAACACTCGCGTCGTTGGGCAGGTTGATCGTCTTCGAGATCGCCCCGGAGATAAACGGCTGGGCCGCCGCCATCATCCGGATGTGCCCCTGCGGCGCGATGAATCGCGTACCCGTCTCGCCGCACGGGTTTGCGCAATCGAACACCGGCAGGTGCTCGGGCTTGACGTGCGGCGCACCCTCGATCGTCTGCGTGCCGCAGATCACGCGATTGAGCTTCGCGATCTGCCCCGGCGTGAGCCCGAGCGATGCGAGCAGGTTAAACGAGGGCTCGCTCCGCACCGCGTCCACATCCTCGACACCCGCCCGCTCCAGCGCCCCATCCGGCATCGACCACGCGCTAAACGCCATCGGCAAGCTGAACACGCCGGGCAGCTGCGCCTTGATCGCCTTCAGGTCCTCGCTCGTCAGCCCGCGTGCCACGAGCCACTCGCCGAGCGTCTGCCCGGGAGTCTCCGCGGCATCCTCGGGCATCGGCGCATCCAGGCTCAGCGTGCCGAGGATCGACGTCAGAATCTCGCGGATCTGCTCGTCCTCATACCCGAGCGCCTCGAGCGCCGGACGCAACGACGCGTTCGCGATCTTGAAATACCCGCCGCCCGCAAGCTTCTTGAACTTCACCAGCGCGAAGTCCGGCTCCACGCCCGTCGTGTCGCAATCCATCAGCAGGCCGATGGTGCCCGTCGGCGCGATCACCGTCACCTGCGCGTTGCGATACCCGTGCGCCTCCCCCAGCTCGAGCGCATCGTCCCAAGCCTTCGTGGCGCGCCCCAAGAGATCCACCGCGTTCGCGATCGGCACACCGCCACCACGCACGATCGCGTGATCCACCGGCACGGGCCGAGTCCGCAGCCCTTCCCACTCGCTGCTCTCGCGACGCACGCCGTGCGCCGCGCGACGGTGGTTGCGGATCACGCGCAACATGTTGCCGCGATCCTCCTTGTACCCGTCAAACGGGCCGTGCTCGCGCGCCAGCTCCGCCGACTTTCGGTACGAACGCCCCGTCAGGATCGACGTCAGCATCGCGCACACCGAGCGACCCGCCTCCGAGTCGTACGGGATCCCCGCCTGCATCAGCATCGCGCCAAGGTTCGCGTACCCAAGCCCGAGCGTCCGGTATTTCCAGCTCAGCTCCGCGATCGCCCGGCTCGGGAACGACGCCATCAGCACGCTGATCTCGAGCACCATCGTCCAGAGGTCCACCGCGTGCTCGAACGCCTCGACGTCAAACATCCGCGTCTTCGCGTCGTAAAACTTCAGCACGTTCAGCGACGCCAGATTGCACGCGGTGTTGTCGAGGAACATGTACTCCGAGCACGGGTTGCTCGCGTTGATCCGCCCGCCGCTCGGGCACGTGTGCCACGCGTTGATCGTCGAATCAAACTGCACGCCCGGGTCGGCGCAACGCCACGCGGCGTACCCGACCTCGTCCCACAGCTCGCGGGCGTTGTACTCGCTGGCCACGCCCTCGCTCGTGCGCCAACTCGTGCGCCACGGGCTGTCCGAATCCACAGCGTCGAAGAACGAATCCGGGATGCGCACCGAGTTGTTCGAGTTCTGACCCGAGACCGTCTGATACGCCTCGCCGTTGAAGTCGTAATCGAGCTTGAGCCCCAGGCGCGACGCGGCCTCCCCGATCGTCATCGAATCGTGCCGGCTCGCCTTCGTCCCCGCGACCGCGCGAAGCCCCTCCACCATCGCCGCGACCTTGATCTCCTCGCGCACCTTCCAGTTGATGAAGTTGCGGATGTCCGGATGGTCCATGTCCAGGCAGACCATCTTCGCAGCGCGCCGCGTCGTGCCGCCGCTCTTGATCGCCGCGGCCGCCCGGTCGCCGATCTTGAGCCACGACATCAATCCGGAGCTCTTGCCACCACCGCTCAGCGGCTCGTTCTCCCCGCGCAGGTGCGAGAAGTTCGTGCCCGTCCCCGAGCCATACTTGAACAGGCGCGCCTCGCGCGTCCACAGGTCCATGATCCCGCCGGGGTTCACCAGGTCGTCGTCCACGCTCTGGATGAAGCACGCGTGCGGCTGGGGGTGCGAATACGCATCCGGCGCGGGCTTGGTCACGCCCGTCGTGTGGTCCGCCACCCAGTGCCCCTGCGCGGGCCCGTTGATCCCGTACGCCCAGTTGAGCCCCGTGTTGAACCACTGCGGCGAGTTGGGCGCCGCGATCTGGTGCACCATCATGTACTTCAGCTCGTCCTCAAACGCCTGCGCGTCGGCTGACGACTCGAAATACCCGTGCGCCTCACCCCAATACCGCCAGCACCCCGCAAGACGATGAATCACCTGCCGAGCCGAACGCTCGGGGCCGGTGGCGGGCTTCGCCTCTCCGTCTCCTACTCCCCCTCGTGGCACAGGCGTCTCGCCTGTGTTCTCCGAGGTGCCCCCGTGCAAAGCAGATCGCTCGCTACCCGCGATCCGGGAATCTCCCGACGAAGGAGCCGCAGAGGACACAGGCGAGACGCCTGTGCCACGAGGATCGGTAGCAGAGCCCCCCGTCCCCGTCGCTTCCGCTTCCTGCGGCACCCCCGCCTTGCGGAAGTACTTGCTCACCATGATGTCCGTGGCGAGCTGACTCCACGCCTTCGGCACTTCCGCGTCCGACATCTCGAACACCACCGACCCGTCCGGGTTGGTGATCCTGCTC
>JAUIFD010000264.1 GCA_030429485.1 Phycisphaerae bacterium | reverse complement strand
TCGTCCGTCAGGCCGCCCAGGAGTGTGGATACCGCCCCAACCCCTTCGCCCGCGCGCTCAGCACGCAGCGGAGCGGTGTGCTCGGCCTGTGCCTGCCCGACCTCCACGGCGAGTTCTACTCCGAGATCCTCCGCGGCGCCGACGACGAGGCTCGACTCCGCCATCACCGTCTGCTCATCACATCGGAGACGCACAGCAGCGCGAGTGCTGACGAGTTTGCGGTGCTCCCATGGTCGCTCATGGACGGGCTCGTCGCGATGATCACCGAACCCAACCAGGCCCTGCTCGAGGAAGCAACGCGCACCGCCCTTCCCCTGTGCATCCTCGACGCCGAGGACGAGGGCATCCGCGCGGACAACGTCGTCATCGACAACGCAGCGGGCGTCGCCGCCGCGCTCGATCACCTGCTTCGTCGGGTGCCTCCGGAGCGATGCCACTTCGTCGGCGGGCACGAACAGAACTTCGATACAAGCCGGCGCGCCGCCGCGTTCAAGTCCTGCATCGATGCGACCGGCTCTCGTGCGCGCGACGATCAGTTGGCCTTCGGCGAGTACACAAGCGCCTGGGGCTCGTCGTGGGCGCAGAGCGCAATGAGCCGCGGTGCGCTCCGCGGCGCGGGCGTGCTTGCGGCAAACGACGAGATCGCACTCGGCATCATGACCGCCGCGCGTGACGCCGGGCTTGTGCCGCCCAACGACTACCTGCTCGTCGGCTTCGACGACACCCGCCTTTGCTCGATCGTGCGCCCGACCCTCACCGCGGTCCGTGTCCCCCTGGGCGAGATGGGGGCAGCCGCGGTGCGCATGGTCCTTGAGCGAATCGACAATCCGCAGTTGGCGCCGCGCCGCGTCACGCTCCAGCCCACGCTCATCGAGCGCGAAAGCGCCTGACGGGCGAAGCTGCCCGAGCCAGGCGCGGGTACGCTCTGCTCCATCGCCACGCGGGAGCCAACGAAGATGCCGGCCACCGAAGCACGTCAGCAACTCGGTATCTCCCGGCTCGCGACGCGCTTCGCGGCCGTCTTGTCGGGGTGTTCCTTGGTCGCGTGCTCCGTCGTTGGGCCCACCTCGATCACCGCCGGACGACGCGCGTACTCCGAGGCGATCACCGCCACAGCCGACGAGCAGCTCCTCAGCGCCATCGTCAGCGACCGGTACGAACGCCGACTCATGCCGCTCTCGGTCGCGAGCGTGACCGCCAACTTCCGCTTGTCATCCTCCGGCGGGATCAACGCCGGGTTCGGGCCTTCGAGCAACTACGACGGGAACCTCGTGCCGCTCAGCGTCGGCGTCGCGTACGAGGAAAACCCCACGATCTCGTACGTGCCCGTCGACACGCCGTCCTACATACGTCAGCTCTTCTCGCCGATCCCGCTGGACCAGGCGTTGCTTCTCCTGCGCGCGCCGGGAGATCGTGAGCTCCTCGCACTCATGCTGATTGAGCGATTGAACAACCTGAAGAACCCGGCGACCCGTGATATCCCGGACGACGACAAGTTCGTCGAAGCCGTGCGCATACTCGCCGAGATGTTCTCGGGCGATTTCGTTGAAGTGGTCACGCTCGGCGAGCGCGAGTTCGGGCTTCTCGTGCAGGTCGAGGAGATCCGGGACCACGCGAAGGACGCCGAACTCAGCCGGCTGCTCGAGTTGCTCGATCTCGAGGGCCTCATGCTCCGGTCCAAGCTCGATCGCCTGCTCGGGCACGAACCGGCCGCAGACCCCGCAGCCGCCCCCGCCCCGGACGCGACGCCAGAGGACACCGGTGAGGGCGAGGCGCGTCTTGCCGGCGTCGATGATCAAGCGGTCGCTGGCTCGCGGCGCGAGGTGCTGGTGATCCCCATCCGTTTTTCCGCCGTGGCGGACACCGAGTCGCTCGCACTGACCACGCGATCGGTGTTCGACATGGTGCGCATGGCCTCATCCGGCGTCGAGGTCCCCGACGAGCACTTGGCCGGTGCTGACCGCGAGGGTGTCGCGCGTCCCGCACGACCCGATTCGCTCATCCGCATCCGGCGCGCCGCGACCAGGCCGACGCGTGCAGCCGTCGCCACACAAGCGCAGGGATTCTGGTACTACATCGCCGACGACGACCTCGACTCCAAGCTCTACTTCCGTGTCCTCGCGCTCGTGTGGTCGGCGCAGATCGCGTCGGCCGATCAGGGCGAGGCCGCACCCCTTCTGACGGTGCCAGTGAGCCGCTGACGTCAGGCCGCCGCGCTCACGAGCGCTTCGAGGTCCGCGCGCGTGCCCGCGACGAGCAGCACGTCGCCTTCCCGAAGACGCTCGTCGGACCGCGGTCGGGTACGCGTGCCTTCCGGCGTCCGGATGCCCACGACCGAGACCGCCGGGTGCGCCATGCCCCATGTCTTGAGCTGTGCGCCCGCGAGCCCGGAGCCCCGCTCAATCGGAACCTCTCCGAGCCGAAGCGGGCAGGTCTCCTCGCCGGGTGGATCGAGCATCGCGACAAGCGTCGGACGGGTCAGTGCGTCGGCGATCCGCTCAGCGCCCACGCGCCCGGGCGAGATCACGCGTGAAGCGCCCGCGTGGCGCATCTTCGCTACCGAGTCACTCCGCTCCACGCGAGCGATGATGTCCACGTCATCACGCAACTGGCGAGCGGTGAGCGCGACCACGATGTTCTCCGTATCGGAGCCGGTCAGAACGACGATCCCGCGCGCACGAAACAGCCCCGCCTGCGTAAGCACCGCCTCGTCTGTGCCGGAGCCCTTCACCCCGAGCCAGCCACGGTCCATCGCGTTCTCGATGTGCGCAGGATCGGTATCCACGACAACGAACGGCATGCCCCGTTCTTCCAAGCACTGCGCCACGACCATGCCGATTTGCCCTAGGCCGCAGATGAGGAAGTGATCCCTCACGAGCTTCAGATGGCGTTCCATGCGCCGCCTCCGGTCGTACTGTGCCCTCATCACCGCGTGGATGATCTGTCCCGCCGCGTACGTCAGCGTGCCGATGCCCACAAGCATCACGAGGACCGTGAACTGCTGCCCGCGTTCGGAGAGCCCTTGATCGCTGTACCCCACCGTCGTGATCGTCACGAGCGTGAAGAAAAGCGCGTCCCACACCCCCCAGCCCTCGGTGTGGATGTAGCCGAGCGTCCCCCCGGCCGCCACGAGCATCACCATCACCAGCGAGCGGCGTAACGCGACCGTCTCCGGCGAGAACATCCCGCGTTTGGTCATTGGTGACCTCACACCGCGTTATCGGCGGCGTGCGTGCCCCGCTTCACCGCCAGACGCGTTGTGTCGCGCCCGGGCCGCTCGATAGACTCGCGCCCATGGCGCGGGAAAGAGCTGCTCGACAATGTTCGTATTTTGGACGGATATTCGCCGTCGCGATCCTCGCGGGGTCGGCGATCGCCGGGCCGGATGATGATGCGCGCGTGCGGTACAACCGCGACGTGCGCCCGATCCTCTCCGATCGGTGCTTCCTCTGTCACGGGCCCGACCGCGAGGCCCGCATGGCCGATCTCCGCCTCGACAGCTTCTCCGATGCGACGCGCGACCTCGGCGACGGCAAGCACGCGATCATGCCGGGCAATCTGGACGCGAGTGAGCTCTGGGCGCGCATCTCGACCCACGACCCCCGAGATCGCATGCCACCTCCGGAGAGCACCAAGCCGGCGCTCACCGCTGAGGAGTTGGAGACCATCCGCGCCTGGATCGAGGGCGGCGCCGAGTACGAGGCCCACTGGTCGTTCGTCGAGCCGGATCGCCCGATCGTGCCACGCATCACGGACGAGGGCCCGGGCCCGGATGAATCGTGGTGCCGAAACGAGATCGACTACTTCGTGCTCGACCGGCTGACACAGGCCGGGCT
>JAUIFD010000263.1 GCA_030429485.1 Phycisphaerae bacterium | reverse complement strand
CACCTCCACAGCCTCGCGCAGCCCCGTCGGACGCACGTTCGGTGTCGGGATGATCCGCGTCGTCGAAAACTCGCCATCACCCACGCCGCCCGCCGACGCCGTCGGCCGGATCGTGTAGAAGTCCGTGACCTCGTCGTAGGTCAGCGCGTAGTTGTGCTGGTCGAGCAATCGCTCCAACAGCGGCAGCAAGTCACGCCGGTGGATCGTCCGCTCCGTGTTGAACGCGACCTGCCCGGCGATCGCCCCCTGTGTCTGGATCGAGATGCCCAGTTCGCCCGCGACGAAGCGCACGATCTCGATCAACTCCACAGGCTCGGAGAACGCCGAGATCGCGATCTCGTCGTCACCGCCCGTTGGCGGCGCGGCCTCCTGTCCCAGAACTGGCATCGCGAGCCCGACGCACACCCCAGCCGCCTGCATGAGTGTCCAAGTCCCAAAGCGTTTGCGCACGCTCGCCTCCTTCGATGAGCCCTACCTTACCCGGCTTGCTCCCCCCGCCGCGAATGGCGGGGCTGCGGATGCCCACGGGTGGTGTCTACCGCCCCGCCGACTCGGGGCTGCTCATGCGCGTCGTCTCTCTCGTCCCTTTCGCAACAGAAATCCTCTGCCGCATCGGCGGCCGGGCTCTGCTGGTCGGAAGATCGCACGCGTGCGACTTCCCGCCCGAAGTCCGCGACCTTCCCGCCGTCACGGCTCCGCTCACTCCCGGAACCGACTCCGAGCGGATCGACCCCCAGGTCCGCGACGCGCTCAAGTCGGGAGGCTCCCTCTTTGCCCTCGATGCGCGAGCCCTCGCCGAACTCCGTCCAGACCTGATCCTGACCCAGGACCTCTGCGCGGTCTGCGCCGTCGATCGGCGCACCGTCGAGCGCGTCGCAGCCTCGCTCAACCCGCAACCTCGTGTGCTCTCGCTCGATCCGCGGTCCCTCGACGACGTGCTCGACGACCACTTCCGAATCGCCGAGGCAATCGGACTCCAGGACGCGGCCGGCGACGTCGTCAACGAACTCAAGTCACGCCTCGTGCGCGCACAGGAGTTCGTCAACCCCTACGCCGATGTCGCGAGCGTCGCCTTCCTTGAGTGGACCGACCCGATCTTCGTCGCCGGACACTGGACGGTGCAGCTCATCGAGCGCGCCGGCGGGCGCCACCCGCTCAACCCCACCCGCGCCGCACCCGACGCGGGCGCCGCCACCGGCCTTCAGCAATCCCAGCGTGTCGCGGGCGCCTCGTTCGCCGTTGATCCTCAGACGCTCGTGGAGAGCCGGCCCGACGCGCTCATCATCTGCCCGTGTGGACTCGACCTCGACGCCGCCACCGCCGCCGCCCACGCACTCGCGCGCAACGCTTGGTTCGCCGAACTCCCCGCTGCACGGAGTGGTCGCATCGCGATTGTCGATGGCGCCGCGATGTTCAACCGTCCGGGCCCGCGCCTCGTCGACGCCTTCGAGTGGCTCGTCGCCTGGCTCAACGGCCGCCCGCAACTCGTGCCGCCGGACTTCCCCGTCGCGAGTCTCGCGCTCTAGGCCGAGCGAGCCTCAGCCCGCTCCCGCCGACGCTCCTCTTCGATGAGGGTGCGGAGCTTCGCCAGGGCCTTGGTCCGCCGGTGCGTGACCGACGGCCCCGAGACGTCCAACGAGCGCGAGGCCTCCGAGCTCGTAAGCCCGTACGCCGCTGTGAGCATCAGCGCCTCGCGCTGCGGCTCGGTCAGCTTGCCGAGCATCGCTCGGATATCCGAAACCGGCGCCCGATGGTCGTCACGTGCCGCGAACAACTCCGGACGAGCACCCCCCGCCGATCCCGCCTGCCCGGAGGCGCGCCAGGTGTCGTGCAGCACGTTGCGGGCGATCACTTTCAGATAACGCGCGGTCGCGGTTCGGAGCTTGCCCTCACCGTACCTCGCCAGACGCACAAAGGTCTCTTGCACCACGTCTTCGGCCGTGTGCTCGTCGGTCATCCGGCGCACATCGGCGTACACGGCGTCGCGGTAACGCTCGTACAAGTCTCGGACCAGTCTTTCGGAACCGCCACGCGACATGTGATCCCGCCGCTTTGATCGCGACCTACTGCGCACGGCACCCGCGCGCCCCCCGAGTCAGCCGCAGTATTCGGCATGCCCAGAGACGACGCAATACCAAACTGTCACAAATGACAATCTCGCACCGAGCGCCCACCAGACGCGCAGGAACCGCGCACGAAGCGCACCAACCACGTGTCTGACGGCTACCCCGCGGCGCACTCCCCGAGCGCAAGCGAAGGCGCCTGCGCGAGCAGCCAGTTCGCCGCTTCGCGCGATTCACCGGGCGCGTCCGCCAGAAGATCCATCGCCTCGGGCAAGGTCAGCCCGCGCTCATCGGCGAAGTCCGTAAGCACCGCGAGCGCCACCACCGACGCCGTGCTCGCAAACGAACCGAACCCGCTCATATGGCGCGCAAGCGTCGCGGCCCGGCGCGCGATGCGTCGTCGGTACGCGAAACTGCCCGTAAGTCGAAGCCCCTCGCGGACATGCGCGAGGACCGGATTGGGCTCTTTCGAGCCCGCGAGGCGCGGCGTCCACGCCGACGGCTTGAGTTCCACCGAGAGCATCCCGTTGTCTCCCGACGCGGGTTCCCAGGCCCGCGCCACCACCGATGCCGGTGCGTCCCCGATCGGGAACGCCCCAGCAGCAACGAGGAAGACCTCCAGCAGGCCGCCGGCCCGTCACTGGGCCTTCCGCTCGTCCTGGCGCCACCGCCGTCCTGGCGATGACCTGCTGCTGTTCCTTCTCCAAAACCCCCAAAACCCCCGATCTTTACCCCAGGGGTTTCCCTGAAATCAGCAGTCACAGCGGAGCTAGAGCGAGAGCAGCTCGGGATCGCGCACAGCCGAATACAGGCCCGCACGCCGCAGCACCCCAACCAGGCCCACCGCGTCGGCCTCGGTGAACGCACCCACATCGAAGCTGTCCGCGTCGAGCACGCCCACGCACCGACCGGTGTCGTCAAGCATCGGCACCACGATCTCAGAGAGGTCCCTCGGGTCGCACGCGATGTACCCATCCCCCGGCAGCGCACGCACATCGCGCACGATGCAGGTCCGCGTCTCCGTGAACGCCCGCCCGCACATCCCGTTGAGCCCGATCGGCGAGCACGCCGGCTTGGGCTGGCGCGCGCCGAGCACGAGCGCGTCCCCCTGCGGCAGATAAAACCCCACCCACGAGTACCCGAGCTCTCCGCACACCGCCCACAGCGCACCGATCGTCGCCGACATGCGCATCGCGGGCGATGCCCCCTCCACAAACCGGGGGTTCACGCTCGAATAGTCTCGGGGAGGCACGCTCAGAGCGTCGCGGAGGTGTAGGGCAGGAGGCCCATGAACCGCGCGCGCTTGATCGCCTGCGCCACGAGCTTCTGCTCGCGGGCCGACGTACCGAGGCGCTTGCGCCCGTAGATCTTCCCGTTCGGGCTCATCATGCGCCGAAGGTTCTCGATGTCCTTGTAGTCCACCCAGATGCGACCGTCAGCACCCTCGCGGGCGACCTTGGGCTTCGGGGCGGGACCGAATCGGGAGAATCTGCTCATCGCGGGCTCCGTCGTGGGCTACCGGCCCCAGAGCTGAGCGAACACCGCCCAAGCCCCGGAGCGACGGGGGCAACGACGATAGGCCGGCTCTAGGCCTCGGGGCTCGGCGGCGTGCTCGACGCGCGGTCGCGGAATCGGGCCAAACAACGGTCAAGTCCGAAGTACCCCGGCCCCACCACCCACACGATGAGCACCGCGCTCAGCAGCACCGCATCGAGGATCAGGTTGCACGGGCCCAGCGCCCCCTTCTCGCAGGGCCACGCGAAGTTCCCGAAGCACCCGCAATGGACGCTCATGTCGCGCGAGAGCACCGAGTAGATCGCCCCCATGAACGCGATCAGCATCC
>JAUIFD010000035.1 GCA_030429485.1 Phycisphaerae bacterium | reverse complement strand
CTCACCGAGAACCTCGTGCCGCGCGAGTACCACGACGCGGTCAAGCACTACTTCGGGCGCCTCGATGAGAAGGTCAAGGCGGCGAAGAGTGGCGAGTCGTCTGAGTCGTCGGACAGCAGCGGCGGTTGATCGCTTCGGCTGCACTCTGAGATCAAGGGGAACTCGTGTTGAACTGGCAAGCGTGCGGCGCACGTGGAGTTGTCGTCGTGTGCCTCTCCGCTCTGGTGTTGCATGGGTGCTCCCACGAAGCGACACCCGAGGAGGCCCGGCGCGAGGTGGTGCTCTACTCCTCCGCGGACGACTACCTGCTGCGCGAGGTCGTGGAGGACTTCGAGGCACAGACCGGGATCGACGTGCTCGATCAGGGCGACACCGAGGCGACGAAAACGACTGGGCTCATGCAGCGCCTGATTTCGGAGCGCGAGTCGCCGAAGGCGGACGTCTGGTGGTCGAGCGAGTCGGCAGCCACGGTGCGTCTGTCGCGCGAGGGTGTGCTGGAGGGCTACACCAGCCAGGACGCTGAGGGCGCCTTCGACGGCGGTTGGCCCGCGGGGCTGCGTGGCGAGCATGAGGACTGGTACGGGTTCGCGTTGCGCGCTCGGGTGATCGCGTTTCGGCCGGGGGCGATCGACGGCGAGCCGCCGCGCACGCTGCGCGAACTGACGGACCCCAAGTGGAAGGGGCGCGTGGGGATCGCGCGGCCCGAGTTTGGCACCACACGCGGGCACATGGCGGCGCTGGTCGCGGCGTTTGGCGAGCAAGCGTTCGAGTCGTGGCTCGCTGCAATGAAACGCAACGACGTGCGCGTGTACAACTCGAACTCCGCGGTTGTGCGCGCGATCGCCGATGGCGAGATCGATCTTGGGCTCACGGACACCGATGACGTGTTCTCGGCGCAGCGCAACGACTGGGCGGTGGAACTTGCCTTTGAGCGCGCCGACGCGCCGGGGGCCGAGGTGACGGGCCTTCCGAGCTTGGGCGCGATGGTGATCCCGAACACCGTCGCGAAGGTGCGTGGCGGCCCGAACAGCGAGGAAGCGGACGCGCTGGTGGACTACCTGCTCTCCGAACGAGCGGCCCGCCTGATCGCGAAGAGTGACTCGCACAATCTGCCCGTGCTGCCGGCGCTCGCGAGCGAGTTCGCCGAGTTTGGACCTCCGCCGGGTGACGCCTGGGCGCCACCCGCCGAAGACGTCGCGGACGCGGTGGAGGCGGCGCTGACGGTTGTCGCGCGCGTCCTGCAATAGCAAAGCGACACGCCGCCCGGGCGGTCGGGCGGCGTGCGGGGTGCATGCCCGCGGTGTGTGCACGCGGGCAGCGGAGTTGGCTCGGAGTCGGGCGCCCATCCTCCCGGACACCCGACGGACCTCTCTCACTTCCGGTAGACCCTACACGCCGGTGCGACACGAATCACCCTGCGTTTGCAGGCTGAGCGCAGACTTCACGATGCGCTCGGATCGCGCTAAGGCGATGCCCCACCGAGAGCTACGATGGCCCATGCCGACCGATCTGCACCGCCGCGTTGCCGACATCCTGCCCGACCTGATCACGCTGCGCCACGAGTTGCACACGCACCCTGAACTCGCCTACGAGGAGCACCGCACCTCGGAGCGCGTGCAGCGGGAGCTCGATGCAATCGGCGTGGCGTACAAGGCCGGGCTCGCGCGCGGGACGGGCGTGGTGGCGCATCTGCCCGCGACAAACGGGGGCTCGGGAGAGGCGGTCGCGCTGCGCGCGGACATGGATGCGCTGCCGATCGAAGAACTCACAGGGGTCGCGTACGCGAGCAAGACGCCGGGCAAGATGCACGCGTGCGGGCACGACGGGCACACGACGATCCTGCTCGGCGCAGCACGCGTGCTCGCGCAGATGGAGCGTGCAAACCCGGTCACGTTCGTCTTTCAGCCCGCGGAAGAGGGCGGCGCGGGCGGCAACGCGATGTGCGAGGACGGCGCGCTCGATGGCGAGGCGGGCGGCGGGATCGGCGCGCCGGTGTCGCGTATCTTCGGGCTGCACGGATGGCCCGATGCGCCACTCGGCAAGGTAGGATCCAAGCCCGGCGCACTGCTTGCATCGACCGATGACTTCGACGTGACGATCCGCGGGGTGGGCGGGCACGCAGCCGCGCCGCACTACGCGCGCGATCCGATCGTGTGCGCGAGCGCGGTGGTGCAGGCGCTCCAGACGCTCGCAAGCCGGAATGTGGATCCGACCGATTCGCTCGTCTGCACCGTGGGGTCGATCCACGCGGGCGGGCCAAACAACGTGATCCCCGAGACCGCTCGCCTGACCGGCACCGTGCGCACGCTGCGCGCCGAGACGAGGGAGTGGGCGCGCCCTCGCTTCTACGAGGTCGTGGAGTCGACCGCCGCGGCGTTTGGTTGCCGCGCGGAGATCGAGTGGCACGTGGGGTACCCGACCACGAACAACGATGAGGGCGCGACCCAGACGTTCTTCAGCGTCGCGCGCGACGGGCTTGGCGTCGAGCGCGTATTCGAAGTACCCGCGCCGTTTATGGGCGGGGAGGACTTCAGCTACTACGGGCGGAAGGTGCCAGCGTGCTTCTTCCTGCTCGGGCTGCTGCCCGTGGGGCACGACCCCAAGACCACGCCCAAACTCCACCAGCCGACGTTCGACTTCAACGACGACGCGATCACCACCGGGGTCGAGGCGATGTGCCGCCTGGCGCTGCACGCCTGAGCGCGACTTTGGCCGATCTCGGCCACCGGCCTAACCCCCAACCCGGACGAGACCTTGACATCGGCGCTCCCCCCTGGGACACTGTCCCATGGAGACCCTCGCAAAAACCCCCGCTGTTGCGTCCGACCCCGCCAATCAGGCTGAGGCCCATACGCCGGCGATCACGCCGAGCGGCGGATTGTCCACCGCCCCGAACAACAAGATCGTGATGGACGGCATCACCTTCGATGACGTGCTGTTGCTCCCGCGGCGTTCGGGCGTGCTGCCCGCCGACGCCAACACCGCGACGCGCCTGACGCGCGGCATCGAACTCGGCATCCCCCTCGTCTCCGCGCCGATGGACACGGTCACCGAGTCCGCGCTGGCGATCGCGCTCGCGCTCGAGGGCGGCATCGGGATCATCCACAAAAACCTCCGCCCCACCGCCCAGGCCCTCGAGGTCGCGAAGGTCAAGCGATCCGCGAACGGCATCATCACCGACCCGATCACCCTCGGGCCCGACGACACTGTCGGACGCGCAATCAAGCTCATGCGCGAGCATCGGGTGTCGGGCTTCCCCGTGACGGCCGAGGGCTCGGCGAGCATCCGCCAGGGCGGGCGCGGCAAGCTCGTCGGCATCCTCACGCGGCGCGATCTGAAGTTCGTCGTTGACGAATCCACACCCGTGCGCGACGTGATGACGCGCGACAGCCTCATCACGGCCCAGCCCGGCACCACGCTCAAGCAGGCTGAGGACATCCTCAACCGCAACAAGGTCGAGAAGCTCTTGCTCGTCGATGGCGACGGTCGCCTCGCGGGGCTCATCACGATGCGTGATATCGAGCGCTCCGGGCAGTACCCGCGAGCGAACACCGACGCGCGCGGGCGCCTCCGCTGCGGAGCTGCGGTGGGCGTGCGCGACTACGAGCGTGTGCAGGCGCTGATCGACGCCGAGGTGGATGTCATCACGGTCGACACCGCCCACGGGCATTCCGAAGGCGTGATCGAGACGGTGATGGAGATCAAGCGCCGGTACGAGGTCCAGGTAATCGCGGGCAACATCGCGACCGCCGAGGCGGCTGCCGACCTCATCCGCGCGGGCGCCGACGCGGTGAAGGTGGGCATCGGCCCCGGCTCGATCTGCACGACGCGCGTGGTGACGGGCGTCGGCGTGCCGCAGGTGACCGCGGTAATGGAAGCCGTGCGCGGCGCCCGGGCGACCGACCCGAGCGTGCCGGTGATCGCCGACGGCGGGGTGCGCCAGTCGGGCGACATCGCCAAGGCGCTCGTCGCGGGCGCGTCGAGCGTGATGATGGGCTCGCTCTTCGCGGGGCTCGATGAATCCCCCGGCGAGCTCGTGATCTCGCAGGGCAGGCGTTACAAGAGCTACCGCGGCATGGGCTCGGAGGGCGCGATGAACGCCGGGAGCGCGGACCGGTATGGCCAGGGCGACCGCGTAAGCCCGAAGGAAGAACGCGACCCGCGCGGGTTGAAGTTTGTGCCCGAGGGCGTCGAAGGCCTCGTGCCGTACCGCGGCCCGCTCGCGGAGTTTGTGTATCAGCTTGTGGGCGGGCTGCGCTCGTCGATGGGGTATTGCGGGTGCCCGACGATCGCCGACCTGCACGAGCACGGCCGCTTCTGCCGCGTGTCTGCGGCGACCGTGGTCGAGAACCACCCGCACGACATCCGGATCACAAAGGAAGCGCCGAACTACACGGTCGATCGGCAGTGACCCGAACGAGGGTGACTGTCAAGTTCGACCACCCGGTTGCTCGCGGACTCGCGATTCTGGTGATTCTCGGAGCGATTGCGGCGATCGGGCATGTCATCGCCTTTGTGTTGAACATCAACGCCGTGTGGGCGGGTTACTTGCTTCTTGGTGTTCCTGTTGCGCTGGTGGGCATCGTTATCCTCGCGGTGTATGGCAGTTGGACTACATCTCCTACATCGCGCCGTGAGTTCGTGCGAGACACGCGCAAGACCGTGGGGATGTTCAGTGCTGCGGGATGCGCGCTCGTCGTCTGGACAAATGGCGGCCACGTCATGTGGCAGATCGTGTGCGGTGCGGCTGGCTGGTTGCTCTGTGAGGGCGCGTGGCGCGGCGTTGCGGTTTGGTGGGCGCACCGATCCACTTCCGGTCAGTGCCCGTATTGTGGCCACAGAGACGGCTGGACGCCCTTTGACACTTGCACATCGTGCGGAAGGTCGGTGATCGTGGACACGGCGAAGAATCCGAATGCGGTCGAAGCGGCATCAAGGACACTGCTTGAGACCGTAAGGCGGGAGGTACGTCGAATCGACGGGACGTACATCGTGTTGGACGAAGAGGTCGATGAACTGGCGGCCGCGCTGTTCTCCCGGCAGGAAGAACGGAAGGCGTTCCGCATGTTGATGTCGACGGAGGCCGGTCGAGAGGTCGCTTGGCGTCTCGCGAGTCACGCCGCGACCTCAGCGGCTTCGCGCCTTCTTGATATGTTCAGCACGCTCGGGGAAATTGGAGATGGGTACCCCGATATCTACCAACTCCGCATCGGGTTGACTCGCGGCAAGGAGACGATCATCCCCGAGCCGCTACTCGGCGCAAGACTCGCGGCCCTCATGGATGAGCAGGACACACCCGACGAGTGAAGTCGGCGTCACCGATCGACCGACGCTCACCATCCCCGAATGGCAGGGGATCGTCTAACACCGTCGATCGGGCAGTGATGTCACCGGCCCTCGAGGGAGGGGGGGGTCCGGTGTTTCGCTTCTGGTTTGCCGTCGGTGCGATGTTCGCACCGTTGGGTGCGGTGCTCATCATGCTCGTCGTCGCTGCCGCCGAGCCTCTCGGTCACATGTGGCGCGAGCTGCGCGCCGCGCGGCCCGGGTGCTGCAACGCTTGCGGGTACAACCTCTCGCACGACCCCTTCGGCCCATGCCCCGAGTGTGGGTGGCACGAGCTGTGGCGATGAGAGTCACCCCCTCCCACCCCTCGTGGCATAGGCGTCTCGCCTGTGTGCCCCCCGGGCTCCTCGCGCCTTATGCTTACGACGAGGAACGCGGTCTGATCCGACCGTCCAGGCCGTGACGAGGGCAAGTAGGACACAGGCGAGACGCCTATGCCACGAGGGGTGGGAGAGACTCCCGGCCAACGCGCGCGTGCTGGTGGCGGCAGCTTGCCCCGCCCGGTACGGTGCGCGCTCGCCCGACTCGGAGACGCCCCTTGCCTCGCTCAATCGCCCCGCTGCTCGTCCTCACCCTCGCCTTCCCCGCCCTCGCCCAGCGCGGCGAGGCGCGCTTTGACCTGCCCGAGGATCAGCCACCGCCCGCAGAGGAAGCTCGCAACGTGCGGTTCGAGCTTCGCGGCGGGGCGCGGTATCACTCCTCGGCCGACTTCGACGACACGCCGGGCGATGTCTCGGTGTGGCGCGTGTTCGGGGCTGCGGATTTCACGTTCAACCTCGGCGAGCGGGCGGAGCTGACGCTCACGCCCGACGCGGAGTTCTCGTTCTACGACGTCGGGGGCGCGACCGCGATCGCGGCGGGCGTCACCGACCCGATCGAGGACACCTACCGCCAGCGCTACGAGGCGCGCCTCACGGTGCAGGCTGACGAGCGGTGGCGCCTGATGCTGGGCGGCAACGTCACGTGGTCGGCCGAGTTCGACGCCGACACGGACGACGCGTTCACGGGTGGCGGGTTTGTCGCGGCGTCGTACGCCTTCTCGCCACGGTTCGCGCTGGGCATGGGCGTGAACGCGCAATCGCGCCTGGAAGACAACGCGTGGGTCTTCCCCTTCCCGATCCTCGAGTGGGGCATCAACGAGCAGTGGCTGCTCTCGATTCGCGGCCCGGGCGGGCAGCTCTCGTACACGCCGCACCAGCAGTGGACGCTCTTTGCGCGCGGGTTCTGGGAGCCCCGCGAGTTTCGCCTGGACGACGAGGGCTCGGCGCCCGACGGGGTGCTGCGCGATAACCGCATCGTGCTGGATGCAGGCGTGACCTTCCGCCCGACGCACACGATCGAGCTCACGGGCACCGTTGGCGCGACGGTGCACAACAACTACGAGATCCTCGATGCAACGGGCTCACGTCTTGGCAAGGACGACGCCGACCCGCACCTCAACTTGGGCGTGGGCGTGAAGTTCAAGTTCTGATCCGGCGTCGGCGCGCACTGGCCCGCGTCAGTGGACGCGGTCGACCGACTCGCCGTTGAACTTGTAGACGCCCGTGGGCGAGGCGCCGCCCAGCCACAGGTCGCCCCGCCGATCGCGGTAGATGCCGAGGATGTCGGCGCTTGCCAACCCATCGTCCGCACCGAATCTCGTCAGTGTTTCGCCGTCGAAGCGCCAGGCGCCCTGCTCGATCGTCCCGAACCAGATGTGCCCCAGGCGGTCTTCCCCGATGGAGAACACGCGGTGGAGCGAGGGTGCGCCGTCGGGCGCATCTCCGGGCTGGGGCGCCCTGCCCCCACCGGCGCGATGATCCCTGCGGCCCACGCCCTGCGCCTGGGTGAAGTGCACGACGTTGTCTCCCTCAATGAGGATCACGCCGATCCCGTTGTTCCCGATCCAGACTCGTCCGCGTGTGTCCTCAAGAACGCACCGCGCGTGGAGAAACCCGGTCTCCTCCGTCAGCCCGAGCCGGTCGTTGTCGAAGAGCGTGAACGTCTCGCCGTCGTAGCCGATCACCGCCCCGTACATCGAGAACCAGACGGCGCCGCGTGCCGCCCTCGAGAACCCGGTGACGGAGTAGGCCTCGTCTCTCGCGCGCGGCGCTGGAAGCGGGAATGCCAGGTAGGCAAAGCGGTCTCCGTCGTATCGGTACACCCCGGGCTGCCGCTCGAGGTTGTTGTACCCGTGTGCCTCATCACCCTTGAACCAGAGATCGCCGGGCTCGAGCCTCCAGGCGTCCTCGGCGCCGTACGCGCGGTCCATGTCGGGCACGATCCGTTCGCCGTCGAACCGGCTCACGCCTGAGCCCCCCTCAAACCAGATCGTCCCGCGCCCATCCTCGTAGATCGACCTGACCTGATTGTCGCTCAGCCCATCCTCAACCGTGAAGTACGTCAGGCACTCGCCATCAAAGCGCGCCACGCCCTCATTCCAACTCCCGAACCAGAAGTTGCCCTGAGCGTCTTCGAGGATCGACCGCACGCCGTGCTCAAATCGCAGGTGCGGGGTCTGTGGCTCGCCAGCCTGGGCCCACGCTTCGCCGGCCCCCAGCCCAAGGACCAATGCCAGTGGCGCCGATCTCGCATCAAACCGCATGCCTTGTCTCCACGACGGGCCCTTCCTGACCTGACCTCTCACACCGAACGCGCACGCAGACGCACGGCGCGGCCGAGAGAGTCAACCGCCCCGGAGGCCCGGGGATGCACCCGAGGGCTACTTGAGTTCGACCGACCAGTACGCCTCGTCGAGGAACGTGCGCCATGAGGCGTACTTCTCCGATCCGAGCCGCACGGTGATGAGCGGGTTGCGCTTCGGACGCACCGGCGCGCGGATGAGATCCATCTGCGCCTGCTTCGGCGTGCGACCGCCCTTGCGCGCGTTGCACGCGACGCAGGCGCACACCAGATTCGTCCACGAGTCGCCCCCGCCCTGCGCGCGCGGTAGCACGTGATCGATCGTCAACTCGCTCGACGGGAACAAACGCCCGCAGTACTGGCACTGGTTGCGGTCGCGCGCGAAGAGGTTGCGCCGGTTGAGCTTCACGTGCTGCGCGGGCAGTCGGTCGTACCCGAGCAGGCGGATGATGCGGGGCACCGCGATCTCATACCGCACCGTGCGCACCCAGTCGTGGCGGTCGGGCTCCATCTGCCGCTGCAGTTCCGCGATATCGCGCCAGGACTCGAAGTCGTACGTGAGATACGCCCCGTCGTCGACGTGGATGACCTCCGCGAGATCGCGGAAGAGCAGCGAGAACGCGCGCCGCGCCGAGATCACGCGGATCGCCGCGTAGAACTTGTTGAGCACCAGCACCTTGGAATCGAGCCCCTCCGGCGGCACATGCAACACCAACGGCGCACCGTCACCGACCGCCTCCACTCGGGCGTCAGCATGCGTGCGATCACGTGGGCGCTTGTCCGACACCGGGGCTCTCCGACGCCTCCGGGTAGCCCGGGGGCTTACCAGTCATAACGCCTGATCCACAGGGATTCAACACCCCGGGCCCGATGTCGACGATTCTCACGCCTCAGTGGCGGAATCGGCGGCGTCCGGTGGTCATGCAGGTCACCCCACGCTGTTCACAGAGCGCGAAGGTCTCGTTATCCCGACGTGAACCCCCGGGGTGCACGATCAGACGCACGCCCGCGTCAATGAGGGCCTCTGGGCCGTCGGGGAAGGGAAAGAACGCGTCGGAGGCAGCGATCGCGCCGCGGGCGCGGTCGCCAGCCTTGCGGACCGCGAGGTGACACGCGGACACGCGATCGACCTGCCCGCACCCGGATCCGAAGAGCGCGACAGCACCGTCCGGCGTCGGACCGCCGATGGCGATGGCATTCGAGGAAAGGCGCGCGGTGGCGGCTTCGAGGACGGCTGCGGCGCGCAGGTCCTTGGGCGCCGGAGTCGGCCCGGCGGCGTGGCTCCAAGTGTCGGGCGCGGGCCACTCCGTGTCGCGCGCCTGGGCGAGCCAGCCGCCCGCGACCGAGCGCACGTCGAGCGTGCTCGACGCCTCGGCCTCCACCGCGCGCGCATCGAGCGCGAGAATACGGAGGTTCTTCCAGCGCTCGCGCAGACGCTTGAGCGCGTCCTCGGCGTACCCGGGCGCGAGTAGCACCTCAAGAAATGCCGAGTCTTCGCACAGGCGCGCAGCGGTGGTGTCGTCGATCGTGCGGTTCACCGCGACGATCCCGCCGAAGGCAGCGAGCGGATCGCCCGCGAGCGCCGCATCGGTCGCGCGTGCTAGCGTGGGCGCGGTCGCGAGTCCGCACGGGTTGGTGTGCTTGATGACGACCGCGCCCGCGACATCGGGGACGATGCGCGCGAGCAGGGCCACTGCGCCGAGCGCAGCGTCCGCATCCAGCAGGTTGTTGTAACTCAGCGCCTTGCCGTGCAGTTGCGCCGCGCCGAGGACGCCCGCGTGCGCACGCCCCGGATCGACGTACGCCGCGGCGGGTTGGTGTGGGTTCTCGCCGTAGCGCAGCTCGCCGACGCGCACGCCGATGACGCGCAACGTACTCGGCGTCGATGCGTCGCCCGCCTGCTGAGCTTCGATCCAGGTCGCGATCGCGGCGTCGTAGGCTGCGGTGCGCGCGAAGGCCTTGGCTTGCAGTTTGCGCCGCTTCGTGAGCGTCGTGCCACCGTGCTCGCGCACCTCCGCGAGCACGCGCTCGTAGTCAGCGGGGTCGGTGACGACGGTGACGCGCTCCGCGTTCTTGGCGGCGGAGCGGACCATCGACGGCCCGCCGATGTCGATCATCTCGATCGCCTCATCAAACGACGCACCGCCCTCCATCGTGCGCTCAAACGGGTAGAGATTGATGCAGACGAGATCGATCGGCTCGAGCCCCTGTTCGCGCATCGCCGCGGCGTGCTCGGGCAAACCCATCCGGGCGAGGAGACCCGCATGCACTGCTGGGTGAAGCGTCTTGACGCGTCCGTCGAGCATCTCGGGGAAGCCCGTGAGTTCGTCGATGCTCCGCACCTTGAGCCCCGCCTCGGCGAGCGCGCGAGCGGTGCCCCCGGTTGAGATCAGCTCCGTGCCACCCTCGGCGAGCGCGCGGGCGAACTCCACCACGCCCGTCTTGTCCCAGACGGAGATCAGGGCTCGGCGGATGGGAACGGGGGCGGAGTGGGCGTTGCTCACTGCCACGGGACGAACTTGGCGACCACGCCGTGATCGGAAACCGCGTAGAGCTCGCCGTCCTCGTAGCTCGACCCCTGCAGGTCACGGACTCCCGGGAGGTCGACCTGGTCCACGACGTCGCCGGTCTCAGGATCGAGCACCGTCGCCGTGAGCCCGTCCCAGACGAAGAGCCGTCCGCTGCGTTCGGTCAGGACCTCGCCTCGGACGTCCTGGGCGGCCCAGAGCTCCGCGCCTGTAGCGCCATCCAGGGCGAGCATGCCGCGATCCTCGGTGCCGACGTAGAGCACGCCGTTGGCGTAAGTCGGCTGCTGGCGGATGGGCGCCGCGGTGCGGACGCGCCAGAGCATGCGTGCATCGAGGGCGCTGAAGGCGTAGATGGACTGATCGAGGCTCCCGACAAAGACGGTCTCGTCGGAGGCGACCGGCGTCGTGCCGCAACCGTCGAACATCGAGTTGGTGCCGACGAGGCGTCCGGAGGCGCCATCGACGATGACGAGCTTGCCGGTCCGGGTCACCGCAGCGATGCTCGAGCCCACGCGCACCGGCGGGACGTCGATTGGGTCGCGCGTGCCGAACCGCCAGAGGGTGAAT
The DNA here is from genome assembly GCA_030429485.1 of Phycisphaerae bacterium. Classification (GTDB taxonomy): domain Bacteria; phylum Planctomycetota; class Phycisphaerae; order Phycisphaerales; family UBA1924; genus JAUIFD01. The sequence goes on along the minus strand of JAUIFD010000035.1, from coordinate 14,141 downwards.
CCGCCGCTCGTCGGCGCCTTCGCGAAGAGCACGCCTTCCGTCGTCGCGCCGATGACCAACCCTTCAAAGACCAGCGGCTTGGCGCCCAGCACCGCCCCATAGGGGTACCGGCTGACGAGGTTGCCCGTCACAGGCTCGACGAAGAACGCGTCGTACGAGGTCGAGGAGACCACGTACTGCCCGAGCCTGAAGTTCCCGGTCAGCGTCGCGAGGTGGTCGGCGAGTTGGTTCGAGTTGCGGACCGAACCGTTCGCGGCATCGAGGAGAGAAAGTGTCGAGTCGTTGCTCTGCACGGCAACATCGTCACCGAGCAGATCAAGCTCGATGAATCGATCACCCTGCCCGAGCGGCGGGACGGCGCGCCAATCGAGGCGGTATCCAACGCGGGCCCAGGCCTCGCGGTCTGGATTGAACGACCCGAGTCGGTCCAGCGGGTCGAGGCTGACGTGCGCAACCTGGGCGGGTTGATCGTCAGCGGGCTCGACCGGATCCGGGGTGGACTGACACCCGGTGAGGATGAGGAGCGACGCCCCCGCGAGGGCGGGCAGGGCACGGAGCGCAGGCACGCCGGAGGTGAGCATTCGTTCAACGCCTCTCGTCGATTCGAGCCGCGCAAGCGGCCGGTAGCGCCCCTGGGCGGGGCGAGTCGGACTCCGATCCCCGTCGGACCGGTCCGACGGGAGGGCAGTATCGAGAGGCGTGGGGCTAGGGTCAAGCCCGGGCCGCCCGGCGGAGCCCCGAACCGCCCCTTCGCACGTGTTTGAGGGCAATCATCTGCCATGTTCACTGGCATCGTGCATGGAAGGGGTCTGGTCCGATCGGTCGAGCCCGGCTCGGGCGCGACGCGCTTCGAGATCGAGCCGAGCGGACTCGAACAGACACCGGCTCGTGGGGCGTCGATCGCGATCGACGGCTGCTGCCTGACGGTGGCCGAGGCGCCCGCGGGCGGGGTGCTCGCGTTTGACGCGATCCCGGAGACGCTCGCGAGGACGACGCTGGGGCGGCTCCGCGCTGGGGACTCGGTGAACCTGGAGCCTGCAGCCCGCGCCGATACGCCGCTCGACGGGCACGTCGTGCAGGGGCATGTGGAAGGCGTGGCGCGGGTGTCGGCCGTGCTGCGTGAGGGCGACGGCGGGTGGCGCGTGCGGTTTGATCCTCCGGCGGAGCTGATGGCGTGCATCGTGCCGAAGGGCTCGGTGACGGTGGCGGGCGTGTCGCTGACGATCGCTGCGGTGGAGCCGGGCTCGGGCACGGGCGAGGGCGGGTGGTTCGAGGTGGCGCTCATTCCGACGACCCTCGAACTGACGACGCTCGGCGCCCTCGAGGTGGGAGCCGAGGTGAACATCGAAACCGACATCCTGGCGCGCACGGTGGCGCACTGGATGCGGCACTACGCGGGGGAGTGATTGGTGCGCTTGGTGCCCAAGCGGAAACCGATGCGTGCGGAGAAGCACCTACAGCTCATGATCGCATACTGCGCATGCGCGATGGGGTGCGTGATGCTCACCATGGGGAGCTGCCGCAACACGCTTTGGCGGAGCCCGCAGAGACACCTGCTTTATGACGGTGCTCACTACTTCCTCAGCCGTTACGAGGCAAACGAGGACAGTGAGCGCCGTATCGCTGACGTGACCTGGACGGGAAAGGAATGGTTATGCGGCGGTGTTGTTGGTCCCATCCACCAACGCGTCGAGATCGCGGTGACGCTGACCAACGTTGCTGATGAGCTTCCAGAGGGCGTCGACGTACAGGCACCGGCGCTTCGCAACCCGCTGCTCGACGCATACGCAATCGCGAGATCGGACAACCTCCTGATCGAACATCCATTGCCCGATTCAAGGCATTACGAAGTCGACGGCACCTTGAGCGTGGGCAATCTCGTGCTCCGCGCCCACCATACATCTTGGAAAGCCTTGGCTCTTGTCCTCGCGATGCTTGGCCTCGGCATCTGGGCTGGGGTGTGCTTGCATCGTGTGCGCCATACGCCGAGATGCGCAAGCAGCGCCAGCGTGCCGAGCGGGCCCAATGCCTGGCGTGCGGGTATGACCTCGCGGGCCTCATCGCCGAGGCGTGCCCGGAGTGCGGTTCGAGCCTGCGCAAGCGGGCGGGGCATCGGGGAGGCTTTGCGGATCGTGTGAAGCTACCAGCCGGATCGGACGACTGAACTATGGCCCCGCAGAGCGTGGGCCTGCCACCGAGGTGAGCGAATAAGAGACCCGAGGTCGCTTGCATCGCCACTCTCTGCTACGGCGCGAGGCGTTCCTGCCCAAGCGTGTCGAGTAGGTCACCGAGACGAGCTTGGATATCCCGGGCTTCGTCGGTGCTGACACGTTCGCGCCAGTCGTCCTCGGGCGGGGCGATGGGCTGATAGAGCTTCTCGTCGATCACGTTGCCCGGCGCGTGCGCGGGGGCGAGGTACGCGGGCTCGAAGCGCACGCCCATCGCGTCAAATGCGGCGTGTGACTCGCGCTCGGGCTCCGCGACGAAGCGCTCGTACGAGAGCACGTGTACGCGATCGCCCAGCACGCGCTTCGAGCGGAGCGCATCGCGGCAGATGTCGCGATAGATCCAGCAAAACTCGGCGGGTGTCTTGTCGAGCCAGCGCAGCGAGTGCTCGGGGCTGCCCTTGGCGCGCTCCTTCGCGAGGCGCTTGCGCATCGACGCAAGCACGGTGACCGGGTGGCGGTGGATGAAGAGGAAGCGTGCAGACGGAAGTGCGTAGGCGAGCAGGTCCATGTGCTGGGCGTGCGTGGGGGTCTTCTCGACGACGCGGGACATCCCGCCGTAGAGGCGCGTTGCATAGATCACGCTCTGCACGCCCGCCCGCCAACGCGCATGGGGCGGCAGCACGGTGCTCGCGCCGATCAGGCGATCGAGCGCGTCCTCTGCCTCCGTCGGCTCACCCACAAACTCCCAGAGCGGACGGCGCTTCCGGTAGTCGGGCAGTTTGTCGATGACCTCGACGAGATGGCTCTCGACGTACGCCCCGCGGGTGCGTTTGAACTCCGGCGCGTTGAGAAAGAGGTCGTAGAGACGCGTCGTGCCTGAGCGGGGCACGCCCGTCACAAACACCACCGGCTCGTCCGAAGCCCAATCCGCCAAACGATGGATCGCCTCGCGCGGCTGATCGGCGAGCACATCGGGGAGCGTCTTGGGTTCAAGTGTCGCGGGCACGCCTGAGGATAGGGGCGGGCATCGGCGCCACGCCGCGCCATGGCCGAGCGACCTACATACCGTCGTCGGCTTGCATCGTCGGCGACATTCCCCCGTTGCGGCGCACCTGGAGCGCCTCGATGAGGCGTCGGCGGTCGTCACGCTCGAGTTGCGAGAAGATGCGGCGCAACGCCGGTGCGATCAGCTCGGGCTGGGGTCGGAAGCGGGTCTTCTCGACGAGATCGGTGATCTCGCGACGCACGACCGCTTCACCATCGGGGGAGAGTTGCGACGCCGTCAGGAAGGCCTCGAAGTCCTTCGCGGCCGCGAGCACGGTGCGATCGAGGGAAGCTCGCACTTCGAGACGAAGCTCGGTTGCAATCTGCTGTCGCCGGTACTGCGCTTCGCTGAACTCTCGTCCGGCGGCTTCGGACCGTTGCTTCGCGTTGGCGAGCGCGTCGGCGGCGTGCTGCTGCAGGAGGTCGTCGAACTCGGTGCGCGGGCCGTTGGGTAGCACCTCGCGCAGCTCTTCAGCGAGCGAGCCTCGCTCGCGGAGCGGTTCGATCGCCTGGTACAGGCCTCGGAGCACCTCGCGCGCTTCCTGCCGCAGACCGGCCGCGCCTTCGCGGTCGGTCATCGCCTGCTGCGGCTCGTCGGCAGCACCTTGGAGGGAAGCGAGCTTGTCGATCTGCGAGAGCACGGCCTTGTCCACGATCGCCGCGCGCGCCGCGAGCACACGATCAACGTCGCGCCGTGTCCTCTCGTCGAGTTTCAGAAGGTCGACCGCCGCGATCTCAGGGCGCACCTCGGGCATCATCATCTGCCCGGCGTAGCGCTGCTCACCGATACCCACACGCTTCTCGGAGCGGTCGACCTTCGGACCCGAGAGAACGGGGTCGTCCTGCGCCAGCACGGGCGAGGCGAGAAGGGCCATTGCAATGTAGATCGTGCGCATGGTCATTCCTTCAATCGGGACGAGCGTACTGCGTGCGGATCGCGGCGACGAGGCTGCGCCGGTCCGGAGGTTCGAGTTCGGCGAGGATGCCCTGGAGCGCGACGGCAAACTCGGTGTCGGTCGGCTGAAACCCGACCCGCTCGATGAGCTCGAGCACGCCGGCGCGAACAACCGCCTCGCCCCCGCTTGTGAGCTGCGCGTTGGCGAGCAGCGCCTCGAACTCGCGTTCACCGGACTCCAGCGTTCGTTGCGTCGAAGCTTCGATCTCGACCTGCAGCGTCTGGAAGTGGCGTTGGATCCGCAGGGCAAACGGGCTGAACTGCTTGCCCTTCGCCTCGGACTTCGCTCGTTCTCGCTCCACGAGCGCCCGCTCATACTCCGCGAGACGCTCGTCGTAGGCGGGTCGCACGCGCTCGGGGAGTGCGGCACGCAGCTCGTCGGCGAGCGGGCCGCGCGCCCAGAGCGGGTCCATCGATTCGTAGAACTCGGAGTAGATCGACCAGAGGGTGACGAAATCACGGTTGGCCGCCGCTGCCTCGATGCGGGTGAACTCCGCAACACGCGCGAGCACCACCCGATCGATAATCGCCGCTCGCGCGGCGAGGACCCGGTCGGCCTCTGCGCGATCCTCCGCATCAAGTCCGAGAACTTCCAATGCAGCGACTTCGGGGCGCACGCGGTCCAGCGTCATGCCCTCGGCGTAGCGCGACTCGCCGACGCCGGTCCGCCTCTCGGATTCGGCGACTCTTGGCCCGGCGAGAAGCGGCACCTCCTGCCCCTGGGCCGGCGCGACCACCAACATTGACACCGCGATCACCATTTGCCCGCGCATCGCACACCTCCGAGGCTTGGGGCCTAACGCCCACCGTTCGAGGGAATTGCTCCCTTGCGGTTGGGATCCGGCGGACCGCGATTCCGGCGATCCGAACCCTGCCACGAATCTTGGGGGTGATCTCGCCAGGTGGCCCTTACCGGGCTCGATTCGTCCTCTCTTGCGTCCGAACCGCGGTCTGCGACGCGAGGTACGTGATCTGGCATCGGGGCGGGCATCACCGGGCCGATACTTGTGGGACAGGAGACGGCGTTATGTGCGGGATCGTCGGATACATCGGAACGCGGGTAGCCCAGCCCCTCCTCCTGGAAGGGCTCAAACGCCTCGAGTACCGCGGGTATGACTCGGCCGGTATGGCGACGGTCGATGCCGGGCGGCTCTCGCTCACCAGAGCGGTCGGGCGCGTGCAGAACCTGGAGGACCGCCTCGGCGAGCTCGGGGGGTTTGGTGGCACCGTCGGGCTCGCCCACACGCGGTGGGCGACCCACGGCGGGGTGACCGAAGCCAACGCCCACCCCCACCGCGACGGGTCGGGGCGGATCGCGGTCGTCCACAACGGCATCATCGAGAACTACACCGTCATCCGTCAGTATCTCGAAGAGAAGGGGCACACCTTCAAGTCGGAGACGGATACGGAAGTCCTCGCGGTGCTCATCGGCGAGCTATTCGACCCCGAAGGCGGGGTGGACCTTGAGAGCGCCGTGCGTGCCGCGCTGCGCGAAGTGACCGGCGCGTACGCGATCGCGGTGATCTGTGCTGCGGAGCCCGACACGCTCGTCGCGGCACGCAAGGGTTCGCCCCTGATGGTGGGCGTGGGCTCGGGCGAGTATGTCGTCGCCTCCGACCCCGCCGCGATCATCGCGCACACGACGCAGGCCTTCCCGGTGGACGACTACCACGTCGTGAAGCTGACGCGCGACGGGCTGCGCACTTCGAATCTCGACAACGTCGAGGTGACGCCCAAGATCATGCAGCTCGAACTCGATCTTGAGCAGATCGACCTGGGGCAGTTTCAGCACTACATGCTCAAGGAGATCTACGAGCAGCCGCGCGCGATCCGTCTGTGCTGCCGCGGACGCATCGATGCGCGCGAGGGCAAGGTGGTGCTCGGCGGGCTCGCGCAGTACGCGAAGGAACTCGTCAAGAGCCGGCGCGTGATCCTCACCGCCCAGGGCACCGCCCTGCACTCGGCGATGATCGGTGAATACCTGCTCGAGGACCTCGCGAAGATTCCCGCGGAAGTCGAGTACGGCTCGGAGTTCCGGTATCGCAACCCGATCATCGAAGACGGCTCGGTCGTCATCGCGATCTCGCAGTCGGGCGAGACGGCCGACACGCTCGCGGCGCTGATGGAAGCCAAGGAGCGTGGGGCGCTCGCCCTGGGCGTGATCAACGCGGTCGGGTCGACGATCGCGCGAGAGACCGACGCGGGGGTCTACCTGCGCGTCGGTCCCGAGATCGGCGTCGCGTCCACGAAAGCCTTCACCGGGCAGGTGGCGGTGCTCACGATGATCGCGCTCTTCATGGCGCGCCGACGCTTCATGGCGCCCGATGCGTGCGCGCGCCTCATGGGCGAGCTCGAGCAGACGCCCGACAAGATGGAGCGCATCCTCGAGCAGGACGACGCCATCCGCACGCTCACCGAGAAGTACGTCGAACGCGAGAACTGGCTCTTCCTCGGGCGCGGGTACAACTTCCCGACTGCTCTTGAAGGCGCGCTCAAGCTCAAGGAGATCTCCTACATCCACGCGGAGGGCATGCCCGTGGTCTTCATCGCCAACAAGGGCCCGCAGTACGACAAGGTGATGAACAACATCGAGGAGGTCCGTTCGCGCGGCGGGCACGTGATCGCGGTGGCGACCGAGGGCGACAAGGACATCGGGCGCGTCGCAGAAGATGTGATGTGGATCCCCGATACGCCGGACCCGCTCAGCCCGATGCTCGCGGTGTTGCCGCTCCAGCTCATGGCGTATCACGCCGCGGTGCTGCGCGGGCATGACGTCGACAAGCCGCGGAACCTGGCGAAGAGCGTGACGGTGGAGTAACTCGCGAGTCGCCGGACTCTACAGCTCGCCGATGAACGGCACGATATCCGCGAGCATGTGGGCAACCATGATTGGCCAGAAGCGGCCGGTAGCGACATAGAACAAGCCGAGGATTACACCGAACGGGAACACCGCGAAGGCGTTGCCAAGGCCCTGGTAGGTGTGGTAGACAGCGAAGAGCGCCGCAACTACCAAGACCGCGAGCAACTGCTGCCCCGGCGTCCGCATGCCCGCCCCCTTGAGACGATCAAGCAGCACGACGCGCACCGCCTCTTCGCCGGTCCCATTGGACAGGGCCGTACCGATGATCGCGAGCCACGCCACCAAACGCTGCCAGCCGATGTAGCTCCCCCCGCTCTCCGCCCATTCCCCTCCCGCGCCTGACCACGCGTCAATCCAGTCCATGATGGGGATGCCGATCCACCAGGCCGCCAAGGTTGCAACGTAGAGCAGCACGCCCCATCCGCCATCGACCCATCGCGGGAGCACCGCAAACCCCAGGCGGCGCAGTCCGTCCTTCTCGAGTCCCACCACGTAGAGCGCCAGCGCGATCCACCCCACCGCTCCTGCCGTTAGCGAGAGCTCGCCCCACAGAAAGTCAGGGAGGCCGACCGAGTAGCTGCCATCGAAAGCAGGCATCGCGAACTGATACCACGACGACGCGATCGCGGGCACCACCGCCACCAGTGCAACGACGCTCGCGTCAGTAAGGCACCGCCCCGGTGACAAGGTGTCCGCCATGGAAGAGTCTAGAACTCGGCGTACTCGCTTCGCCGGCTGCTTATGGCGATCGTGCGGCCCTGAGATCGCGGATACTCCAGCATGGACCTCGATCATGCCCTCATCCAACGTTTCCTCGGCGAACACCCCCACCGCCTGCTCTTCGTCACGATGAGCGGGGCGCACCTGTACGGATTCGCCTCGCCCGATTCGGACTATGACCTGCGCGGCGCTCACGTCGCCGCCCTTGAGCGCGTGGTGTCACTTCGCCCGCCGCGTGAGACGCACGATCTACTCGACCGCGACGCGCCGATCGAGGTGGACCTCGTCACGCACGACCTCTCGAAGTTCATCCGTCTTCTCCTCAACAAGAACGGGTACGTGCTCGAGCAGGTGCGCTCGCCGCTGGTCATCCGAGGCGACGCTGCGTTCGATGAACTCCGGGACCTTGCGTTGCGGTGCCTCACGCGATTCCACCACTACCACTTCGACAGCTTCGCGCGCAATCAGTGGCATCAGGTCGCGGGCCCCTCGCACGCGACGGTCAAGGGCCTGCTCTACACCTACCGCCCCCTGCTCGCGGGCATCCACCTGATGACCGAGCGCTGTGTGGAATCCAACCTGCGCACGCTCAACGAGCGATTCAGGCTGAGCTACATCGACGAACTCATCGAACGCAAAGTCAGCGGCGCGGAGAAAGCGCCGCTCGACGGCGGGGACATGGGCTTTCACGAGCGCGAGTTCGAACGCCTACGCGAGGAGTTGCGAGAGGCGAGTGAGGCGTCGGGGCTCCCCGAATCGGTCGGCGCCGACGTACGCCGATCGCTCGATGACTTGCTCGTGCGCACTCGTCTGGCGACGCGAGAGCGCTCGGAAGGGCCCGCGAGCTAGGCGACCGGCCGATGTTCTCGGCCCTGGATCGTCCATCCCGTGGGAACCAGCGTGCCGCGCGTGCGTATCGGGTGCCCGGCCGAGGGCGCCTGGCCCGAGGCCAACGAAGACCCCCACGAGACCCGGCGCGTCGCCCCACGGCATGCGCCGGGTTTTTGCATACCGTCCAGCCGCCAATGGCACCGCACGAACCCACGAACAGCGCGGCACAGTGGCTCGACGAGCACGGCGACGCGCTGTATCGGTACGCCCTGCTTCGCCTGGGCGACCACGCGCGGGCTGAGGATGCGGTGCAGGAGGCGCTGCTCGCGGCCCTCCAGGCCAAGGGCGGGTTCAGAGGGGAATCGTCTGAGCGGACCTGGCTCACGGGGATCCTCCGGCACAAGGTGCTTGACGCCCTCCGGTCGCGCTCGCGCGAGGCGAGGTGGATCGAGCTGGCGCGATCCACGGCCGAGTCGCGCGATCCGCGGTTCTCGGACGAGGGCTGGTGGACGGAGCCGCAGCACGCGCCAAGAAGCCCGCTGGACCGCGAGGAGGCCCGTCGAGCCCTGAGCAAGGCGATCGGCGAACTGCCCGAGGCGATGCGGGAGGTATTCTGTCTGCGGGAACTCGACGGGGTTTCCACGGCCCAGGTGTGTGAGCTTTTGGGTCTCACGCCGACGAATGTCTGGACGCTCGTCCATCGGGCCAAGCTCAAGCTCCGCACGGCCCTTGCCGACAGCGGCAAGGAAGGGGAAACGGGCCGGTGAAGTCGGCACTGCACAACCTGTGGCATGCCCTGTCGATGCGGTGCGAAGAGGCCGACCGCCTGAGGTCGTTGCCCGACGAGGACTTCCCGCGCTTGCTCCGGTGGGGCGCGGCGTTCCACACCGTGCTGTGCAAGTCGTGCCGAAACGCCAAACGCCAGCTCGAGCGCTTGCAGAGCACGCTCCAGGGTCTGGAGCGCGAGCCCGGGGTTGCGGTAGGGCTTTCACCCGAAGCTCGGGCCCGCATCGCGAAATCGATCGAAGAAGGCGTCTGATTTAGCAAGGGGGCCGACGCGGCGTGCGACTCACCCGCGGAGAGAGGCCCAACCCCCTTGGAGGAATCAGAAGATGCGGTATCAGTCTGTGATGTATGCGGTGCTCGCGGGCACGGCGCTCTCGGCGAGCGCGCAGCAAATCAACGTCTCGTTCGAGAACACCCAGGATGCTGGCGGGTTCACGTTCTCCCCGTTCTGGCTCGGGCTCTCGGATGGCTCGTTCAACCTGTTCGACAGCGGCGCGATGGCGAGCAGCTTTGATGGCATCGAGCAGATCGCTGAACTTGCCAACGGTGACGCGCTCTCCGCGCGCTTTGGCGGGGCGCAGCCCGGCGGTGTGCAGGCGACCCTCGCCGAGGGCGGCGCGCACCCGACGTTCGAGCCCGGCGAGGCCGCGTCCATGTCGATCAACACCATGGGCAACCGGTATCTCGACTACGCCGCAATGGTCGTGCCGTCGAACGACATGTTCGTCGGCTCGCTCGCGTCGGTCGAGCTCTTCGACGCGATGGGGCACTTCAACGGCCCGATCACGATCGACATCTTCGGGTCCACCGTCTGGGACGCGGGCACCGAAGTCAACGATCCGAGCGACGGCGTGGCGTTCATCGACGGAAGCGACGCGACGCTCGGCACCGACGAGAACGGCGTGATCGCGCTCATCCTCCCCGGTGGGCAGAGCTACCTCGACTCGTTCGTGGGGATGACGACCGCCACCGGCCCGGTGATTACGCAGTCCTTTGGCGAGCAAACGCACCTCGGGCGGATCACGATCACGCCCGCGCCCGCCTCGGCTGCGCTCATCGGATTCGGTCTGCTCGGCGCCGCCCGCCGACGCCGGTAAGCGACTCTCATCTCTCACCTCATGGAACGCCCGGTGCGTGAGCCCGGGCGTTTCTTATGCGCAATCGGATGGAGTTCGCTCGATGAGGTCGAGCGTGCGCTCCACGCAGGCGTGGAGCGACATCCGGCGCGACTTCGCGAACGCGCGCTCCGCGCGAGCGAGCATCATTGCCGGGTGATCCAGAGCCTCGACCAGGCGTGCTGCGAGCGCCCCGGCATCCCCTACCGGGAAAGTCAATCCGAGTTCGGGGGGCTCGACGGTCTCTGGATTGGAACTCGCGTCGGAACACACGACGGGCGCGCCCGCCGCCATCGCCTCGAGCAGCGACAGCGCGAGGCCTTCGTACTTCGACGGGAGCACGAACACGTCGGCAGCGAGGAGAAATCGACGCACATCTTCGCGAAAGCCCGGGATGATGACCCTCTCGCGCAATCCGAGCTCGCTGAGGCGCGATTCGAGGTTCGGCCGAAGGTCGCCCTCGCCGAGCCAGACGCACCTGACATCAGGGTGCGCGCGCACGACCGCAGGCAGAGCTTCGACGACTCGCGCGTGGTCCTTCTGATCATCAAGCCGTCCGACCGAGAGGAGCACTCGCTCGGCCTCGGCGAGTTGCAGCTCCTCCCGGACGCTCAATCGCGCGTCGGCGCGCATTCGCTGGAGCGTGTCCCAGCCCGGTGCGATGGGCTCGACGCCATTGGGGACGACCTCGACGGCGCTGTACCCGAACAGGCGTTCAAGCAGCGACCCGAGGTGCCGAGAGACCGCGGAGATCGTGACCACGCGCGGATTGAGACGCGAGGCGGCGTCGCGTTTCGCGGGCGTGGGCGGGCGGTCGTCGCGCCCGAGGTGATAGGTCGCGAGCGTCGGCGCCCCCCACGCCGAGCAGGCCATCAACACGGGCAACGCGAACAGCGCCCAGTTGATGTGCACATGCACGCGATCCGGGCGCACGCGCTCGAGCAGTTCGAGCGTCGGGCCCGCGTGGTCCCAGTAGAGCCGCTGCGCGTCGGATTCGCGGATGTCGAGGGGGTGGCAGGCGATCCCCGTGCTCTCGAGCTCACGGGTGAACGGGGCGAGCGCGTCGGTCGGCGGAAACGCGGCATGGACATCCCACCCGCGGGCGGTCGCGCCTCGGGCGACGTGCATCAGGCACGATTCCACCCCGCCTCGCCGGTCGCCCATGCTCATCGCCAGATACCGCATCAGGACACTCCCGTGCTGACCGCCCGCGCCGATCGATGGTGCGTGGGTCGCACGCTGATCTCGCGCGCGATCGCCTCGACCGCACGTTCCACGCAACGCCCGTCCGTCCTCCCGGCGAAGCGCTGGATGAAGCTCGCGACCGCTTCGTGCCGCGGGCCGCGCCGGCCGTCGAGCAGGTGTACGACGCTCGCGCGGAGTTGTGCCGGGGTGAATCCCGGGAGCGCGGCGCCCTCGCGAGCAAAGGGCACGACGGGCGGTGTCGGACAGAGGTGGGCCTGCACCACCCTGCGCCCCGCGAGCAACGCATCGAGCCCGGCGGTGGAGTCCTCCGACACCACGACGGTCGCATCGTTCAGGACGTGATCGACCGGATCGGACGTGAGGCGCACGAGCGGGCGGAGATCGTCATCGAGGGCTGCGATTCGGGCGGCGTAGAGCGAGGCGTAATCCGCGGGATGGGGCTTGATCGTGAGCTCCGCATCCTCACGCTCGGCGATCGCCGACACGAGCGCATCGAAAATCGCGAGCCCCTCGCCCGGCCTGCGCGACGCGAGCAGGCACTTGTGCGTGTCGTGTGGGCGCGTCACCCACACCACTTTCGCGCGCCCGAGCGCGGAGGGCTCGATGATCGCGGGCTCCGATCCCGGATACCCGATGACTTCGATGTGCTTGGGACGGCGAGCTGCGTCCTGCCGGTATCGGGCGGCCCTCGCCGGGCTCCAGACGAGCAAGTGGCTCGCAAAGGCGTCGTCGAGGAAGAACCGCTCGCAATCGAGTCCGTGTTGCACCAGGAATGAAGGGATCCCGCGCGCACGGGCGGCGAGCGCGTATTGGATGTACGGCGGGTGGTTGTCGGCATGGAGGAGCAGGGCGTCGGGAGATGTCTCGTCGAGCTCGAGCGCGATGCGTGCTGCCCGGCGGTCTTCCTTCCAAACTTCCATGCGGAGTTCACGTATGTCCTCGGGCAGCAACTCGACGCCCGAGCAGCGCAGCCCCTCGACCATGCCGTCGATCATCGCTCGCACGAACGCGGGGCTCGGCGTCGGGACGTGCGCCGGCCAATCTCGCTTGGGGATGTCCTCGAATCCCGGCTCGTCGACCGGCGGCGTGAGCGTCTCGAAGCGAGCGTCATCCATCATCGCCCGGGCGTACGGGCGCACCACTCGCGTGGGCACACCGACGTACACCAGCGCTCGGCCCGACCGGCGCACCGAATCGCACTCGCCAACCGCTGGTGGCGTTGGTTCGTCCCCCTGCGCCATCGCCTCGAACCGCGCCCACTCTGTCTCACGCCCGGCGTACCGGGCCGCCAGCAGCCCCCGCTCGAGACTGGCAAACTCCGCCGGGTCGGATGCGGCACGGACCGCCCGCCCGACCTTGTCCCAGAGCAGGCTCCGGCACACGAGCGCCATGTCCATGCCGTGGCGCTCGATGCGCCCACGGCGTCGCCACGCGCGCAGACGGTCCGTTCGCCGCGGCCACGAGATGATCGCGTCCCACGCGAGTTGGTCCTGAATGTCGGGCGAGAGCCCGGAGCGGCGCATGGTCATCCCTCTGGTTTCGCGACCGCTTACACTACCCCATGCCGGCGGCGGGCGTCCCTATGCACAGCCAGGTCGAGACCCACGTCCAGGCGGGTGAGCGTCGGCCACTCGGGGTCTACCTCGATCCGGCGCGGCTCGTGCGCGGCCTGTGGGCCCAACGCGAGTTGATCTGGCAGTTTGCGCGGCGCGAGGTCGTGCTGCGGTACCGCGGATCGATGCTCGGGCTCGCGTGGTCGGTAGCGCAGCCGCTGCTGATGCTGTGCGTGTACACGTTTGTGTTCGCGATTGTCTTTCAGTCGAGATGGGGACAGAGCGGCGACGCGGGGACCGCGACGTTTGGACTGACGCTCTTCACGGGGTTGATGCTGTTTCACATCTTCAGCAACTGCGTGAGCAGGGCGCCGCGTCTGATTCTCGACAACCGCAACTACGTGAAGAAGGTGGTCTTTCCGCTGGAGATCCTGCCGGTCGCGTCGTTGGGGGCCGCGCTCTTCTACGCGGGCATCAGTTTCATCGTGCTGATCGTGGGCAAGCTCTTGATCGACCCCACATGGCATTGGACCGCACTGCTGTACCCCCTGGCGCTCGTGCCGCTGCTGCCGATGACGCTTGGGCTGATGTGGCTCCTCGCCTCGCTCGGGGTCTACCTGCGCGACACGACGCACCTGGTCGCGGTCGTGGTGCAGGTGCTCATGTACATGACGCCGATCTTCTACCCCATCGACAGAGTGCCCGAATCGCTCCGCCCGATCCTGTATCTCAATCCGATGACGGGCATCGTCGAGACGGCGCGGCGCACGCTGCTCTGGGGGCAGACGCCGGACTGGACGATGCTCACGATCGAGATCGTGATCGCGCTGGTGATCATGCAGCTCGGGTATGCGTGGTTTATGAAGACGCGTCGGGGGTTCGCGGATGTCCTCTAGCGCCCCC
>JAUIFD010000034.1 GCA_030429485.1 Phycisphaerae bacterium | reverse complement strand
CGCTCGATCGCCTCGCGCTCGCCGATGAACCCGTCGTCCTGGTCCGCATAGAAGGTCGGCGCAAAGGCGCCGTAGCTGTTGTTGCTCGCGACGATGTTGTGCCCACGCCCGATCATCATCGTCAGGTAGTCGTGTGCCGCGACGATCGCGCTGGAGCTCAGCCGGCCGAACCGGTCCGCGATCTTCATGCCAATCAGCGAGACGTCCCACGCGACGCCGGTCATCCCGATGCCGTTGTTGCCCACCGCCCCGATCAGGCCCGCGCAACCGGTGCCGTGCCCCTCCGCGTCGTCAGGGTCGCCATCGAGTTCGCCGAAGTCGTACCCATGCACGTCATCAACGAACCCGTTCGAGTCATCGTCGATCCCGTTGCCCGGGATCTCGCCCGGATTCACCCACAGGTTGTCGACCAGGTCCGGATGGTCGAGGTCGATCCCCGTATCGATGACCGCGACGATGACGTCCGACGAGCCCGTGGTCACATCCCACGCGTCTGTCGAGTCAATGTCCGCGTCCAGCGTGCCCGAACCGAGGAACCAGGGCACGTCGTTGATGAACTGTCCGGAGTTCTCGTGCACCCACTGCTCGCTGAATCGCGGGTCGTTCGGGATGCGGTTTGTCGTGTACAGCAGGTTCGGTTCGATCGCGACGACGCCGGGAATCGCCTCGGTGGCGCGCGACGCCAACAGATCGCCGATCGGACTCGGTGTGGTCAGTTCCGCGTATCTGCCCCTCGCGAACGGGCGGATCGCCTCGACTTCGATCCCCAAACCAATGGCGAGGTCGCTGGCGAGTGACTTGGCCCGGTCGTCGGTTCCCATGTCATCGAGCGTGACGATCCAGGAACTCGGCATGGCATCAAGCACCGCGCCGCGCCAAGCTACCTTCGCCACAAGCGAGTCCTGCGGCTGCTGTGGCCCCATGAACAGGTCCGCAGCACTGAGCAACACACGGGGTTCGAGCGCTTCGGGCGCGCACGCCTGGTGACGACGGGAGACGCGCTGGCTCTGCTTCCTCGACATGACACCCTCCGCAACGGGCTTGTGTGGCTTGGAACTTGGTACACCGCCCGGCCCTCCTGGCCCGGTGCGAGGCTCCGACGGCGACACCTTCCGGCATCGGACCGTCCCCGAACATCATCCCGAGATTTGCCCTCGGGGACAAGTGGGGTTTCCCCTCACCCTACAGAAGTCCGCCTCACCGCGTCGAGCAGGGCATCCGCGTGCCGCGCGGTCGCGCCCGACTGCTCGGAGATCCAAGCCCGCCCACGCTCCGCCATCTCCGCTCTTCGCCCGTCCTCGGCGATGAGGCGTTCGAGCACGCCCCCCAAGTCGCCCCCCTCACACCGCTCCATCGCCCCCGCCCGCTCGAATCCCTCGGCGATGTCGCCGAAGTTCTTCATGTCCGGGCCAGCGACTGCCGCGGCGCCCCTGGCAACCGGCTCGATGGGGTCTGAGCCCCCTCGTGGCGCGAACGACCGCCCAATGACCACCACGTCGGCAAGGGCGTAGGCCACCCCGAGTTCACCGATCGTGTCGAGGAGGAACAGGCCCGACGCTCCACCCGCGAGCCCCGCTGAGCGCCGGGTCGCCCCGGGCAACGCCGAAGCGGCCTCCTCGAATCGGCCCGGATGCCTCGGCGCGACCAGCAACTGCACGTTCTGGTTCTGCAGGTTCCGCGACCACGCGTCGTGGATCAGTGCTTCCTCGCCGTCCGTGGTGCTCGCGCCGACGATGAGCGGTCGGGTCGGGTCGATCCCCATCTCCCGAGCCAGAGCCTCGACTCGGGCGGGCGGTGGGGGCGACGCGGCCGCGTCGAACTTCATCGAGCCGGTGACCCGCGTCCGTTCGGATGCCGTGCCAACAGAGCGGAAGCGCTCGCGGTAGGTCTCATCCTGCACCTGGGCGAAGTCGAGCGACGCAAAGGTGCCACGCATCGCAAACCCGAGACGGCGGTACCCCCGGCAGGATCGCTCCGAGAGGCGGCCGTTGATGACGCCCACCGGAATCGCGCGCTGGCGGCACGCGCTGACGAAGTTTGGCCACACCTCAAGCTCAACCAAGCCGACCACGTCCGGCTCGACCGCATCCAGGAACCTGCCGACCGCCCGTGAGGCGTCGAGCGGATACCGCACAACGTCCGCGATCGTGTCATACAGCTCGTGCGCGCGCCTGATCCCCGTGTCCGTCGTGGCGCTCACGACGACCTTGGCGCCACGCTCCGCGAGCATCGGCACCAGCGTGCGAAGCGCCGACACCTCGCCCACGCTCACGGCATGAACCATCACGCGCGGTTCGCCGCCAGCCTTCGCCCGGACGCGGGGCGGCGTGCGCACAAAGCGCTCGGCCCACCCTCCGCGCGTGCGACGCAGCCACCAGGGCGCAGTCACCGCCGCGACGCCCGCATACACCACGTCCAGGGCATTCACAATGGGCGGGCGGGGACTCGAACCCCGGACCCTTCGCGTGTAAGGCGAATGCTCTGGCCAACTGAGCTACCCGCCCGGCCGAGCAAGCCTACGCCTCTCGCGCTCAGCACCCGGATTGGTACGCCGCCAGAAACGCGAAGAAGTCGTTCGTGTTGATGGCGCCATCCACCGTGAAGTCCGCCGCGTCGTCCTGGGACTGGTAGGCCGAGAGGAACGCGAAGAAGTCGTTCGTGTTCAGAGCCCCTTCGCCGGTCAGGTCCGCCGGGCACGGGCACCCCGAACGCCCGCAGAAGATCGGGACACGGGCGACCCGCGAGTGCGCGACACCACCCGCAGCTCCGGCGTCCGCGACGCGCCACTGCAGAAACACGTGATCACCGTTCGAGAACACCCTCGGATCCAGCTCCCAATGCACGGTCGCCACGCCGTCGCTCCCGATCGTTGCTTCACCGGCCAGCCGTCCTTGCGCGATCACGCCCCCCGAGGGCGGCGTGAACGAAGTCCAGAGCTGTGCTGTCGCGCCAGCGAGCGCGCCAGAGACGCCCGTGCGATACGCCGAGCCGAGCATCGAGGCCGCATCGGCGACGATGGCGGGAATGACGCCTCCCGTGCCCGCGGTGCCGCCGCCGACGAACGTCGGGCGGTCCTCCGGGCGCTGTGTGACGAGCGTGGGTTTGTCGAATGGAAACGTCTCGTCCCGCACGCGCGGATCGGTTAGCCCGTTCTGGAGGAAGTCCACCATCGCGGGCACGACCTGGGCCGGCACGTTCACCGTTGCCAAGACGGGATCGAGGTTGTCCTGAAAGCGCTGCGGCGCACCGGGCGCTTGCGCGTAGAACGCGACGACATCCGGGAGGCGGTCGAACATCCCGTTGTGCATGAACGTTCGTTTCAGCCCGACATTGCGCAAACTGGGCACCTTGAAGCGACCGGCGTCCCGCGCGTTGCCCGTCACCGCCTGGCGCCCGATGTCGTCACTCACCGGTCGGAGGCCGATGTTGCGGAACGAATGGTCGGTGAACTGGTCGTCCCCCGTCACGTGGCACGCGATGCAGTTTGACGCCTGGAAGGCGTTGAGGCCCGCCTGTTGCCCCGGCGTCAGCGCGCTCAGATCGCCATCGAGAAACGCGTCGTAGGGGGTCTGGTCGCTGATCAGCGTGCGCTCATACGTCGCAATCGCAAACGCGATCCGCCGCGCCGTGATCGTTCCATCACCAAAGGCCGCGGCGAAGAGGTCGGCGTAGCTCGGGTTGCTCGCGAGCGCCGCGTCGACATCCGCCGGCAACTCCGACGCCAGCTCCAGCGGGCGCGCGTCGGCCAGCTTCGCCACCACGTCATCCCACGCGAACCCGTCGTGCGCCATCTCGACCGACGACACGATCGGCATCGCTGCCTGGCTCTCCAGCCCTGCGCGCACGGAGATCACCGTCTCCCCGGTCTGCGGGTCGATGAACACCGTGTCCGCCCGCCCGTCCCAGAAGAGGTCAAAGGCGTAGGCCGCGTTGATCATGCTGTTCGCCGAGCGGTTCGTGACCTGACGAGTTGTCCCGAAGAGCGGATCGAGCAGATAGTCGCCATCGCTCGTCGAGCGGATCACCCCGGGCGATCCAAGCGCATCGTCGGGCGTGCCGAACACCTCGTCCACGCCCGGATGCACGCCCGGTGCGCGCGGATCGGCCCCGCCGGTGCGCGCCTGGTGGCACGTCCCACACGACACCACGCCCGAAGCGCTCAACTGCTCGTCCCAGAACAGGATCTTGCCCAACACGCGCTTGGGTTCGGTGATCGGATTCTCCGATGGCACCGGGACCGACGGAAGGTCCGCATAGCTCAGGTAGCCGACGCCGAGAACGACCCCAATCGCCCCCAAAGGGGCCGCTGCCGCAAACGGGCGCAACCGCCCACTTCTGTGCTCTGCCATGATCTGCTCCGCTGTCGACCCGGTCAGCCTACCACGGTCAACGCGACGCGCACAGGCGTATTGCCCGGCATCTCGGTCGTTGCACCAAGTCGCACCAGCGTCGATCTTGTCCGATAGGTGTCCGACGAGCGGGATGCGACGGATGCGGGTGTTCTGAACTGCGGGCCGTCACTTCGGAGGCGATCAGCACCCAACCTGATACGCCGCGAGGAACGCGAAGAAGTCATTGGTGTTGATCAGGCCATCGCGATCGAAGTCGGCCCGCGGGTCCTGATTCTGGTAGTACGTGAGAAACTGGAAGAAATCGTTGGTGTTCACATCGCCCTCGCCGGTCAAGTCCGGTGCACACGCGCCGTCCACCGCCATGATCCACAGCATCGGGTCCGACACGAACGACGCCGTCACCGCCTGACCCACCGCATACCAGTTGCGCCCATCCGACCAGATGTCAAACCCGGTCGAGCGGATGTACGCACCATCCGGGAGCACAGCGTGCAGGTCGTCGTAGTCGTCGCGCGAGCCGTTCCACACCAGCGCGTGATACTCAATCCCGATCGCCGGCCTCGCGTATCCGATCTGCTTCCCGTTGAAGACGCCCTGGGCCTTGCCGTCGCGCCACCCCGTCGGAAGCAGGTCAACAAACGACGCGGCGCTCCCGCTCCACAACGCCGGGTGATCCACGATCGCGTCGTTGATCACCCACCCAACCTGCTGGGCGCCGTCGGTCTCCCACCCCTGCGAGGCGAACCATCCGTCCGGGTGCAGGTCCGTCCAGCTCGTTGCCGAGCCCCGCCAGATGCACGCGTGCGAGAGCGGCACGGTCGCGTACCCGATTTGCTCGCCCGATGCGAGGTCGCCGGTCATGCCACGCACGTACGAGTTGCCCGCGACGTCCGGGTGCAGGTCGATTCGGCTGTCGGGCGTGCCCATCCAGAGCGTCGCGCGGTTCGCGTCGTCGAGGCGGACGATCCCGCCCTGCAAGCCGCCGCTGATCGCGTACGCCCGCGACGACTCCGCCCCGATCCCCTCGGGATGTAAGTCGACAAACGAGGCGGCGGACCCGGTCCACATCGCGGCGCGCGAGTAGTCCTCGCCGTCGTCGTTCTCGTCGAAGGTCGCGCCGACCACGGTCGTGCCCTCGTTCGCCTCGCCGTAGGAGCCGTAGACGAACGCGGGATCATCGAGATCGACCCAGGATCCCGCCGTGCCCGACCAGTACCCCGCGTGCGAACGCCCGCTGTAGAACGCGACGCCCGACTGCACGCCATCGAGCACGCAGTAGACCTGCGACGTGCTCGAGCCCGCGGGGCGGAGGTTGTAGGCGACCCACTGCGCCGGGCAGAGCCCAGCCGCCAGCACGAGCCCCGCGATTGCCCCTACCCGAGACGTCAGCCGATTTGCGCGCATGTTTGATCTCCCAGCCGCATTCCCGCAGCATGCGTTGCTACGCCTTGCCCGTCGCGGGGTTCCGGTCGCGTGCGCTAAGGATTCGCCACCCCGGGAGAGCCATCGGTTTCGTCCGAGGTTCAAAGGCGAAGCCCGCGCGAGACCACGAGCCGCTCCGCAAGGTCGAACAGCAACTGCACGCCGATCGCCATCAGCGCAGCAGGGCCTGCCCCAAGCAAGATCAGTCCGAAGTCGTCGAGTCGGATGCCGGTGAGGATCGGCTGCCCATACCCACCCACGCCGATGAGCGCCGCGAGCGTCGCAGTGCCCACGTTGATCACCGCAGCCGTTTTCACGCCGGCGAGGATCGTCGGGAGCGCGAGCGGGAGCTCGACATCGAGCAGACGCTGGCGAGCGGTCAGCCCGATCGCGACCGCCGACTCGGCGACATCGCCCGGGATGCCCGTCAGACCCGCGTACGTGTTGCGCACAATGGGAAGCAGTGAATACAGAAACAACGCCACGATCGCGGTCTTCGCATCGAGCCCGAACAGCGGGATCAAGAGCACCAGGAGCGCCAGCGCCGGCATCGTCTGAAGAATGCCCACCGCCCAGAGGATCGGCGCCCCCGCGCCGCGCACCTTCGCCGCGATCACGCCGAGCGGGATCGCGACGAGCAGCGCCGCCGCCATCGACCACGCGACGAGCGTGACGTGCTCGCGCGTTGTGCGCCAGAGGATGTCCCGCCGGGTCTCCACGCGAGCGTCGCTCGTGATCCCGAACCGCTCCGCAAGGAAGTCCTGCGCGACAATCGCCTCGGCGATGCGCACCGGGGCCGCGTCGGGTCCGCCGGGCGCGGGGTCGCCGATCTTCGCCCGACGGTTCATCGCCGACATCGTGTGCGCATCGATCGAGCCCGCGAGCCTCTCGATCGCCTCCGCCGCCGCCGGCGCTCGCGCCGCCAGGTCCATCCGGTACAGGATCACGGCGTCGTACCGCGGGAAGTACGCCCGGTCGTCCTCCAGCACCACGAGGTCGTAGTACGCGATTTCCGCGTCCGTCGCGTAGAGGTCCATCGCCTGGATATCGCCCGACTCAAGCCCGCGGTACGCGAGGTCGTGGTCCATGCCGCGCGCGGGATTTGTCAGGCCGTACGCCGTGCGCAGCCCGGGCCAACCATCCTCCCGATCCATGAACTCGTTCGAGAATCCGAGCACGAGGCCGGCGTGCGCGCGCAGGTCGGAGATCGTGCGCAGCCCGTACCGCTCGGCCGTGGCGCGCGTCACGCCGACCGCGTAGGTGTTGTTGAACCCGAGCGGCTTGGTCATCGCGAGCCCGTGCTCGCGCGCGAGCACTTCGGCGAGGTCGGCGTCGGGCGGGAGGTCGAGCCCGCTCAGGAGTTCGTGCCGGATCGTGCCGGTGTAATCCGGGTAGGCGTCGAGATCGCCGCGGATGAGCCCCTCGAAGAGCACGCGCGAGCCGCCCATGTCGCGCCGATGATCGGCGTCGTACCCCGCGTCGCGCAGGAGCTGGGTGACCATCTCGCCCAGGATGACCGACTCGGTGAACTTCTTGGAACCGACGACGATGGTCCCGTCCTGTGCGCGCGCGACGCACGCGGCGAGCATCAGCACCGAGACCACCAGGCGCGCGATCACGACCCGCCCTCCACCAGCACGCGCACGCGCGCCGTCTGCGCCTCCACGAACCGCTCCACAAACTCGTCCGCCGGCGAGTGGCGGAGCTCCGCGAACGTCCCCCGCTGCTCGATCCGCCCTTCGCGCAGCACCACGATGTCGTCGGGCGCCAGGTACGCCGCCTCGGCGAGGTCGTGCGTCACCAGCACCACCGTCTTGCCGAGTTCGTCGAAGAGCTCGCGTAGCTCGCGTTGCAGGTCGGCGCGGATCAGGGGATCGAGCGCGCCGAGCGGCTCATCCAGCAGCAGCGCTTCGGGATCAAGCACGAGTGCACGCATCAGCGCCACGCGCTGACGCTGCCCACCCGAGAGCTCGCCGGGGAATCGCCGGAGCGTGTCGGGAGTGAGATGCACCATCTCAGCGAGCTGTTCGATGCGCGCGCGCGAGCGGTCACGCTTCCACCCGGCGCGACGCGCGGGGAGTTCGACGTTGGCCCACGCCGTGAGATGCGGGAAGAGCCCGCCCGACTGGATCGCGTACCCGATCCGCCGCCGGACGGCCAGCAGGTCCGCGGCTGCATAACGCTCGCCGTGAAACGTGACTTCGCCACGGTCGGGGCTGAGCAGCGTCGCGAGCACTCGGATGAGCGTCGACTTGCCGCACCCGCTCGGGCCGATCAGGGCGGTCGTGCGCCCGACGCGTGTGTCGAGGTGCACACCAGCGAGCGCGACGTGCCGCCCGAACGACTTGTGGACGTTGTCAACCACGAACACAACGCACGCACTCTAACGGATGCGATGGCGCATGCACAGAGGAGCGGTTGTGGGCCGACGACGCCGATCTGCGAGGCAACGACGATCTAGCGCACGCGAGCGGTATCAACAGGGAAGTCGGGCACGCTTGAGTACACGTTGTCCTCGATCGTGCCCGGATCGCCGTCCGGGCCCGCGGAGTAGAAGTAGGGTGAGTTGCCGACGCACACACCTTCGTCGGCGTCGCCCACCCACGCGCTCGTGCGCTGGGTGTCGTTGGGGTCGAACGGACGCCAACTCCGCTGGTATGCGTCCTCCGTTGCATCCAACGGGCTCAGCGTCGGTCGGCTCGTGAGTGAGTTGCCATCCCAGTAAGGGCCCCAACCCGCGTCGTAGACCGGATGCACGTATCGCAGCGGGTTGCCCCACGGGTCGACGAGGCGGTACGCGGGGAGTGCGCCGTTGCTGGCGTCGGTGGGCACGGTTGCCGCAGCGATCCACGACGAAGTCACGCCGGAGAACACGCTCTCAAGCCCGCCCTCTTGCAGGATCGCCGCCGTGTACATCTCGACCGATGGCAACGCCGGCTCGTCCGGGTCTGCGCCCTCGGGTCGGCCGTCGATGATCGGCTGCTCGATGGGATCGCCGCCGCCCGCCTCGGGCGCGAGCACCTTGCTCGGGGCGGGGTCGCCGGTCTGCGCCGACCATTCCGACACCGAGCCATCGAGGACCCGGATCGTGTCGGCCGCGGCGCGCGCACGCCCCGAGGCCGTGATCTTGGTGCCGATGGTGATCGTCAGCGCGATGAGAATCACGAGCACACCGATCACGATGAGCAACTCGATGAGCGTGAAGGCGCGCGCACGTGGGCGTCGCGATGGGGCACCGGTGGTGGGCATGGTGTACTCCCGCTGAGATTCAGACACCCGCCAGCATACGAACGCGACCGCCGGCGGTCCCGGACCCACCCCTATACGCCCCGAACGAAGGGGCGGGTGCATGCTTATCGCTTCCTGGGCTTGCGCCGATCGCGTGCCGCGGCTTCGCGGGCGGCCTGGTTCTCCGAATCCGCTCCGTCCGGTTCGTCCTCGGGCGCGTCGGTCGGCGGGGCCTGTCCCCCCGAGGCGCTCGCGGCGGCTGCGGGAGCCGCGATGCCCGGGCCAGCGATCCCGCCGATCGTCCCTCCGGCCCCGCTTGGCGGGGTGTACAGACCTCCGCCATCCCCGCCCGGCGCCCGGCGCTGCGGGGGTGGGGGCGGCGCCGCCAGGCGGGCCTTGAAGATGTAATCGGTGACCTTGTCTCGGATGCCCTGGTTCATCTGGGCGAAGAGCCGCGATCCCTCGCGCTTGTACTCGATCCGCGGGTCCTGCTGCGAGAACGCGCGGAAGTTGATCGAGTCGCGCAGCTGGTCCATCTCGTAGAGGTGGTCCTTCCACGATTGGTCGAGCACCTCGAGCAGGATCATGCGCTCAAGCCCGAGCATCTCGGTGCGCATGAGGTTCTCGACGCGCGCCCGCACCGCGTCGGGGCGCTCGTCGGCGTCGAGGAACCGCATCTCATCGGGCAAGCCAAACCCGAAGCGATCCGTGAGCCAAGCGTCGAGCGCCTCGTCGGTCTCGCACGCCTGAGCCTCAGCGATCGCCTTGTCGAGCGAGCCCTCTGCGACGAACCTCGTCGACAGCTCCATGAGCCGCTCCTGCACACGCTGTGGCGGGGTGCGCTTGAGCTCGTCCGGAGAAAGGTCGCCCTGGAACCGGCGGTTCGCCCACTCGACCAGCGCCTCGATCGCCTTGTCGGGCCCGGCTTGGCGAGCCGACTGCATAGTGCGCTGCATCGCGAACTCGACGGGGAACGTGACCTCCCGCTGCCGGTAGAGCTCGCGGGCCTCGCCTTCGATGACGTCGGACGGGTGGCGCTCGTCGTCCTCGATCGCCTCGCGGATCGCGCTCGGCTCGACGTCGAGCCCGAACTTCGTCTTGGCCCACGCGCAGAGGCGCTTGATGCCGTAGTCCTTCTCGAGGTACTCCTCGAGCCCCGAAAGATCGGTCTCGTCGATCTTGCGCTCGGCAGCGTTGGCGAGCAGATCGGTGACGTGGCGGCGTTCCTTCGCCCCACCCTCTCGGATCTCGCCCGCGTCGAGCTCGACGCCGAATCGGCTCTTGGCCCAGTTCACGAGCCCGGCGGAGTCGAAATCGACCGCGACCTCCGAACCCTCCATCGGGATGTACTCACCGATGGTGACGCCGATCATGGCGTGGGCGTCTTCCTTCGCGAGGCGGCGGATGACGTCTTCCATCTCGTCGCGTTCCTTGCCGCGGAGACGGTCGGGCATGATCGAGCAGTCGAGCTTCTCTTTGGCGTACTCGGCGGCGCACGTCGCGGGGAAGTCGGGATCGAGGTACTCGTCGCACGCGTCGGCGACGGCTTCGTCAATGAACTCGAAGATCAGGCCCTTGACGTCGAGCCCTTCGATGACGCGCTGGCGCAGGCCGTAGAAGCGCTGGCGCTGATGCTCCATGACCTCGTCGTATTCGAGGATGTTCTTGCGCATCTGGAAGTTGCGCTCCTCGACCTTCCGCTGAGCGCCCTCGATGCGCTTGGAGAGCATCTGGCTCTCGATCGCGTCGCCCTCCTTCATGCCCATGCGGGCGAGCACTTTCATGGTCGTCTCGCCGGCGAACATCTTCATGAGGTCGTCGTCGAGCGCGACGTAGAAGCGGCTCGATCCCTGGTCGCCCTGGCGGCCGGAGCGTCCGCGCAGCTGGTTGTCAATGCGCCGGCTCTCGTGTCGCTCGGTGCCAATGACGTGGAGCCCGCCCATCTCCTCGATCGACTCGAACCACCGGATGCGGTGCAACAGGCACCGTCCGTACTTGTCGAGCTCCTGGCGCAACGCATCGGCGTCCATCGCCTGGATCTTCTTGGCGTCAACCCATGTGTCCCGCTCCGCCCAGTGGCGGAGGAGGAGGAGCTCAAGCTCCGCGAGGTCCATCTCCTCGGCCTCGCGCTTCTTCATGCCGAGTTCGGCGGGCGCGACCTTGCGGTAGACGTTCTCGCGCAGTTCCTCCTCGTTCGCGTCGGTCGTGAGCGTGCGTGAGCAGAGCCCGCGGCGCAGCCAGTGGTCGAGCAGCGTCTCGCGCGAGATGGGGCGGAGCACGATGTCCGTGCCGCGGCCGGCCATGTTGGTCGCGATCATGACCGCCCCGAGCTGGCCCGCGGACTGGATCATGCCCGCCTCGCGCTCGTGCTGCTTGGCGTTGAGCACCTCGTGCTTGATCTGGTGCTTGCGGGCGAGCATCTGGCTGAGCATCTCGCTCGTCGCGACGCTCGTCGTGCCGACGAGGATGGGGCGTCCCACGTCGTGGAACGACTTGATCTCGTCGACGATGCGGTCCCACTTGTCCTTGCCGCGGAGGAAGACCATGTCGGTATGGTCGTCGCGTGCGATGGGCTTGTTGGTGGGGATCGAGACCACGTCGAGCTTGTAGATGTCGTGGAACTCCTGGGCCTCGGTGTCCGCGGTGCCGGTCATGCCCGCGAGGCGCTTGTACATCTTGAAGAAGTTCTGGATCGTCACCGCGGCCACGGTCTGGGTCTCGGGCTTGACGGGGACGCGCTCCTTGATCTCAACCGCCTGATGCAGCCCGTCGGACCACTGGCGGCCGACCATCGGACGCCCCGTGTTGACGTCAACGATCACGACGCTCGGGTCGGCGCGCCCGGTCATGCGATCGGGCACCTCCATGACGACGTAATCGCGGTCGAGCTCGTAGATCACGTGCGCGCGGAGCGACTGCTCGAGCAGGTGCGGCACGTCCATGTTCTGGTCGACGTAGAACGACCCGATCCCCGCCACACGCTGCGCCTCGGCGATGCCGTCGTGGGTGAGGTGGGCCTGCTTGCGGTCGCGCTCGACCTCGAAGTACTGGGTGTGCTGGTCGCGTTCACGCTCGAGTTCGGGGAGTTCCTTCTTCGCCGCTTCGAGCTTGCGCTGGATATCAGGGATCGCGCCCTTGTCGCGCGCCTGGCGGATGTCACCCTCGAGCCCCTTGATCGTCTCCTTGCAGCGCGTGACCTCCTCGTCCTTGTCGGTCCACGGCTTCTGCTTCTCGACGAGGTGCCGGGCGAGCTTGTCGGCGAGCTCATACCGGGGCTGATCCTCGTGGGCCTGGCCGGAGATGATGAGCGGCGTGCGGGCCTCGTCGATGAGGACGGAGTCGACCTCGTCGACGATGGCGAACTGGCGCTTGCGCTGCACCTGCATCTCGGCGCGGGGCTTCATGTTGTCGCGGAGGTAGTCGAAGCCGAACTCGGCGGTCGTGCCGTAGACGACCTCGCACCGGTACATCCAGCGCTTCATCTCTTCGGGCTGCATGTGGATGGGGTGGATCGCGCCGACGCGGAGCCCGAGGGCTCGGAAGAACGGGAAGGTCCAGTCGCGGTCGCGCTGGACGAGGTAGTCGTTGACCGTGACGACGTGGACCTGCTGGCGCTCGACGCACGCGAGGTAGGTCGCGAGGGGGGCGACGATGGTCTTGCCCTCACCCGTCTTCATTTCGGCGATCTTGCCCTGGGCGAGCACCATGCCGCCGATGAGCTGCACATCGAAGGGGCGCGCGCGGAAGGGGGGGCGGCTCTCGGGGTAGAGCTCGCGGACCGCCTCGTAGACCTCGTTGGGAATGTCGATCTGCTGCCACCCGGGGATCGGCTCATGGTTGCCGAGGAAGCGGTCGCCCTCGTCGGGCACACCCTCGGGGGCGGGCTCGCCGGGCTTGGGGAGGATCGTGCGCGGGAGGATGACAGGGAGCGCGTCCATCTCGCTCTTGGTCTGGTCGTAGAGCTCTCGCGCTCGCCCGGAGAGGCGGTTGGGATCAAACCCGGCGTCGGGGTTGAAGACCTTGCGGATGCCGACGGCACGGTCCATCGCCTCGCGGGCGACGGCGAAGACGTCGACGATCATGCCCTCCTGGTCGTGGTCCCTGTCCCACCGGTCACGAAACTCGGTGAGCTTGGCGCGGAGGTCAGCGTCAGTGAGCTGCCGCATCTGCGGCTCGAGCGCGTTGATGGCGTCCACGCGCTGGGTGTACCGCTTAACAAAGCGCTCGTTGCGCGTGCCGATGATCTTGTTCAAGACCGGTCCAATGACCGGAATGCCCTGGGAAGCCATGGTGGTTCTCGCGTGCGCGCCGAGCGCGCCTGGGTTGTGTTTCGGTGCGGGCCCAAGGGGCCACTGGCGATGCGATGGGGCCGCGCGTTCGGCGCGGATGCGTGCGTCGTCAGCGGCGTGAGGGCGGAGGGAGGTCAATGAGCCCGACGCGCGGCGGCTCGGGCGACCAGGCGCGACCCGTCCAGCGCGGCGCCCCCGGGGGCGCGAGACGCGCCTCGGGCTGCACATCGCGGTGCTCGGTTTCGGTCGCTTCGCCGCGCAGCACGCGGAGCACGGCGGCCGACACCTCGCGTTGCACGATCGACGCCCGCGCGGTCGCACCCCACGCGGCGCCGTTGACCGACGCCAGCACAATCCCCACTGCAAGGGAGACCAGTGCGGTCGGCAAAGCGGCCGGGCGTGAGCCGGTGTTCGCGTTTGGCGAGGCGGACGCCATCTGTCTCAAGTATCGACCGCCCGACCCCCCGGGACAACCCGGCGTTGTAGCCCAACGCCAGTTCCGTCCGATAGGCGTGGGGTGGGTTATTGTCCGGCGTGTCCGAAGACCGCTCCCACCGTTCCGAACGCCCTCGTGACGAGGAACCGCCGATGATCGCTGCCCGCCGGGCCCTGCCCCCGACCCGCGATTCCGTGACGCACAAGTTCACCGTCGACCGCCACGAGGGGTACCTCACGATCGGGCTCTATCCCGACGGTCGGCCCGGCGAGATCTTCCTGAAGGTCTCCAAGGAAGGGTCCGCGATCTCGGGATTCTGCCAGGCGTTCTGCCGCGCATTCTCGCTCGCCATGCAGCACGGGCTCGGCGTCGAGGAAGCGGTCACCCGCTTCAAGGGCATGCGCTTCGAGCCCATGGGCCCGACCTCCAACCCCGAGATTCCGCACGCCGAGTCGATCGTGGATTACGTCGCGCGGTACCTCGAGGTGCATTTCGCGACACCCAAGCGGTAGCGAACTCCCTCAGAACTCGTAGCCGAGCACCAGGAAGTAGTCGAGGTCGTTGCGCTTCTTGCCCGACCCCGGGCGAGAGTCGTACTCGTCCTCGATGCCGGCCCGCAGGTAGAGCCCGTGATCCTCTGAGATTGCGACCTTGATCCCGGCTTCGGTCTCGATCCAGTAGTCGGCGAAGTCGTCGAGCGCGGGGTAGTAGTCGAACGTCCAGTAGATGTCCGCGGTTTCGGAGAGCTCGTGCTCGAAGTCGAAGCCGAGGTTGAGTTCGGGTGTCCAGTCGTCGTCCTCGCCCCCAAACTCGCGGTGGACGAAGAGGCCAACGCGCGGGGTAAACCGCGTGCGCTCGGTGTCGATCAGGTCGTAACCCAGGCCGCCGCCGAGGCGTACGCGGGAGTCCCAATCCTCGAACTCGTCGTACTCGTAGAGCCCGCGCGTGAAGATCCGCCACCTTGAGTCCGGCAGCTTCCAGTCGTGTCCGGCCTTGAGCGTGAGGTTGTTCTCGTTCTCCTCGCCGTCGTCGGTCTCGAGCATGTAGGTCGCGCTGAACTTGGTCAGGTAGCGTTCGGTGTCGCGTTCGAGGCGGAGCCCCGCCCGAAGGTCGAAGCTCTCATCGTTGCCGGACGAGCCGTCCACGCCGAACTCGACCGAGCCGTCCCATCCCTGCCAGAACGATGCGGGGGCGTCGTCGAGGGTCAGTTCCTCGGTGGTTTCCACCGGCGCGTCGTCCTGGGCTGCAGCCGGGGCCGCGAGCGTGAAGGCGGCGATGAGCCGCCAGTGTGCGGTTCGGATAGGCTTGTGCATGCCCGACCTTCTACCGGGTGCGATCGATGGGTGAATGCGCCGACAGGCTGCCCACGATTCAACCCCGAACAAGCGTCAGGCCGATGGGGCCCAAGTGAGCCAGAACATTGATCGTCGAGAGGTCATTCGGGCGGCAGGCGTCCTCGCGGCGGGGGGGTTGCTCAGTGCCTGCGGGGCGTCCTCCATCTCGCGCACGCGGATGGTCTCGAATACGCCGTCCCGAGCCGCGTCTCGTCCCGTCACCCCAGGCCCGGTCTCCCACAAGCCGGACTGGGTGGACGACTGGCGGACCACCACGCAGCCCGCGCCGCAGGTCGCGCACCACTCGACCGTGACGGTGAACCCCCGTTCCGCGTGGACCACCGCCTCCCCGATCACCTCGCGGGCCGAGCCCAACTACCGGATCTCGCGCATCACCGTCCACCACGACGGCATGAACGCCTTCACCTCCGCCTCCGCCGACTCGGCAGCGAAGCGCATCGAGGCGATCCGGCGCTCGCACGTGGGTAACGGATGGGCGGATATCGGGTACCACTACGTGATCGACCCCGCCGGGCGTGTCTGGGAGGGGCGCCCCGTCTCACTCCAGGGGGCGCACGTCCGCAACAACAACGAAGAGAACCTGGGCATCATGTGCCTGGGCAACTACAACAACCAGTCCTTCACCCGCGCCCAGAGCGCGACGCTTGTCGCCCTCATCCACGACCAGATGGCGCGGTACAGCGTCAACGCGTCGCGGCTGTACACCCACCAGGAACTGGTCGCCACCGCCTGTCCGGGCCGGTCACTCCAGGCGGAGATGGTCCGTCTGCGTACGCCCGGAGGAGCCCTCGGCGTACTCGTTTGATGGCCGGGGTCGTCGTCATCACCGAGTCGGAGACGTCGTCGGGCTGGTCGTATGCCGCACGCCTCGACGACGGCGCGGAAGTGCGTGTGTCGCTCTCGTGGGTCGATCACGACCACTGGTCGGGCGGCGCCAAGCCCCCGAGCGAGACCGTCCGCGCCCTGCTCGAGGCGTTGGGTAGCGCACGCGTCGAGATCCCCAGCGCGTTCGATGCCGCGACCGCGCGACGATGGGTCAGCGATCTCGACGCACGAGTCCGCGAGCGGCTCTAGTCGTCGCTCGGCGGCGCGTCGGCGACCGCCGTGGTTTGCCGCCAGGCCTCCTGCTCCGGCTTAACCTCCACGGCGCCGTTGGTGTACACGTGCACGTCACGCTGCGGGAAGGGGATCGATACACCCTCGGCGTCGAATCGCTCCTTGACCTGGCGTGTGAGGTCCCAATAGACGTCCCAGTAGTCCTCGGTCTTCGACCAGGGACGGACGATGAAGTTTACCGACGAGTCGCCGAGTTCCGACACCTTGATCGTCACCGGGGGTTCGGCAAGCACCTTCGGGTGCGCCTTCACCACCTCTTCGAGGATGCGCTCGGCCTTGGCCATGTCGTCGCCGTACCCAATGCCGAAGGTCATATCAACGCGGCGCGTGCTCCGCCCGGTGATGTTCGTGATCGTGCCGCCCCAGATCGCGGAGTTGGGCACGATCTTCACCTGGTTGTCGAAGGTGAGCATGGTCGTCGAGAAGAGCGAGAGCGACTCGACCTTGCCGGTCACGCCGCCGGCTTCCACCGCGCTGCCGACGTCGAACGGGCGGAACAGCAGGATCATGATCCCGCTCGCGAAGTTCGAGAGCGTGCCTTGCAGCGCCAAGCCTACGACGATCACCGCACCGCCGACAGCCGCCATCAGCGGCGTGATGTTCACGCCGAGCACCGACACCGCGATGATCGCCCCGATGATCATCGTGACCTTGTGCACGAGATTCGCGAGGAAGTCGCGGAGCAGCTGCGACGACTTCTTCATCCGGCTCAGCGCCGCACGCGTGATCTTCGCGAGGATGCCCGCGACGATCCACGTCACCAACATGACCGCCAGGAACGCCAGGATGCGGAGCCCGACACGGATCCCGCCCTCCGGCGATTGCACCCAGTTCAGCACGGTGAGCAGGGTGGCCTGCCAGTCGGAGGTGTCCACGGTAAGCCCCGACTGGAGCTCGGTGTACCGGCGATATTCCTCGACGTCGCCACCCTTGCGCTCGAGTTCGTCGATCACCACGCGGACACGATCGACGAGCGCCGTGCGCCGATCACGGACCTCGGCCGCCTCGGCGAGCAGGGCCTCCTTCGCATCGCCCTCGGCGCCGCGCGCCGCGATCTCCTTCTCAGCGAGCTCAACCGACCGCGCTTGCAGAAGCCCGAGCCATCGCTCGACCTCTTCCTCAAGCTGCGCTTTGCGGAGCGGACCAACCCGGAGTTGCAACTCAGCGATCGGGACGGCTGAGGGCTGTTCCGCAGCGCGGTCGGCGATCTCCGAAGCGCCCTCAGACGCCTCGGTCTGCGCCGCAGCGCCCTGGTCGTCGGCGCTGCCGGCGGGGGCCGGCGCTTCGCCAGCATCCTGACCGGACGCCATGACGGGACACAACGCGAGCGCGATCGACGCCCACACGATCGACAGGATCTTCACCACGACACCTCTCCCGGTCTGCTCGGTTCGTGGGCATTGTTCCACCCCACACGCCGCCGAACCACCGCGCCCGCGAATCGACGGAGATTTAGCTCGCAGACTGCTCCAGGCCGCATTCCAGCCCGCTCGCCATGCCGAGCAGTCGCCCTTCATCGAAGGGGCGTCCGATGAGCTGGAGACCGATCGGAAGGGCGTCCGACGGGCCACCGAGCCCGCCGCGGATCGTGATCGCGGGAAGGCCGGCGAGGTTCACACTCACGGTGTAGATGTCCTGGAGGTACATCGTCATGGGATCGGACACCATCTCACCGAGCCGGAACGCGGGCGTGGGGCTCGAGGGCATCAGGATCGCGTCGCACGCGGCCGCCGCAGCGTCGAAGACGCGGTCGTAGTCGCCCTTGATCACGCGTCTTGCCTTCAGAGCGGTCGCGTAGTACGCGTCGTAGTACCCCGACGACAGGACGTGCGTGCCGAGCATGATGCGCCGCTGCACCTCGGGCCCGAGGCCCTCCGCACGCGATCGCTCGTAAAGATCGAGGAGCGTCTCGCTCGTTTCGAGCGACGCGCGTCGCCCGTAGCGCACGCCGTCGAAGCGGGCGAGGTTCGACGACGCCTCCGCGGAGGAGACGATGTAGTACGCCGCGATCGCGTGCGACGAGTGGGGGAGTTCGACATCGACGATCGTCGCGCCGTGCGCCCGGAGCGTCCGCTCAGCCCGCTCCAGGGCTTCGGTCACCGCGGGGTCGTTCGCCTCCGACCTCGCCTCGCGCGGGATCGCGACGCGCCAGGACGCGGCGCCCGAGAGCGCCCTTGACGGCTCGCCGAGCTGCGCCTCCCACCCGACCGGCGCGTCCGAACTCGTTGCGTCCGCCGGGTCGTACCCGCAGATCACAGCCCCGACCTGCGCCGCATGCTCGACGGAATCCGCGAGCACGCCGATCTGATCGAGACTCGACGCGAAGGCGACGAGCCCGGATCGCGACACACGCCCGTAGGTGGGCTTGAACCCGACCACGCCGCAGAACCCCGCGGGTTGGCGGATGCTCCCGCCGGTGTCGGAGCCGAGAGCGGCGGGCACCATGCCCGCCGCGACCGCCGCCGCGCTACCGGAGGACGAGCCGCCCGGCACGCGCGTGAGATCGCGTGGGTTGCGCGTCGGGCCGAAGGCCGAGTGCTCGCCCGACGAGCCCATGGCGAACTCGTCGAGGTTGGTCTTGCCGACGATCACGGCGCCCGCGTCGATGAGGCGCTGGGCCGCCGTCGCGGTGAAGGGGCTCTCGTAGTGCTCGAGCATGCGGCTCGCGCAGGTGGTCCTGCCGTAGTCGAGGCAGATGTTGTCCTTGATGGCGATGGGCATGCCCGCGACGGGGCTGGTCACTTCGCCCGCTTCCGCTTGCGCATCGATGGCGCGGGCCTGCTCCATCGCGCGATCCTCGAAGACCTGGAGGAAGGCGTTGATCTCGCCGTCGCGCCCTTGAATCGTGTGCAAGGCGTTGATCGTGGCGCGTTCGGCGGAGTCGCTGCGTGTTTCAAGCACGGTCCATCACCTCGTCATCGCGTCTGGTCGCGAGCCGACCTCCGCGCCACACTTCCACCATGGTGGCGAGCCACAACGCGACGACACCGTTGGCGAGCGCAAGGGTGACCCCGAATCTGGCGATCGGTCCCATACCTTGCTCCCCCAGCAGATCACCCAAACGCTCCCACGTCAGCGGAACGCCATCAAGACCGAACCCGATCAGGTTGGACGCAGCAAAGAACGGAAGGCCAACAGACCACGCAAGATACCCCGCGAACAGCGCCTTGAGTTTGGTTGTGATCCCTTCGCCCCATCGCGCCACGATCCGATGGACGCCCCACCAGAATGCCGTCGCGGTCGTGACGATCATGGGCAAGAGAAACCTACGCAAGTCAAGGGCGTCTTCTCCGTTGTCGACGATCAAAGCAAACGCCACCACGCCGACCCACATAAGCGGCAAGCCCACGAGGTGCACGCACACCCACACGCCAAGCGACGGTGGGGCTCCGGGCGCGCGTTTGGCCTCCCGTTCCGGGCGAGGATCGCTCACGCATCCTCCTGCCTCAGCAACACGGCCATCGAGAACCCGCCGACCATCTCCTCGCCCCGCATGAAGAGCCAGTCCTCGATATCGTCGATCGCCACCGTCACCTCGTCACCGTGACGCACGCCGTGAATCAACTGGGGCTCAGATTCCAACGTGCCCGCCACGTGCGTTTCCGTGATCGATGTGACGATCACCCACATGTGCTCGACCTCGTCGCGTTCTGTGAAGGGCGTCTTGACCGCATGCCCCCATCCGTCACGCTGCTCGAACGCGCGCACAAACTCCGGGAAACGCGCCATGGCCTCGGCGGTCGCCGCCGCGAGTTCCGCATCGTCGGCCGGGCGGGTGGCGAGCATGCCCGCGGTCTTGCCCGTCTTGTCAAACTGCGATTCCCACGCCCCCTGGCGCAGCGCTTCGAGCATCACCGGCGTGGGGAACGACGCCCGATGGCGGTGGGGCTGATAGAGCAGCACACAATCGTCGGGCATGAGTTCCGCCGCGATCTGGCCGACCGCCGACATCGCGTCCCCAAAGTCGCGCACGACATCCACCGAGATCCACGCCTGATGCTCTGCGAACGCTTCGCCGATCGGCCCCACGGGGGGCACCGCGTCGGCGTACCGATCGTGAGCACAGATGATCCCCAGAGCCCCGCCGGCGCACACCACCATAAAGGCAGCATTCGGCCCGCCGGGCGAGTTCGGGAGCCGCTGCACCTCCGGGTTCTCCAGCGGGAGCGCGCGCTTGATCGCGGCGAACAGCTCCGCGTCGCTCGGAGCGGGCTTCTCCACCACGAGCATGACGAGGCTCACGGGGCCCGGAGGGCGGAACAGCCGACCGATCACCGGGATGCGTGCGAGCAGCCCTCTCACGCTCCGCCTCCGTCGCCGAGCACCTTCGGCACCACGACGTACCCACCGGCTGACTCCGGCGCGAGACTTGCGATCGTCTCAGGGTTGAGCGTCGGTCCGGGCTCATCGTCGCGGAGGCGGTTGGTGACCTCGCCAACATGCGTCAGCGGCTCAACACCCTCCAGGTCGAGTTCGCGGAGATGATCCATATGCCCGAGCACGGCCGCCAGCTGCGCTCGGTACCGGTCGATCTGCGCCGCGTCGAGGCGCAGCCGCGCGAGCTTCGCGACGCGACGAACGTCATCTGCCGAGAGCGACTCGTCCATGCCGGAGTCTACCCCAGGCGCGGCCCTCCGCTGGCACCCGCCGCCTCACGAACTGCTACTCAGAGACTCGCAACTGCATATGCACCTCTCCGATGTACGCGCCGTCCACGCAGGTGCATCCAGGCTCCAATCCCCACGCCACGAAGCCGAGGCGTTCATAGAGCCGCCGGGCCGCGCCGCCCCGCTCCGAGACGGAGAGTTGCACGGCTCGGACACCCGCCCATGAGCGAGCGATGTCGATCGCGCCGCGTACGACGCGCTCGCCAAGGCCCTGTCCTCGTGCGTTCGGTCGGGTGTAGACGCCCCAGATCGTCGCGAGGTGGCGTGCTTTGAGCTTCCGCTCGCGGTAGACCCCGGCGGACGCGACGAGGGCGTCGCCCGTGAAGCCGCCCACGATGGCATGCTCGGGACCGCGCAGCACTTCGACCACATCCGCGGGCGACTGGGCACGATCGTCCTCGGGCGAAGAGCCGAACGCCCAGGGCGAATCAAGGAGCATCTCGCGGCGCATCGCGAAGTAGGCCTCCGCGTCGAGCGGTGTGAGCGGGCGCACTTGCGTGTGAATCTCATCGCGCATGGCGTATGAGCGTACGCTGAAACCCGATACGCTCATCCGATGAGGCGAGGCGCGGTCGTCCTTCCGGCTTTGCTTCTTTCGCTACAGACGATGCAAGGCGGCTGCACAAGCACGTCCCTGGGAAGGGAACTCACCATGCTCGACGGCGCACTGGGATCGGTCGCCTACATCGAAGCGCCCTACGCCGAGGTCTGGGCGAGTTTCACGCAGGCCGAGCGATACGCCGCCTGGCATTCCTCACCCTGTCTTGCGTTTGGCGATGCGCCGGGAGCGCCCGTGGTCTGGGGCACGCCGGAGCGCACGGTCTACCGCGGCGAGGTGGTGGAGGTGCAACCCGGCCAAGGGCTGATCCACACGTTCCAGTTCGTCGGCTTCGGATTCGAGGAGCCGCCGACGCCCGTGCGCATCGAAATCCAGCAGGCCGGCCCGGTGGTGCTGGTTCGCGTTGAGCATGACTGTCGGGGTGCGCCGCAGACAGCCGCCATGATCACCAGCGTGGGATGGGCGAAGTCAATCTCACGTCTCAAGACGCTGCTCGAGACCGGCGAAGCAATGCCCTGGCCCGAATAGCGTTAGTCGGCCTCGCCCGCCGCCCACGCGATGCAACCCGCGAGGTGCTTCTTGAAGCCAGGCTCGGAGAACGCCTCGTTGGTGTGCCCGCCGCCGGTGTAGATCGCGCGCCCGCCATCAAACTCGTGGCACCACGCGATCGGATGATCGCCCTCCATCTTGCCGCCCTCGTAGCTCGACTGATCGAGCATCATGAGACGCCGCACACCGGGCTTGGGCGCCGCGTGGTAGTCATACCACTCGTCCGTGCGCGTCCATTTCGAGGCGAGGTGGTGGGTCGCCGGGTGCTCGCGATCGATCACGTCGATCTCGGCCTCCTGCACGCGGGGGTGGCTCTTGAAGTAAGCCCCGACAAGCTCGCCATACCAAGGCCAGTCGTACTCGGTGTCCGCCGCCGCGTGGATCCCCACATACCCGCGCCCGCGCTGGATGTACCGCTCGAACGCGGCCTGCTGATCGTCGTCGAGCACGTCGCCTGTGGTGTTGAGGAAGATCACCACGCGGTAGGGGTCGAGTCCCTCATCGGTGAAGACTCCGGAGTCCTCGGTCGCGTCGGCCTTGTACCCGTTGTCCTCGCCGAGCGACTTGAGGCACTCGATGCCCGAGGGGATCGAGCCGTGCCGAAAGCCGGCGGTCTTCGAGAAGATCAGCACGCGGAAGGTCTTCTCCGACGCCGTTTGTCGCGCCGGCTCGGCGCCGGACTGGGCCAGTCCGAGCCCAGTGAACTGCGCCATGGCGAGGGCGGCAACGAATGCGAGCTTGGCGTTCATGGCAAGAGCGTACCCGGTACCCTCGCCGCGTGGTCACGATTGCGTCGGAGGGCGCCGGATTCGGGCTTTGGGACTGGGGCGTGCTCGTCGCCTACGCCCTCGTGCTGGGCGTGACGGGGTGGGTCTTTTCCCGCCGCCAGCGGGGCGCCGACGACTACTTCCTCGCCGGGCGGAGCGTCCCGATGTGGGTCGCCGCCGTCTCCGTGCTCGCCACCGGCACCTCCGCCGCGACCTTCGTCGGCGCTCCGGCCCTGGCGTACGGGGGCAACCTCACCTACCTCTCCTCCAACCTCGGCATGCTGCTCGCCGCCGCGATCCTGGCGATCTGGTTCGTCCCCGCGTTCTACCGCGCGGGCGTGACCTCCATCTACGAGATGATCGGGCGACGCTACGGCACGCCCGCCCAGCGCGCCGCCTCCGTCGCGTTCCTCTGCGGGCGCGTCATGGCGAGCGGCGCGCGCGTCTACATCGCCGCCATCCCCGCCGCGATGATCGTCTTTGGTGATGATCTCGCCCACCACGTCGCGATCGCCATCGTCGCGATGGCGTTCGTTGGCATCGTCTACACGCTCGCCGGCGGCATCGGCGCGGTCGTCTGGACCGATGTCGTGCAGGCGGTCGTCATGATCGGCGCCGCGTCGGTCGCGGCGCTGCTGCTCTACTCGCGCGTCACGGCCGGCGGGGGCGAGCTGTTCGACGTGCTCGGCGCCGCACGCCTCGACGACGGCAGCAAGCTCACCATCGTCTCGCTCTCCACCTCACCCGACGCTACCTACACCCTCTGGACCGCCATCATCGCCTTCACCCTCCTCGGCGTCGCGAGCTACGGCGTGGACCAGGACCTCACGCAGCGCATGCTCACCTGCAAATCCGCCGCAAAGGCGTCGTGGTCGATCGTGAGCGCGCTGGTCATCAACCTGCCCGTCGTCGCGCTCTTCATGACGATCGGGCTCCTGCTCTTCGCGCTCTATCAGCGAGGCGACGCCCTCGCGATCGAATCACCCCCGCCGCCCGACGCGACACGCACGGTCTTTCTGCACTACATCCTCACCGAACTTCCCACCGGTATGCGAGGGTTGATGATGGCCGGGCTCTTCGCCGCGGGGCTGTCGAGCGTCAACTCCGCGCTCAACGCGATGAGCGCCGCGACCATCTCCGACCTCTACCGACCGCTCGCGCCCGGGCGATCCGATCGGCACTACCTCGCCGCCGGGCGCGTCGCGGTCGTCGCGTGGGGCGTGGCGCTCGCCGCGTTCGCCTGCGTGTGCATCGGGTGGCACCGCGGCTCGGGCGAGTCGCTCATCAACTTCGCGCTCGGCGTCATGACCTTCGCCTACGCCGGGCTCCTCGCTGTCTTCGCGTCGGTCATCTTCACACGCCGCGGCTCGGGCGCGAGCGCGATCGGCGCGATGGTGGTGGGGGCGCTCGTCGTCTTCGCGCTGCAGTTCTGGGAGCGCGAGGACGATGCCACCGGCGAGCTCAAGCAGGTGCTGGCCTTTCCGTGGCGTCTGACCCTCGGCTCCCTCGCCGCGTTCGCAGTCTGCCAGCTCGGCGCGAGCCCGCCGCCCGAATCCACCGCCACCAACGCACCATCCGTGAGCCCCGTGCCGTGAGCGATCCCTCGCACATCCCCGATCGTGCGCACGTGCGCACCGAGCAGCGCAACCCGCGCACGACAACGCTGCACCAGGCGAGCGTCGCCGAGATCATCGCGATGATTCAGGCCGAGGACGAGACGATCCCCGACGCCATGGCGCGCGCACGGCCCTCGCTCGAAGCATTCATCGCCGCGGCCGAGCCCGGGTTCGTCGCGGGCGGTCGGCTGATCTACATCGGCGCGGGCACCTCCGGCCGACTGGGCGTGCTCGACGCGTCGGAAGCGCCGCCGACCTTCCAGGTCGATCGCGGACGCGTCGTCGGCATCATCGCCGGGGGCGATGCAGCCCTCCGCACCTCAAGCGAATCGCGCGAGGACGACCCGGAGGGCGCGCGCCCGGACCTCACCGGTCTGGCGCTCACACCCCGCGACACCGTCCTCGCCATCGCCGCCGGCGGGACAACCCCCTACGTCCGCGGCTCACTCGCGATCACCAAAGAACTCTGCCCCGAGGCGGTCACCGGTTTCCTGACCTGCTCGCCCGTCGAAACACCGGCTGCGTGCGATCACATGATCGTGATCGAGACCGGCCCAGAGGTCATCACCGGCTCCACGCGCATGAAGGCCGGCACCGCGACCAAACTCGCGCTCAACACGATCTCGACCGCGATCATGATCCGCGAGGGGCGCGTGTACGAGAATCTCATGGTCGACCTCCGCGCGACCAACGCCAAACTCCGCGACCGTGCCGCCCGCATCGTCTCGACACTCACCGGGCTTGAGCGCACGTCCGCGTTCGCCGTGCTCGATCAGGCTGGCGGGAGTGTGAAGACGGCTGTCGTCATGCACCGTCGCGATCTCGATCGCGCTGGCGCCGAAGCCTGCCTCGCCGAAGCGGGCGGGCGACTCGACCGCGCGATCACCACCCCCTGAGCCCCACGCTCTACACTCGCCCCAACGCAAGGACGCACCAATGGCGAAGAAGACCACCAAGAAGGGTACGAAGAAGCCCGCCACGCCGGTGCAGGCGGAGAGCACGCCCAAGTCGCCCGCTGCAGCGGCACGCGACCGGAAGACCTCCGGCAGGCTGCGCGAGAAGAACGTCACCGCGACGCTCCAGCCGGCCAGCACCAGCGCCCACAGCAGGATCGATCCCTCGTGCCCGCCCCACACCGCGGACACGCGGTAGAACAGCGGCAGCCGGGTGTTGGAGTTGGTCGCCACGTAG
>JAUIFD010000262.1 GCA_030429485.1 Phycisphaerae bacterium | reverse complement strand
CGCGAACCTCCTCGGGTTCACCAACCCCACGTTCGCAGCGAGCGGCGTCGACAGTTACACCTTTACCCCCGCGGCATCGTTCGACCTGGCCGCGGGCACGACGTACTGGATCGTCGCGAGCGGCACCGATACGGGCGACCGCGTGGACTGGAAGGCGTCCAGCCCCGCCTTGACGCCGACCGGCCTCGCCACGCACGCGGGCGCGAAGTTCGACAGCAACGGCGTGCCGCCCACGACCAACTCCAGCATCATCTGCTCGTACGAAGTCAACGGGCACGTGGTGCCCACGCCGGGCGCAGCAGCGCTGCTCGCAATCGGCGGGGTTGCGGCCGCGCGCCGTCGTCGATAAGCCCTGAGCCCTACACGCATTTCCCGCTCCGCCCGTGACCGGGCGGAGCGGCTTTCGCCTCGAGTTGGATCGCGTCGTCGGTGCGAAGCAACGAGCACGGCGTTGGCGAGTGCCCTTTCGCTCGCAAGGTTCTCTCTCGACCTTTGCCCATACGCTCCGAAAGACGGTGGCGATCGAGCCACCCGCCAGATACGGAGTGATCCCCATGGCGAAGAAGGCGTCGAAGGCCTCGCGTGCAGTCGCGGGGCAGAAGACGATCAAACGCGGTCGTCAGCCGACTGAATCGCCCGTCGATTCGCAAGGCCGGCCGACGGCTGCGGAAGAGATCGACCAGATGATCGAAGCTCTCGGCGACTGGCGCGGCAAGACGCTCGCGAGGATTCGCAAACTCATCAAGCAGGCCGACCCCGAGGTCGTTGAGGAGATCAAGTGGCGGAAGCCGTCCAACGCGATGGCCGGGGTGCCCGTCTGGTCGCACTCCGGGATCATCTGCACGGGCGAGCCCTACAAGGACAAGCTGAAGTTGACCTTCGCCAACGGGGTCGCACTCGAAGATCCCGGCGGACTGTTCAACGCGAGCCTGGGCGGCAATGCCCGCCGCGCGATCGACATTCGCGAGGGGGAAGTGCCGGACGACCGCGCTTTCAAGGCCCTCATTCGCGCTGCGGTGACGCTCAACACCCGGTAGGTGACACGGGCCGCCACGATGCCCGGCCCGGCGGCGACCAACGCCCCCCGAGAAGCACCGGCGCTTCGCCACGGCAATGATCCGACATCAGTGCAACACCCCACCGACCACATCTTCCACCACACGCCGGGGTCGCTCGCCGATTGGTTCGCCGCGCGGGACATGCCGCGCTACAGGGCGGCTCAGGTGCTCGACTGGGTCTATCGCAAGGGCGTCGCCGACCCGGGCGCCATGACCAACCTCGCCAGACGCGAGCGCGAGACCCTCGCGTCCGAGATGGCCTTCCTCTCGGGCGAGACCATCGCGGAACAGCACGCGAGCGACGGCACCAGGAAGCTCTTGGTCGAGTGGAACGACCGAGCGACGAAGCAACTCAGCGACCCCGGCGAGCCGACCGATGGGCGCCTCTCGCTGGCGGTCCTGGGCGAGAGCGGATGCTCAGGCGATGACCCTTCGCGCCAGACCGAGTGCGTCATGATCCCCGCGCGCAGCACCGATGCAGCGGGCGAGAAAGCGAAGCTCCGGAGGACCGCGTGCGTCAGTTCGCAGGTCGGGTGCCCGGTCGGGTGCCGCTTCTGCGCCTCCGGGCTCGGCGGGCTCGACGGCAACCTCTCCGCCGGGCGCATCGTCGAGCAAATCTGGCGCCTCAACGACCTCATGCTCCGCGAGCACGACCAGGACCAGCCAAGCCCAAGCGCCGAGGCGCCGCCCCGCATCACCAACGTCGTCTTCATGGGCATGGGCGAGCCGCTCGCCAACTTCGCGAACGTCGTGCACGCCGTGCGCACGATGGCGGCCGACTGGGGCTTTGCCATCGGGGCGCGGCGCATCACCATCTCGACCGTCGGCCTGCCCGCCGCGATCGAGCGCCTCGCCGACCAGCTCGAGCTGCCCGTCACGCTCGCCCTCTCCCTGCACGCGCCCAACGACGATCTGCGCCGTGAGCTCATCCCGTGGGCGGAGCACGCGACGATCGACGACCTCTTCCGCGCTTGCCGCAAGTGGTTCGAGAAGACCGGGCGAGAAATCACGCTCGAGTACACCCTGCTCCACAACGTCAACGACCGCCCCGAGCACGCGGCGCAGCTCGCGGGGGTCGCCAAGAGGCTCCGAGCCAACGTGAACCTCATCCGCTTCAACGAGGTCGAGGGCGTGCCCTACCGTCGCCCGCAGGACCACGACGTGCGCGAGTTTCAGCACATACTCCGGGCGAGGAACGTGAACGTCCACATCCGCGCGAGCCGGGGGCGCGATATCGCGGCCGCGTGCGGGCAGCTGCGCCACGAGAAAGCGGGCGCTCCGTGAGCTGGCCCAACGAGTTTCACAACTTCTCGGCGTTTCACTGGGCGACCGTCGCCGTCTGCTTCGCGTTCATCGGCGCAACCGTGTTTGTCGCCCGACGCGCGACCCGATCCGCGATCGACCTCGACGACGACGAGTCGGGCTCGGCGCCCACGCGAAGCGTCTCCGAACGCGGCATCCGACT
Source organism: Phycisphaerae bacterium (assembly GCA_030429485.1). Taxonomy (GTDB): domain Bacteria; phylum Planctomycetota; class Phycisphaerae; order Phycisphaerales; family UBA1924; genus JAUIFD01. The sequence goes on along the minus strand of JAUIFD010000262.1, from coordinate 1,480 downwards.
CGCGCTCGCTTGGTTCGCCTTGGCGTGGATGGCGTGGACGTCGGTCTGGTGGCTCCTGCCCGCTCACTACGACCCGTACGAGTCGTGGCCGCTTCATATGTGCGACATCTGCCTCGTCATCGGCCCTCTCGCGCTGCTCACGCAGTGGCGCTGGGCGACCACGCTCATCGTCCATTGGGGCATCGGGCTCACGACGCAGGCCTTCGCGACCCCGCACCTCGAAGGCGGGATCGCCCACGTCACCTACTGGATGTTCTTCGTCGGGCACACGCTCATCCTGCTCGCGGCTGTCTACCCGATCGTCGTGCTGGGGTACCGCCCGCGCCTGCGAGACCTCTGGACGCTCGCGCTCGGCGGCGTCGCCTTCCTCCTGCTCGTCCTCCCCATCGACATCGCGTTCAACGTCAACTACGGGTACGTCGGCGATATGGCGCCCCCGAGCCCCACACTGATCGACGTGCTCGGACCCTGGCCGTTGCGGGTGCTTTGGCTCGTGCTCCTTGGCAACGGGATCAGCCTCGTCGTGTGGGCGGCGCTGTGGAAGCTCCCCCGCAACGAGGCGGCTCAGGCGAGTACAGGCTCACGTAGACTCGCGTCGTGACGTTCCTGATCCTCGGGCTCATCCCAGTCGCGCTGCTGATCTCGCTCGTGCTCACCGCGGCGCTGGTGCGCTTCGGACACCGCATGGGCACGCTCGACTCGGCGCCCATGCCCGGACAAGTCAAGTTCGAGCATCGCCCGGTGCCCAACACGGGCGGCGTCGCGATCTTCTGGGCCATCTCGGTTCCGCTGCTCGCGGGCCTTGCGCTCACCGCGGCCATCGGGGATGCGACCGTCGAGACACCGGATGGTCCGGGCCTGATCCCCACGGACCTCCGGAATCAAGTCGAAGGCATCACGTCGCGGATGCCGATGGCCCTCGGGCTCTGGGCCGCGATGCTCGTGCTCCACGTCATGGGACTCGTGGACGACCGCCGCCCGCTTGGGCCATGGCTCAAACTCGGGGTGATGACGCTGTGCGCGGGTTCGCTCATCGTGCTCTTCCCCGATACCCGACTCGTCACCATGCTCGATGCCTACGCCGGCGGCTCGTGGGCTTCGATCGCGATCACCATCCTCTGGTTTCTCGTCGTCACCAACGCCCTCAACTTCATGGACAACATGGACGGGCTCTCGGGAGGCGTGACAGTCGTCGCGGCCGGGTGCTTCCTCGCGACGACGCTGATCGGCGATCCGCCGCAGTGGTTCATCGGCGCGATGCTCGCCCTGCTCGTCGGCGCGGTGCTCGGGTTTCTCGCCTTCAACCGCCCACCCGCGAAGATCTTCATGGGGGACGCGGGCTCCACCGTGCTCGGCGCGATGATTGCCGTGAGCGCGTCTCTCGCGACGTTCTTCGGAGAGGAAGGGCGCACGGAGGCGCACGCGGTTGCCGTGCCGCTGCTCGTGCTGGCCGTCCCCATCTACGACACGGCCAGCGTGA
>JAUIFD010000033.1 GCA_030429485.1 Phycisphaerae bacterium | reverse complement strand
TGGGTTTCCGCCAGATACCCCAGCCCCTTGCGCACGCTGGCCGACAAGGGTTTGGGCTCCGGGCGCTCGACGGCATCCGCCGCCGGCGGCGCCGTCGTCCTCGCACCCGCCATCGAGGCAGTTCTGATCGAACGCCTTCATGAGGCCCGACGGATCCCCGAGGTCCCACGCGAGGCGGTCCATGCGCGCATCGATGTGGCACGAGGCGCAGGCGGCCTGTCCGAGCCCGCTCGTCGCGTGCGTGTCGTAGAGATGCCGCCGCCCGATCTTGATCGCGCTCGGCGTTGGATCATGGAACGCGACGCGCGCGACTTCCACGAGCGCATCCGTATCGACCACCGAGATCGAGCCCGCGAACTTGTTCATCACATAGAGACGCGACGCCCCCTCGTCGAGCGCGAGCCCCGTCGGCCCCTCACCCACTTCGACCGGCTGGGTTGACGTGTCGCGCGTCCCATCGGCGCCGAGCACGACCACGTTGTTCGACCCCATGCCCGCGACGTACCCGCGCTGACCCGAACTCTCCCAGACGATCGCCCGCGGGTCGCCCACCGAGCGATCCCGCTCGCCCTGCGCGATCGGCGTAAACGCCGAGCCCGGCACATACGCGAGATGCGGGTTGAGATCGTTCACGGCGAGCGTATCGCCGGAAGCGGGATCGCCAGTGGCGGCCAGCACCTTGATAAACCGTCCGTTGATCATCGGCTCGAAGCGCACCTCGTTCGCGCCATCGGTGCCGACGACGGTGACCTCACCCGTTGCCGGGTTGACGCCGATCGCCATACAGGCGTTCATCATGCCGGTGATGTACGTCGTGCTGAGCGAGAGCGCATCGATCACCGCGACGTCGTGATCGATGAGCGTCCACCCGGGGATGCGCCCGGACGCCGCGGCGCTCGCGCCCGACACCCACTGAGTCCAGTCGGCGCCGTTGTCATCTCTCCAGGCTCCACCACCGTCGCGCTTCACGATCAGCCCCACGCGCGGCGGGGTTGGCAGGTCCGCGTTCAAGGGCGGGTCGAAGCCCGCGCCGTTATTCGGCGGGGGGTTCACACCGCCGTACGGACCGGTGTTCGTCACCACGTTCGGCGGAAACCCGCCGCCAAACTCGATCCCACCACCCAACGCTGTCGAGGCGTTCCCCGATTCAAAGACCGCCGCGTACACACGCAACCCGTCCGGGCTCACCGCCAGCGCCCGCGGGTCCTCCCCTTCAATCTCGACCACGCCCAATAGCACGCGCGTCTCGGCGTCATACACCTGGACGCGGTTGACCTGCGAACACGAGACGAAGGCACGCCCCCGCGCGAACACCACGTCGCACGGCTCGTCGCCGGTCTCGATCGTCGCGATCGTGTTCATCGCGTCCAGGTCCACGATGCTCACCGAGTCCGAGACGTGGTTCACCACCCACGCCTCGCCCGCGTTGCGCGCTCGGACCGACACCGGGTCGAGCCCGACCGGCACCGAGCCCAAGTGCCGAAGCGCGCCCGTCGCGTCGAATACCTCAAGGCGGTTGTCGGCGGTGTTCACTCCCAGAAGACGCCCGCCGGGAGCCAGGTCGATCGGCGAGACGTGCGGCGTCTCCCAGTTGACGAACGCGTCGTCCGCGTCGGCGAACAGCGCGTCCCACTCGTCAGGCACAGGCCCGCCGACCGACACGCCCATCAACGCCCCGACGCACACGACCGACGACAGACCGACCAGCACCTGTGGCATCCGCGCTCTCCGCTACTTGGACGTTCCTTCCTGGGGAACCGGAGCGTCCAGTGTCGAGCAACGTACCACGCACCCACGCCAAAGTCGGCCCGGGAACGAACTGCGACTGGTTCTCAACCTTGATCGGTCGGCTCTCAGGCCTCAACGCTGATCGACCGGGGCTTCTCCCGATCGGGTGCCGTACGATCTTGCCCGCCTTCACCGGCGCCCCCGCCGGCCCGCTCCATGACCAGGGCCCAGGTCTCGCGCTCGTACTCAAGCAACTCGATCGCCTTGCCCAACCGCGCGATGTCGCGGGTGAAGCTCACCTCCACCAACTCGCGGTAGATGAACATGAACACCGACTGCATCCGCTCGGCGAGCTGCGGATCGGCCTCGGTGTTGAGCCCGGTCGCGAGTTCGATGACGATGTCGCGGCACTGGCTCGCGGCAGAGGACGACGCCTCCAAGTCCTTTGACTCGTAGCCCATCAGCGCCTGATTGGCGAACTTCAGCGCCCCGTCGAGCAGCATGAGGCGCAGCTTCGCGGGCGAAGCCGTCATCACCTGGGTGCGAAGATACTCGCTTGAAGCGGCGTCGGGCATGCTGGGTCCATCGGTCACCCGAGGGGGCGGATTCACCCCGCGAGCTGGGAGAGCGCGTTCTGTTGGCCTTGGAGCTGGAGCAGCGCCCGCTCCATCGCGAGGAACTGCGCCTCGTACTTGGCACGCTTCCGCTCGAGCGCCTCGTCCAGGTCTTCCAAGCGCCGATTCTGCGCCTCGATCTGGCTCGAGAGGGTCGAGTCGCGCTGCGTAAGCACGCCGTCGATGGAATCCGTGTAGTCCTTCGCCAACTCCTCGATCATGAAGATGAGTCCGAGCTCGGAGAACTCGTCGTCGCTGTCGCGGTTGGTCACGAAGACGCCGTCATCCACTTGGATCTTGGAGTCCTTCTGAATCTGCGTGCGCGCGGTGAAGACCTGCTCGACGGACGCGGCGTCTTCCTCGTACGCCTCTCGGAACCGTTCGCGATCGAACGTGAGTCGCCCTCCCTCACCAAACTCGATGCCCACCTGCGTCAGCCGCGTGAACGTGCCGCTGACGCCCTCGGCCTCGGAGAGGATGGTCGACGCCAGACGAGAGCGGAGCAGCGAAGACGTGCCGTCCCCCAGCAGCGGGCCGCGCGTCTCCGTCTCCTCGTCGTAGCGCGACTGATAGTCGATGCGATCGAGCACGGCGTTGTAGGCCTTGACAAACTCCTCCACCGACGACTCGATCGCCGCCGTGTCTCGTGAGAGGGTGACCTCGACGTTCGTGTCCGAGGTCGAGAGCAAGTCGATCGTTACGCCGTTGATCACCGAATCGAGCGTGTTGTCGTCGCTGGTGAGGAGGATGCCCTTGGCCGGATCGCTCGACCCGTAGAACACGCGCGCATCCTCGCCCTGCTCGAGCACCTGCGCACCGAGCCCGAAGCCGTGATCGTCGAGGATGAACCGCCCCGCCCGCCCGGACTCCCGGGCGGTGAAGCTGATGTGGTACGGCGAGGTCTGTGAGCCGTCGTTGATGACCGTGGCGAACGCGGGCGCTCCGGCGTCGTTGATCTTCTGCACCACGTCGTCAAGCGTGTCCGCCGCGTCGAACTCGATGTTGACCTCGAGCGAGGCCTCGATCGCGTTGTCGTCGCCGGTGCCCGACGCCTCGCCCGCGAGCCCGAGCGACTGCGCGACGGCGCCGGTCGCATCCTCGATCTTGATCTTGTTGGGCCCGTCGGTGGCTGACCCCTTCTCGCGGATCACGAGGCCGTCGCCGTTGTCGTTGAGCGCGGCTTCGATGTTGAGCCCGCCGGCGTTCGCGCTGGCGTTGATCTCCTTGATCAGGTCGTAGACCGTCTTGGTGTCCGTCCCGATATCGATGAGCGCGCTCACGCCGTTGCCGTCGGTGATGCGCACCTGCCCGGTGCCGACGGGCTTGCCGGTGAACTCATCCAGGCGGGTGTTGAGCGACACATAGCGGAGCTGTGCGCTCGAGCCGTTCACGGTATTCGCGGCGACACCCCCGGCGTCGGTCTCGATGCCGAGCGAACTCGCCGACTCGCCAGCGACGATGAGGTTGCCGCCGCCCGCTGTGGTATCCGCGATCGCGAGCCCGTTGCCCGACTTGTTGAGCGACGCGACGATCTTGCCGCCGTTGCCCGCGCCGGAGTTGATCAGATCGATAACGTCCTGGGTGGTCTCGGCGCCGGTCAGGTCGACTTCGATCAGCGTGCCGTCGCGCGCGGTGATCGCGAGTTCCTTGCCGGTGATCCCCGCTCCACCGTTGAGATTCGAAAGAAGCGTGGTGTTGAGCCCCGCGAGGATGCGCCCGCCGGTGATCGTCCCGGTCGCGGTCCCCGAGAGCCCGAGGTCGCTCGCGGTCGTCGTTGTCGCGTTCTTTTCCTTGATCTCGAGTGAGCGAGTGAGGGTGTCATTGAGCTCGATCCGCCCGTTCGAGATCGACGCGGTCACTTCGGAGTATCCCGCGTCGGCGAGCGCGGTGTTGATCCGCTCAAGCACGCCCTGCACCGTCGAGACCGGCCCGGAGGTCTCCTCCAGCGTGTCGTCGCCGGTATCCGGATCCGGGAGCAACTCCCACACCGATCCGATGTTGACTCGGACGTCGTTCCCGCCGACGGTGATGGTGAAGTCGTATCGTCCCTCGCCGACGTCCTTACCCACGAACACGCCCGCGCCGTCGTTGAGTTGGCGCAGCGAGGTCACCCCCGAGAGCGTGTAGACATCCTGCCCGGTGAGCACGCCCGACGACGACGTGCCGTCGATCCCGAGCGACTCCGCAACGCCCGGCGTGCCGAGTGACGACGCGACGGTGAACTCGCCGGACGCCGATTCGAGTCGGACGCCACCGCCGGAGACACTGGCCGTAACGCCGAGCGCGGGGTCCGAGTTGAACGCGTCGAGCAGCTCATTGACGGTGCCGATCTTCGAGAGATCGAGTTCGGTGGAGCCCGACGCGGTCGTCACCACGATCTTCCCGCGGGTGATGCCGTCGCCCCCGTTGAGATCCGCCAGGTCGATGTCACGGTCGAGCCGTCCTCGCACGTCCTCGAACGTGAAGGTCTGAGCGCCGAGGGCTGTCGAGTCGCGATCCGCGTACCCCTTTGAAAGGAGCTGCCTCGTCGTGACAAGCCGGTCCACGAGAAACGAGTACGAACCGAGCGGGGCGTTCGCGTTCGCCGTCACCCGCAGCACGTCGGTATCCGAGACGGCGGCGCCCACGCCGTCGAACACCTTGTTCGTGCGGAACTTCACCGCCGCGGATTTCAGGGCGTCGAGCTTTGATCGCACGTCGAGATACGCGGACTGCGTGAGTTGGAGGTTGGCGACCCGCTGCTGCACGAGCGTGCGTGGGCGGGCGTCGACCTGGAGCAACTGCGCGATGAGTGAGCCGGTGTCGATGCCGGAGATCAGCCCGACTCCGCTGGAGATACCGCTCATGCCGCCTCCTCGTGGTGCATACCCGTTGCGCCGTCGACCGGCCCGATTGACGCCAGGACGTCACGCCGGTCGCCGGTCCTGTGCCCCGGCACATCCAGCCCTCGCCGGCGGAGCTCGAGCGCGTCCTGGGCCCAGTTCGCGATGGCGCGGAGATACGCGCCGCGGATGTCGGGCGGCGCCTCGGGGCGCGTCGGGTCTTGGCGTGTCTGCACGGGGAGCGCCTCCGGTCTGGGCCTGGAGGAGGATCGGTCCGGTGGCGTGTCCGCTTTGGGGCATCCCCGGGTGGACGCGCAGGATGCACGCGGTACGCGATCCCGCGAGGCCCCGCTACCCTTATCGGGCACGAACACCCGACGATCCCGGTCCGTAGTGACCCAGACGCGGAGGGCCAATGGCGGAACTGTCTCCAAAGCTGCGGATGCCGGTCGCCGGCCTGGGCGCCGTGATGACGCTCTCAGGGGTCGTTGGCGCGCTGCTCGCGGCTCGAACGTCGCCGCTCGCCTACTCGACACTGGGCTTTGAGCTGGTGATTGCGATCGGCGGGATTGCCCTGACGGTGGGCGTGCTCCGCACAGGGCTTCGGTCCGGCGCCGCGATCGGGCTCGCCGCGGTCGGCGGGGTGTGGGTCGCCTCATCGCTTCTTGGACGATTTGCGTGGCATGTGGTGCAGAGCGGGGGCGACATCTCCCCGACCGCCGCGATGATGCGCGAGGCGAGCGATCCGTGGGTTCTCGGACGTTGCGCGAGCGGCGCGTTCCTCGGCCTGCTCGCGATCACCTCGGTGCTCAGAAAGGACGGCGCTCGCTGGCGTTCGCTGATCCTCGGTTCGGCGATGGCCGGCGTACCGCTCGCCGCGGGCCTCTGGGCGCTGACCGCCGGGCAGGGCTACGTGCTCGCGCCGGCGACCACGGGGTCCGACGCGATCCGTGTCGGCGTGCTTCTGGTCGGGGGCATCGCCCTCGCGGTGCTGTTCTCGGTCGGCGTGCAGTGGATCGTCAGCGCCTTCGAAGAGAACCGCCCGACGCCCGCGTGATGCAAGACACCCCTGTGCGTTCCCAGTAAGGGACGTCCGCCGGGGGCCACACCAACGGAGACGCCCATGCTTGGGATGAGCCTGTTTGACCATCTCCTTCTCTTCGGTGGCCTGCTCGTCGGCGGGGGCGTGGTCTTCCTCGCCTTCCGTGCGTTCGCGGACAAGGTGGCCCCAACTCGGGTGACCTCGGACACCATCGCCGAGCGCGTGCGCGCGGTCGGCAAGCTCGTCGGGCTTGAAGTGTGCGCCAAGGAGATCGCGACCGCGACCTCTGGTTGGTCGTGGATGCCGCCGCTCCTGCTCTCGCAAGCGAAGATGGCGATGATCTTCCACTTCGAGCGTCAGTACTCGATCGACCTGATCGAGATCACCCCGGACGACGTGAAGCGGCTCGGCGCGGGGCGATACCGGCTGCGCGTGCCGAACATCCGAGGCGACCTGCGCCTCACCGACGTCGCGCCCTACGACATCCAGTCTGGGCGTGTGCTCGGCCTGCTCGACGTCATCCAGATGAACGCCGACCGCCAGGGCGAACTCATGCGCAAGGCGCAGGAGCAGGCCGCCGGGCTGTTCGAGAAGGGCGAGACCAAGTACGTCGCGGAGGCGCAGGCGAGCATCGAACGGCAGCTGCGCACGCTGTTCCGCTTGTTCGATGCCGAGGTGGAGTTCGAGTGGTCGGATTCGCCGGTGGAGACACCGCGCCTCAAGCTGGTCGCCTGAACCCGTCGGTCACGGCCATTCGGCCCCCCGCTCGCCGCCCTGCGGCATGACCGCCCGGCGCGCCCGCCGGGGGAGTCCCACCGAAGCACCGCATCTGCAAGTCCGCGCTAGGCGTACTGGTGAGTGGTTGTTAGGTTAGTTGCGATAGGGGAACTGCAGGGAAGGGGAAGCCATGCGGTGCCGCGGACTTGCGTTGGTTGAGTTGGTGGTCGTCGTTGGGATGCTCGCGCTCGTCGTCGCGCTGGTCGTGCCGCAGGTCGGCGCCGCCCGGAGTGAGAATGCGTACCGTCTGTGCCTCTGGAATCTGCGCACCTACGAACTGGGCTCGATGTCCCATGCCGCGGACCACAAGGGGTTGCTGCCCAACTTCACCTGGATCGGGTACACCGGCTCGACATGGACAAGCCCCTCACAGTATTCCGATCTGGTCGGTCCGTTTCCCAATGCGAGTTCGGCACACGCGGCGGAGGCAGTCGATCTGATCCGCCGGACGGGGCGAGACGACTTCCCACTGGACAGTTGGATCCCGAACCCGTTGTACTCGCACTTGCCTCTATTCGAGTATCTCGGTGAGCCACAGCCGAGCCTGCTCGCGGTGTGCCCGAGCAATGAGTTCCTCCCGAAGTGGCAATACTGGGAGTTGTTTGAGAAGGACGCGTTCGCGCCTTATCAGCCGACCCCGGGCGCCGACCCGAACAACATGCGGTGGCCCTATTCCTCGAACTACGAGGCGAACCTCGCGGCGTGGGACTACAACGCGAGCCAAGATGTGAACGCAGCGACCGGCCCCGCCGTGGCCGGTCGCGCGTACCCCTCGACGTCGAGCAGTTGGTATATCCCGGGGAGTGCGCGGTTTGGGGGAACGACCTACGCGCACGTGGCGTTCCCGTCGTCGAAGGTGCATTGGAACGACAACGCCCAGCGCCACACACCCGGGCAGCCGATGTTCTACGGTTACGACGAGGCCCGCGTGACCATGAGCTTCTTCGACGGCTCAGTGACCCGCGGCCCAACGGGCAAGGCCAACCTGGGATGGCTCCCGATCCAGCCCACGCGGTCCACGCCCATCGAGATCATGCACCACATCAACGGTAAGCCCTGGCTTGAGCCCATACCCGGGGGCGATACGCAGCGGCGCTTTACCGTACGTTACCTCTCCACGCGGTGTGGGCTCCAAGGCGTGGACTACTACGGCGACTCGCCCGGCTGCGGCCTCCCCTGAACCGGCGGCGCAGACCCGTTGCTCACGCGTGCGAACGCTTCACCCGCCGGGCAGATACTTGTCAATCCAGTCGTCCTGCCGCAGCACGCCCTCGCGGTTGCGACGCGCGAACGCCTCGGACCGCCGCTGGGCGAGTTCGAACGCGCGGCGCGCGAACGGGTGGCGTGTGATCTCCTCGCCCGTCGTTGTTCGCCTGAGGAAACTCGCCAGCTCTGATGCGTGGTTGCGGATGAGTTCGTCATCGAGTGAAACGAAAACCTGCGCCGCCCCCGGATCGCCCTGACGCCCGGCCCGCCCGATGAACTGGCGGTCCACGCGCTTCGCCCCGTGCATCTCCGTCAGGATCACGCGGAGCCCCCCCGCCGCTTTCGCTTCAGGATCGGGCACGATGTCGGTCCCGCGCCCGGCCATGTTGGTCGCGACCGTCACCGCCGGCACCTGCCCGCCCGACATCCCGCGCCCCGCGCCGGCGATCAGGTCGGCCTCTTCCTCGTCATTCAGCGCATTGAGCACGGTGTGCGAGATGCCGCGCTGATCGAGTTTCGCGGAGAGAAACTCGCTCGCCTCGATCGAGCGCGTGCCGATGAGCGTCGGCTGACCGGCCCGCTGCGCCTGGTCGATCGCGTCCACGATCGCGGCCCACTTCGACTGCTGCGTGCGGAAGACGCGCATCGGCCCCTGCTCGCGGATCATCGGGCGGTTGGTCGGAATGACCACGACCGGACGCCCGTAGACCTTCTCCATCTCGCCCGTCGCGTCGGCGGCGGTGCCCGTCATGCCGCAGAGGAACGGGTAGCTCCGGAAGAACCGCTGAAAGCTCATGCGCGCGAGCGTCTCGCGGTCGGCGGTGACGTCCACGCCCTCCTTCGCCTCGACCGCCTGGTGCAAGCCGTGCTCCCACGAGCGGTCCGCGAGGAATCGCCCCGTGTACTCGTCCACGATCACGACCTGCCCGTCCACGACGTGATAGTGCTGCCCGTGCTGATAGCAATGGCGCGCAACCAGCGCCTGGCGCACCAGCTCCTCAGACCGCCGCTGCGCACGCCAGATCGGATCGGCCCCCGCCTCGTGCAGCTCATCGAACATCTGCGAAAGGCGGTGCTCGCCGCGGCGCTTGAGCTCCGCCTTGCGCCGGAGCTTGTCGATGGTGAAGTCCGGGCCCTCGTCGAGGCGCTCCGCGAGGCGCGTCGCCTGGCGGTACACCTCTGACAGCTCCTCTTCCTGACGCGAGCGCGCGATGATGAGCGGCACCACGCCCTCGTCGATCAGCACCGCGTCGGCTTCGTCGACCAACGCCGCGTGAAGACCGGGCACGAGCGGCGCCGCGCGCCCAGAAGCGTCGAGCGCCATCCGCTGACGACCGGTCCACGCGCTGGTCATCTGCCCGAGGCGGATCTGATCGCGCAGGTAGTCAGCCGTGATCTGCTTGGGCGTGCCATAGACGATGCCCATGGCGTAGATCTCAGCCCGTGCGCTCGGGTCCTGCTCTTGCTGGATCGCGCCGACGTCGATCCGACACCGCCGGTAGATGGGCGCGCGCGATTCGGCGTCGCGAGCCGCGAGATAATCGTTGACGGTGAGCACGTGCAGGTGGCGGTGCTTCCACGCGAGAAGGGGCGCCGCGAGCGACCCGGTGAGCGTCTTGCCCTCGCCGGTGACCATCTCGACGATGCGCCCGTGGTAGAGCCCGAGCGCCGCCATGAGCTGCACCACGTACGCATCCTCACCGGTCTCCCGCCTCGCCGCCTCGCGCACCATCGCGAGCGAGCGCCGGACGAGCTCGTCGTCAGCCCGTGAGCGCAAGAACCGCTCGCGCGCGTCGGCGAGGTCGGCATCGAGAGCCGCATCGGAGAGCTGGCGTGTGTCACCCGCGAGAGCGTCGACCTGCTTCGCCTGCGCCATGAGCCAGGAGCGCCGGGCCTTGAGCCGCTTGACGCGCACGATCGCTTGCTGCGCGATCGCGTCGAGCCCCTTGGGGACCTCGGGCTTGCGCCGGCGCGCGCGCACGGCCTCGAACAGCGCGTGGTATCGGGTGATCGCCTGCGACATCTAGACGTCCACCTTGCCCTGCACCATCTTGTGCAGGCGATCGAGCCACTGCACGAGGTAGGGCTTGCTCGGGAGCGTGAAGCGCAGCTTCACCCGCTCGCCAGGCAGGCCGGTCCACGTCACACCGTCGCCCTCCTCCGGGCGCGGCTCGAGGTACATCACGAACTGCGGGTGGCTCGCGAGCAGCCCGCTGGTGTCCTTCGCATCGGTCTGGATCGAGCCACCGCCTGCGAATCCGAGCGCCGCGTGCGGGAGATCGGTCTGTCCCGCATCCACCAGCCGCGTCGCCTTCGCCGGCACGACCTCATCGGCGCGCGAGAGCAGCCGCATCTCGACCTTCAACTCGTCGAGCTCCGCGATCTCAGGCCAGGCGGCCTCCTGCTGATCGAGCAGCGCCGTGACCCGCAGATCGGTGTCGTCGAGCACTTCACAAACGCCCTGCCCCTCGCGGGCATAGGCGCCGACGAGCGCGCCGGGGTCCTGGGTGACGATCCTCCCTGCGTGGGGCGCGCGCACGACGAGCGACTCACGCTTGGTGCGCAAGAACTCGACCTGGCGCTCAAGCGTGGATATCCGCTCCGCGACAATCTGCGCCTCCGCGTGCTTGAGACTCCCGCGCGCCTCTTGTTCGGCCGCACGCAGCTCCTCAAGCCGTCCCTTGACCCGCGCGAATCGCGACTCGAGCTGTGGACTCGTGAGCGTGAGGATGGGATCGCCTTCCGCGACGACCTCCCCAATGCGCACATGCGCCGCTTCCACGAAGCCGTCGGTCTCGAAGAAGACGCCGGACGACGCGAGCGACTCCACCACACCATCGGCTCGCCGATGATCGGGCGCGGGGATCAGCCCCACGAGCGCGAGCCCGCCGAAGACCATCGCGAGGCTCGTCGCGATGGCGCGCGGACGGAAGTCGGCGAGCGTCGGATGGGTCGCGAGCCAGTGCACCCACTTGCCCACCGGCAGGATGAACCACATCCCCGCGGTCCACACCGCGAGCACGAGCCCGATCGCGAAGAGCTTACCCATGACATAGAGCGTGATCGAGACGAAGAGGAACACGCGGTACGCCATGGCGCCGAGCCCGTACAGCAGCAGGATCGCGAGTTCGCCCTTGTCGTGGGTGGGCGGCTCGTCGCCCTTCACGCCATAGACGTACTTCTTGAAGATGTGCTTGAGCAGGTTCTGCGCCCGCTGCATGAGGTTGGGGATCTCGAGCAGGTCGGAGAGGATGAAGTACCCATCGAAGCGCATAAGGGGGTTGGCGTTGAAGAGCACGGTCGAGACCGACGCGGTGAAGATCGCCGAATAGGCGATGTGGTTGATGAGCGAGCCGTCCTGGGTGTTGAGCCACACCAGCGCCGCGATGCCCGCGACGAACAGCTCAAAGATCATGCCGCCCGCGCCGACCGCGATGCGCTTCCACTTGCTCTCGAACGCCCACGCGGCCGACGCATCCACGTACGGCGCAGGGAAGAGCACGAGCAGCATGAAGCCGAACTCGGGCACCACGCCACCGAAGCGCTTGCAGATGACGCCGTGTCCCGTCTCGTGGATCGCCTTGGTGACGATGAAGACCACCACGAGCCAAGGCCAGAGCGTCGGATCGGCGTAGATCGTCTCGGCCCCGTCCACCAGGCGCCCCCACTCCGGGAGCAGCTGCGAGATCGCGAAGATCACGAACGCCGCCCACGCGATGAAGCCCCAGATGTTGAGGATGGGGCGGAAGATCGGTTCGATCCACCTGAGGTACGCGTCCGGGTTAAAGACCCGGATGCGGAAGTACATGATGCCGATCGCCTGCTGCGTCGCCTTCTGCTTGAAGCGATCGCGCCCGCGCTGGAGGAGCTGCTCGGTCTCGGGCGCGACGTCAGCCGAGAGCAGGTTGGAGTTGTAGAGCTGCGAGATGAGCTGGATGGCTTCCTGCTGCGTGGGCGCCGCGTCGCCGTGGCGCTCGAGCGAGATCTTCCAGATCTCCTCGATCGTGCGCCGGCCGTCAAAGAGTCCGACAAACTCGTGCGCGATCGGGTTGAGGCGGTAGAACTGGTTGGACGACGGGTCCTTCACCACGTGCCAACGACGCCCGCGGTAGAACTGGCGTGTGATCTGCACGTGCGGGCGCAGGCGCGGCCGCATCGCGCGGACGCGGTGCCAGAACGGTGAGAAGGTGGGGCGCTCAGCCGACAAGGAACCCTCCAGAGACGAGCGGGCGCGAAGCGTCCTGCATCAAGATCACCACCAGAGCCAGAAGCGCAGCGTGTCGCGGATGCGCCGCGTGCCGATGTCAGCGAGCGTGCGCTCGCCCGTGTCGAACTTCGCGAGCCCCTCCATCCCCGGGCGCATCCACGCCGGTGGGTCCGCGAGTTCTGCCCGCACTTCGAACGCGTTCTTGCCCTCCTCGGGGGTCGCGAGCGGGACGATGCGGGTGACCGTCATCGCGAACCTGTCGCCGGGTCGCGCCTTGGTCGCGACGTCGCCGGTCATGCCGGCCTGCACGAGCGAGATGTCGCGATCCTCGACACGAGCAATCACGATCATCGTGTCGAGCGGGGCGATCTCGAAGAGCCCGTCGCCCAGCGCCACCGACGACCCCACGCGATCCGACAGATCGCCCGTGATGATCGACCCCGAGATCGGCGCCGTGATCGCCGCCTTCTCGATCAGCGTCTGATACAGATCGACCTCGGCCTGCGCCTGGACGACGCGCTGCTCAGCCTGCTTGAACGCCGCGGTATCCCGCTCGGCCAGCGCCTTCTCGATCTGCGTCTCCGCCTCGGCGCGACGTGCGACCGCGTCCAGACGCTGGAGCTCGATCTCGGTGGAGTCAAGGTGCGCGAGCACCTGGCCCGCCTCGACCACCGTGCCTTCCTCGATCCCCTCCTCGACGCTCGCCACGATCCCGTCGAACGGCGCCGAGACGTACCGCTTCTGCACCGGCTCGATCGTCACCGGGGCTGAAACGCGGTATTCGGCCCGGAAGAGCAGCACAAAGAGCACCACCGCGACGACGGCGACGCCCGCGAGCTTCCACACCGTGTGCTTCGCGCCCACGAGCCAACCCGCCGCCTTGAGCGAATCGTCGTACGCGCGGAACGCGACGTTTCGATCATCCGAACGGCGGAGACGCAGCACGGGGGCGATCAGGTCGCACGCGCTCTGGAGCAGCTCGACCTGCCCGGGCTCGATCGTGCCGTCGCCCGTGATCTCGACCGTCAACACACCCCGCGTGTCCTCATCGACGCGCAAGGGGATCGACACGACCTTCGCCTTCGCGTCGGAAGCGACGAGCTCGCGGTGCGAGTGCGTGATCGCCTGCGCGAGAAGCAGATCGCCCTCCTGCCCCGACGCGTCCGAACGCTCCGGCGGAGGGGGGAACATCACGGGCTGATCCTGGTCGAGGCACTCGTCCATCGCCTTCTCGAGGCTCTGCACGAGCGTCATGCGCCGGTCGAGATTCTCGGTGTCCGAGATCGCGACGACGCGCACCGCGTCGCCCTCGCCCTTGTGCCCGATGCCCTTGGTCCACCCGATCGCGACGCGCTCGGCGCCGAGCGTGCGTGAGAGGTCGTTGCAGAGCTGGAGCGTCGCGCCCTTGAAGTTGGGCGAGGTGTTGATCGCGGCGATAAGCCCCGTCGCGAGATCGAGCGCAGCCGAGGCGGCGCGGGTGCGCTTGAGCGCCTGACGTGCCGCGTGCCCCTGCACATAGCCGCAGAGCAACTCGATGATCGCGAGGGTGGTTTGCAGCGCCTGCTTGGAGCGGCCGTCGAGAAGGAGGGAGATGACCTGGCGAGAGCCACCCACCGTCTCGGCCCCGCTGCCGCCGAGCGGGGCGCCGACGAGGTAGCCCTTGTTCTGCCCGTCGTAGAGCAGCTGGTCTGTCTCAAGCCCCTGCACTTCGATGCGGTTGTGCACCGCGCCACCGCGCGCCACGATCCGGGCGTCAATCTCGAAGTCGATCTGCCCCTCTTCCGGCGGGCCGGGCGGCTGCTCCGGGTTGGCGTTGGGCCAGACAAGCAGCGCGCGGGGGGCTGCAGCGGCCTGGGCGTCGTCGGCGTCCGCGGGGGGCACCGCCCAGAGCACGGCCTGCTTCGCGGCGCTCGCCTGCGCGACCACCGCGAGAAGCCGCATCAGGAAGACGCGGTCGTCCGGAGCAGGTGCGTTGAGCTCCGCGACGATGCGCTGCCAGCCAGGTGCTCGTAGCTTGTTGAGGTCAATCACGGGTGGACTCCCCCGCTGCCGCGACGACGGTCGGCGATGCCGTGGCACGCGAGATCCGCCCTTGCCATTCCTGGCTCGGCGTCGTGAACCGCACCCAGCAGTTGAGCCCGGGCACGATCCGCGTGGGGTTCTGCACCTCGACGCGCACGCGGCGCGTGCCGCTCTGCGAGTCGGCCGTCGGCGAGACCTCGATCACGGTGCCCTCGAACACGCTCGGCTTCCCAGCAAGCGGCATCAGCACCCACGCGGGGTCGTCCTTCTTCGTGCCCAGCGCGATCGTCTGATCCGTCGGAACGGGAACGTCGATCCAGAGCTTGTCGATGTTCACGACGCGCACCACCGGATCGCCCGCGCCGACCGACTGCCCGACATCGACCATCACCAGATCAACCGTCCCATCGAAGGGCGCCTTGAGCGAGAACTTCTCGACGCGGGCCTCGGCCTTGTCGGCCTGCGTGGCGGAGAGCGTCTGGTTGAGCTCCGCGAGCTGACGGTCGATCACCGCGGTCTCGTGCCGCACGCGCGCCCGCTCAAGCTCCTGGGGGGCGCCGGCCCCTTGACGGTTGGCGTCGAGCGCCTTGTCGTACTCGAGCTGCGCGAGTTCCTCCTCGGCCTTGGCGCGTTCGAGCGGGAGCGGCGTCTCGGCGCGCATCCGCGAGAACACCGCCTCGGCGCGGTCTTCCTCGTCGTCGCCCCGGATCAGAAGGTCACCGACCGTCACCGTCTGACCGCCCCGGACCGACACCTCCCGCACCGCCGTCGGGATGGTGAACCCGATCACCGCGTCGCGGCTCGGACGAGTCACCGCGCGGTGCCCGTCAAAGTCGGCGGCCCAGCGGAGCGCCTCGCGGCGCGCGTCTTCCGGATCGTCCTGTCGCCCGCCCTGCGAGGGGGCAAACCCCGCGCCGAGCACACTCCCTGCGATCACCAACCCCAACACGACACGGATCATGCTCGCTCCGTCAATCTGGTGTGAAGGCATCCCGACGCCGCCTCGGATCGGTCCGACCAGGAGCGTCTCTGGGGAGCGCGGCTCTCGGCTCGCGCTCGACCTCTCAACCGGGGGATACGCCCCCCCGGGGCTCCTGGTTCCAGCGCTATCCTACGGGCCTCTGGGCCGCCCATGGACGGATCGGCCCATACTTTCCTCCGGAGGGAGCCCATCCATGCCCGCGACCACACCCGCCACGCCGTCCGCGAGCCTCGCAGTCGACGGCGGAAACCCCGTCCGCACCGCGCCCGTCGCGTTCATGAAGCCCCAGCTCGAACCGCAGGACGTCGAGGCGGCCCACGCTGTCCTCAAGAGCGGCATGCTCCGCGCCGCGAGCCGATGCGCCGAACTCGAGACCCGCTTCTCGGAGATCACCGGCGCCAAGCACGGGCTCACCTGCTCCAACGGCACGACCGCCCTCCAACTCGCCTACGGCGCGCTCCTTGAGCCGGGCGACGAGGTGCTCGTCCCCGCCTGGACCTACATCGCGACGGCGTCGATGCTCGTCGCGAGCGGGTGCCGACCGATCTTCGTCGACGCCGACCCCGAGAGCTACCAGATCGACCTCGCCGACGCCGCCAAACGCATCACCCCCAACACCAAGGCCATCGCCTGCACCCACCTCTACGGCATTCCCGTCGAGGTCGACGGCGTGCAGGCCCTGGCGCGCGAGCACGGGCTCAAGGTGATCTACGACGCCGCCCAGTCACACCTCGCCACCTATAAGGGGCGCGGGCTGGGCGAGTTTGGCGACGCCGTCACCTACTCGTTCTACGCGACCAAGAACCTCGGCACGGGCGAGGGCGGCATGGTGACCGTCAACGACGACGCCCTCGCCGACAAGATCGGGCTCCTCCGCTCCCACGGCGAACGCGACAAGTACATCCACGAATCGGTCGGCTTCAACTACCGCATGAACGACATCACCGGCGCCATCGGGTGCTCGCGCCTCGACCGCCTCCCACAAGAAACCGACGCCCGTCGCGGCGCCGCCAAGCGCTACGACGCGATCATCGACGAGATCGACGGCATCGGTCGCCCGCGCATCGACGACGGCATCGAGCCCGCATGGCACCTCTACACCGTGCGCATCGACCCCGACGCCTTCACCTGCACGCGCGACGAGTTCTGTGCCGCGATCAAGGCCGAGGGCGTGCCGACGGCGGTCCACTACCCGCTCTCGCTCACGGATCAGCCCGCGTTTGCGGAGATCGTCGCCCGCAACGCCGCCGACTTTGGCGACGCGCACCCGCCGGTCGCACGCCGCCTCGCCAAGACCGTCTTCTGCCTGCCCATGCACCACGCCCTGAGCGAGCAGGACACCGACGACATCGGCGAAGCGCTCCGCAAGGTCGCGTCGGCCTATCGGCGGTGAACGACTCGGGGGCTCCGGGCGAGCAGATCACCGAACACTGCGACAAGTGCGGGCGCAAAAGCGCTGATTTGCGCGAGCAGCACCTCCTTCACACGATGGTTCCGTCTTCCCTATGTCACGGTCCGATTTCTCTGTCCCCGGTGCCGCAGATCGCAGCGACGCCTGCATATCGCGCTGGCGATCTTCGTTCTCACGATCACGCTCGCATGCCTCTACACCGCCTACCGGGTCTATACAAGCCTTCCCCCTGATCCACGCATCCGCTACGCTCGCGTGCGGGAGGGCACGCCATGCGTCTCGCACTCGTGAACAAGATCTGCTACACGATCTGCGTCGTAAGCGTCTGCGGCTCGACGATCACCGGGCTCTGGATGGTGTGGTCCGAAGACGCCGATCAGATCGCCTGGCGGTTTCTGATGAGCTTCCTCATACTATTCCTCGCCGCCGGCGCGATGATCGCCGTCAACGCGGCGCTCCTGGGGCGACGGAGAGAAGGTGACTAGCGTCTACCGCGGCGTCCACTTCTCCCAGTTCTCCGCAAACTCGTCGACGTTCTCGGCGGTGACATACTCGATCGGCGCCGTGATCATCTCGGACTCGGGCGCAATCCCCTTCTCCTTCTGCTCGAGGATGATGCGCACCGATTCGTACCCCCACCCGTAATACGGCTGCCCGACCAGCACCTGCACCTCTCCATTCGCGACGTATTTGAGCGGGAGGGGGAGCGGGTCCATCGAGACGACCTTCGCGTTCCCCGCGATCCCGTCGAGCGCGTTGTTGGTGTAGAGCGGCCATCCGCCCACGAGCGCCCACCCCGTGATCTGCGGGTTCGCCGCCTGCACCTGCTGCATCTTCGCCACCGCGTCCGGAGCGGTCTCGGGATGGTAATAGGTGTCGATGACCGTGATGCCAGGTATGGTGTCCGCGACCTCCTTCACGCCGCGGACCCGCGCCTGAAGGTTGGGCGCCGACTGGTTGCCCGCGAGAATCGCGACGACACCCTCGTTGCCCATCTGCTCGGCGAGCTTGGTCATCACGGCGCGACCGGCCTCGGTGTCGTCCACGCCGTAGTACGCCAGACGATCCGACTCCGGCGCGTCCGAATCGAAGCACACGACGGTGACGCCCTTCGCCGAC
Organism: Phycisphaerae bacterium; assembly: GCA_030429485.1. Classification (GTDB taxonomy): domain Bacteria; phylum Planctomycetota; class Phycisphaerae; order Phycisphaerales; family UBA1924; genus JAUIFD01. Next base: position 7,961 of record JAUIFD010000033.1, on the reverse strand, counting down.
GCGTCATTGATCGCGGGCGTAAGCACGTTGGCGTCGGTGCAGGAGATCGCGATGCCATCGACTCCTTGCGAGGCGAGTTGCTCGACCGCCTGCGCCTGCTGCTGCGCATCCTCCGCGCTGGGCGTGCGCCAGTCGATCTGCACCTCGATACCCATTTCTTCGCCAAGCTCGCGAGCCGCATCGATCGCGCCGGTGCGGGCGGCCTGGAACACCGGGTTCTGCTGGCTCTTCGCGATCACGCCGATCACGTAGAGCGGCTTGGCGGTATCGCCGGTCGGCTGCGGGTCGGTCGATTCACCCTTCGAACACGCGCCGAGCGCGAAGCAGAGCGAAGACGCGAACAAGAGACTGGTGACAGTGCGGAGCATGCTGGCTCTCCGGATTCAGCCCCGCTGCCCCCCGGCAGCGAAGCGTTGCTTGGCTTGATCAATGACCACCGCGATGATAATCGCGGCCCCCATGACGATCTGGGTCCAATCCGTGTTGATCTCGAGGATGACCATCGCGTTGTCGATGAGCTGGATGACGATCGCGCCGAGCACGGCCCCCACCGCCGTACCGCGCCCGCCGGCGAGCGACGCCCCCCCGATCACCGCCGCCGCGATCACCTTGAGCTCGTAGGTCGCGCCCGCGTTGGTCTCAGCCGAGCCGTAATACCCCAGGTAGATCGCCGCCGAGAGCCCGGCGAGCGCCCCCATCACCGTGTACACGATGATGTTCACCCGCCCGTTCGGCACGCCCGCGTACCGCGCCGCCGTCGGATTCCCCCCCACCGCGAAGATCTGGCGTCCGAGCACCGTCTTGGTCAGCACAAACGCGCCGACGACCGCCACCACCACCATCACCATCAACGGCACGGGGTACACGCCGCCCACGTCGAGCTTGAAGAACCCCTCCTGAAACGCGTCGGGAAGCCCCGCGATCGACTGCTCGCCCCGGATCGCCTTGGGGATCACAAACGTCAGCCCGCGCAGCGCCGCCATCATGCCGAGCGTGATCACAAACGGGTGCACGCGCAGCCCGACGATCATCGACCCGTTGGCAAGCCCGCACAGCGCGCCCACGCCGCAGGTGACGAGAATCCCGACCGGGAGCGCCACGAACAGCGACGCGCCGCCCTCTCCCGCCCGCGACTCGATCGAACTGAGCACCAGGGCCCCGACGATCGCCGCGAGCCCATAGATCGATCCGACCGACAGGTCGATGCCCGCGAGAATGATGACCGCGGTCATGCCCACCGCCATGATCGCGATGTAGCTCGCGCTCGTGGCGTTGATCACGAGGTTGGTCGGCTCCAGGAACTTGTTCGCCTTGGTCTGCCCGATCAGCCCACGCCCCTCGGCGCGATCCACGATCCGCCACCGCCCGGGGTTTGTCGCGTTGGCGACGACCGTCGTCGCCTCGCCCGATCGAACGACTACCCGCTTCAAAGAGGCGCTCGCCGGAAACGCCCCCGGCGCGTGCTCGCCGCCGGCGCCATCCACGAGCACAACCGATGCGTCGGGGGTGAGTTCGAGTGAGTAGGGAAGCGACTTGCTCCCACCGAAGATGGTCAGCCCCGCCGCGATCAACAGGATCACGAGCACAAGCCCCGATTCCTGCCCGGTCAGCAGACGTGCCCAGAGGGGGCGCTCGGCCGCTGGGGCGGGCGCGCTGGGTGCGTTTGCGGATTGGTCGGATGTGTCGCTCACGGGGAGCGGAGTCTACTCAACGCACGGAACCGTCGGGGCCCCGGCGAACGGGATCGGCCTCCCGTGCTCGTCGATCGCAACCATCGCGATCGTCGCGCTGGTGACGTGGGCGAACTCGCCCGTGTCGAATCGCTCCGCCTCCACGCGGACGGCGACGCCCACGGAGGTCGTGCCCGTCCGGATCGTGGTGGTGTAGAACGAGACGATGTCGCCCAGGTGGACCGGGGCCTTGAAGTCCACCCGCTCGATGGACGCCGTAACCCACCGGTGACGCCCATGCCGACGAGCCTCGACGAACCCCGCCTGGTCGACGTACGAGAGGATGACGCCCCCGAAGATCGTGCCGTACTGGTTGGTCTCACGCGGCATGGTGACCACGCGCAGCGAAAGGCGTTCCTCGTTGAGCCGTTCCTCAGGGGGCCGTTCCTCGTTGGACATGCCGGAGCGTAGGAGATGCCCAACCGCCGCCGAGCCGTGTGGGCGGGCCCGTTAGAGTGACGCTGTGAGCGCGATCGCCCGAGACCTCGCGAACGCCATCGCCGGCGACGTGCGCTTCGGCGCGCATGACCGCATGCTCTACGCGACCGACGCCTCGCTCTACCAGGTCGAGCCCTTGGGCGTGGTGATCCCCGCGTCGGTCGATGACGCGGTCGAGGCGGTGCGGTTCTGCGCCGCCCGCGAGCTCCCGGTCCTCCCCCGGGGCTGCGGCACGAGCCTGGGCGGCCAGTGCACGAACCGCGCCGTGGTGCTCGACTTCTCCGCCAACTGCGCACGCGTGCTGGGGGTCGACGCCCCGCGGCGGCGCTGCCGCGTCGAGCCCGGGCTCTGCATCGACGATCTGAACACGCACCTCGCGCCGACCGGCCTCTTCTTCGCGCCCGACCCCGCGACAAGCCGACACGCGAACGTCGGCGGGTGCATAGGCAACAACGCCGCGGGCGCGCGCTCGATCAAGTACGGGCGCACAAGCGAGAGCCTGCTCGGCGTGGATGTCTGCCTCGCCAACGCCGACCTCCTGCGCCTCGACGAGGGCGCCGCCACCCGTGACCCGCGCGTGCGCGCGCTGAGCGAGCAGGTCGTAGACGTCGTCCGTCGGCATGAACGGCTCATCCGCGAACGATTCCCGAAGACGATCCGGCGCAACGCCGGGTATGCGCTCGATATGATCCTCACCCAACTCGACGCCGCCGAGCGGGAGGGGATGGACTGGCACGATCGCGTGAACCTCGCGCAGCTCGTGTGCGGGTCCGAGGGCACGCTCGCGGTCACGCTCGGCGCCGAACTCGCACTGCACCGGAGCCCGGGCGCGCGCGGCCTGGCGGTCGTCTCCTTCGACTCCCTCGACAGCGCGATCGGCGCACTCGCGGGGATTCTCCAGACCAAACCCTCCGCGGTCGAACTGCTCGACGACACCGTGATCGACCTCGCACGCGCCAACGCCGAGTATCAGCGATACGTGCAGCTGTTGCCCGACGAGGGCGGGTCGCATGCTGGATCTGCGGCGACAGACCGGATGGAGACCAGTGCCACCAAAGGTGTGCTCTATGTCGAGTACGAGACCGACGCGCCGAGCGAGCTTCCGAATGCGTTCGGCGTGCTGCGTGCGCGCGTCGGCGAACGCCCGATGGCGACATACACCGAACCCGCGCCGATGGCGATGGCGTGGATGCTGCGCAAGGCGGGCGAGCCCTTGCTGCACGGGATCCCCGGGCGTCGCAAGCCAGCGACGTTCGTCGAGGACAACGCCGTGCCGCCGGAGCGGCTGCCCGAGTTTGTGCGCCGTTTCCGCGAGATCGTGGAACGCCACGGCACGCGGGCCGCGTTCTTCGCGCACGCCTCGGTCGGCGTGCTGCACGTGCGCCCGCTCGTGGACGTGCACGACGAGCACGACCGCACGATCATGCGCTCGATCGCGGTGGAGGTCGCGGAGCTCGCCCGCGAACTCGGCGGCGTCATGTCGGGCGAGCACGGCGACGGCCGCGTGCGCTCGCCCCTGCTCGAACGCTACTTCGGCCCGGAGCTGATGCGCGCCTTCCGCGAGATCAAGGCGATCTTCGACCCGCGCAACCTGCTCAACCCGGGCAACATCGTCGACCTCGCGGGCGACGCGAAGCCGATCGAGAGCATCACACAGCGGCTGCGCGTCCGCCCCGGCGCCACCGACGTGCGCACACCCGACGTCGATACCTACTTCGACTACGACGATCAGTACGGGTTCGGGAGTGCGGTCGAGATGTGCAACGGCGCCGGTGTCTGCCGAAAGAAACAGGGCGGCGCGATGTGCCCTTCGTACATGGCGACGCTCGACGAACGACACTCCACCCGTGGACGCGGCAATGCGCTGCGGCTCGCGATCACGGGGCAGTTCGGGCAGGGCAGTGCGCAAAGCGAGAGTCGCCATCCCCACCCTGGAACTCCCGAGTGGAACGACCCGGAGACGATCCAGACGCTCGACCTCTGCCTGAGCTGCAAAGCGTGCAAGACCGAGTGCCCGAGCAACGTGGATATCGCACGCCTCAAGGCCGAATACACGGCGCAGCGGTACCGCGCGCTCGACCAGCCGCCGTTGCGGGCCAGGCTGCTCGCCAACGTGCGCACGCTCAACAGGCTCGGCTCGCTCGCCCCCCCGCTCGCGAACGCGCTCAGCGCGAGCGCTCTGGGGCGTGCGATCCTCAACCCGCTCCTCGACGTGCATCCGTCGCGCTCGCTCCCGCGGTTTGAGCGCACGCTCCGTCGGCGCGTGGGGCGCGAGGTCGTCGACACGCCGCGCGACGCACGCCCCACGGTCGCACTCTTCGCGGACTGCTTCACGGCGTACAACGAGCCCGCGATCGGCGAGGCGGCGGTGCGCGTGCTCAAGCGACTGGGATACGACGTGATGCTGCTCGACGCCGGGTGTTGCGGTCGTGCGATGATCTCGACCGGGCTCCTGGAAGACGCGGCGACCGCGATCGACGCGACGGCGTCACGCCTGGGCCCGGTGCTGCAGGACTCGCGTGTGCGGGCGATGGTCGTGCTCGAGCCCTCGTGCCTCTCGGCGATCAAGGACGACTGGCTCCAGCTGCGCGCGCGCACGCCGATCGAGACGCGTCGCACGATCGCCGCGAAGTCGATGCTGCTCGAGACGTTTGTCGAATCTCGTTGGGACGAGCACCCGACGCCGGCCCGCGCGAGCGACACCAACGCCCCGCCGCGCGCCGCGCTCCACACCCACTGCCACCAGAAAGCGCTCTGGGGTGTTGACTCGAGCGCCGCGATCCTCCGTCGCCTGCTCGGCGATCGTCTTGAGGTCCTCGACACCACCTGCTGCGGGCTCGCGGGGTCGTTCGGGTACGCGCGGCGGCGGTTTGAGCTCTCGATGGCGATCGGGGAACTCGGCGTGCTCCCCGCGGCCCGGGAGGCGGGGCCAGACGACTGGATCATCGCCACCGGCACCTCGTGCCGACACCAGATCAAGGACGGCGCCAAACGGCGCGCGATGCACCCGGCGGAGGCAATCGACCGCCTGCTCGGCCCATGACACCGTTCGGCGGCCAGCCCGCCTTTGCCTCGCGAACGGGACTCCGCCTCTATCGACGACGAGTCGACGCCACGATCCCACCAATCGCGAGCGTCGCGATCGCGCCCGGCGCCGGAACGACCGTGTACTGCCAAGAACTCATGTGCGACTGCGTGCCCGCGCCGAAACTCGTGTTGATAAACGTGTAGGTGGTGCCTGCTTCAATGCTGATCGGGCCGCTCGCGAACGCGTGGGTGTCCCCGTTCGCGACCGCGGAGTTCGATTCCGAGAGCACGCTTGAACCCTCACGGATATCGAAGACCGGGTCGTTCAGGATGAAGCCGGACGACGAGATCGTGTACGACTCGAGCAGGATGTCGACATTTGTCGTGAACTCGAATGCGAGGGAGCTTCCGCCGCCGCCGCCGAAGGTCATGCCGTTGGTCGCGGAGAGGTGAAACTTCGGGAACCCGACGAGGTTGTTCGTGGGCTCCATGGTGAACACGACCCCGTCGGGGCTGCTCATGAACGACCCTTCCGGCGAGAAGTCGGTGCCATTCACGAAGCCGTCGGAGTTGGAATCCGGGAGCGTGGCGGGATCGACGAGGAAGCTCACGGCATGCTGGGCCGTGGCGAAGGACGCGGCGGCGGCAACGACGGCGAACGAGACACGCTGGTACATAAGACCCTCCCTACGTGTTGAGCGCAACCCGGGACGTTAGCGACTCCGACCGGACCTCCAGGTGAGGCCTGCCGGGGAGGGCGAGAATCCACGGATTACCCCAGTGTCGGCGGTGGTGTGCGCCGCGCCAGGCTTCCCTGCGTTCTCTATCCTCACGCCGCCATGGAAGGCACCGACGACACGCAAGACCGCTCCCCCGCCCACAGGCCGGCGGCTCGCGCAACAGATAGCGCGCTGGGCTCGGCTGTGCGCACGGTGTCCGGACTCACGCTCGTCTCCCGCCTGACCGGGCTCGCGCGAGACCTCGTCCTGGCGCGGGTTGTTGGCGACTCGGCTCTCGGCTCCGCCTTCATGGCGGCCTGGGTGCTCCCCAACACCTTCCGCCGGCTCTTTGGCGAGGGCGCACTCTCGGCGGCGTTTCTTCCCGAGTATGCGAGAGCCGAGACCGTCGATCAGGAACACGCGGACGCGCTTGCCACTTTGGTGGTGCGCGGGCTGGTGCTGGTCACGGGCGTGGTGCTGTTGCTGGGCGAGGCGGTGCTGCTCGCCCTTTTGCTTGCCGCGGGCGGCGAGGAGTCGCGCGACCTCTCGTTCCTCCTGATGATGGTGCTGCTGCCCTTCATGCCGATGGTGTGCGTCGCCGCGATCCTCGGGGCGATGCTCCAGACGCATGGTCGCTTCGCGGTGCCAGCGGCGGCGCCTGTTGTGCTGAACGTTCTCGTCATTGCGGCGGCGTCAATCCACTTCGTACCAAGTGGACCGGATGCGCGGACGACCACGTTTATCGTCGGAGGGTCGGCTCTGGTCGCGGGCGTGGCGCAGGTGGCCTGGTCGTGGTTGGCGCTGCGCGGGCGGTTTCGGTGGCGGGGAGTTGGGCGCGACGCACACGAAGCGGGGCGGCGCGTCCTGCGCCGATTTGGTCCGGTCGTGGTGGGTATGGGGGCCCTACAGATCAACTCGCTCCTCGACACGTTGATCGCGATGTGGCCGATCTGGATCGGGGCGACCATCTTCGGCGTGGCGTATCCGCTCGACGAGGCGTCCAACGCGGTGCTCGGGTTCACTCAACGGCTCTACCAGTTTCCATTGGGTGTGTTTGGCATCGCGGTCGCGACGGCAGTGTTCCCGGCCCTGGCGCGCCATGCCGACGATCCAACGCGCTTTGGGGAGACGCTGACGCGAGGGTTGCGTCTGAGCTTGTTCATCGGTGCGCCGGCCTCGGTCGGGCTCGTGCTGGTGCGACAGGATCTGGTAGCCGTGATGTACGGCGGACCGGGCAGCGCGTTCTCCGCCGACGGCGTGGCGCGATCGGCGGCGGTGCTGCTCGGGTATGCGCCGGCGGTATGGGCGTACTCGCTCAACCATGTCTTCACGCGTGCGCACTACGCGATGGGCGACACGCGTACGCCGATGCGCATCAGTCTCGCGTGCATCGGTGTGAACCTGGTGCTGAACATCACTTTGATTTGGTGGCTGCGTGAGGCGGGCATGGCATGGGCGACGGCCCTCGCCGCGTGTGTGCAGCTCGTGCTTCTCGCGATCACGCTTCCCGCGAGCATCAGGGGGTCGGTGGCGGGCGCTGGCGGCTCCGCCCTGAGAACGCTCGCCCTCACGCTCGCGATGTGCGGCGGTGTCTGGCTCGCGGGGCGCCTGGCGCCCGAATCCGACCAGTGGCGCAGCCACGCGGTTCGCCTCGGCGCCACGGTGCTCGGGGGGATGGTCGCCTACGGAGCGGGCGCGCTCGTCCTCCGCGCCCCCGAACTGCGATGGTTGACTGCGCGAGGGCGATGAGACGACCGCGCCTCTCGGCGGGACCCGGGGTATGCTCCTGCTCCTCACTAGGAGTTCTGATGATGCGTCGTATGCTGACTGTTGCTGCTGTTCTGTTCGCCGGGCTGTTCTCTGGCGTTTGCCTGACCGCGTGCAACACCGTCGAAGGTGTTGGCGAGGATGTTGGCGCCGTCGGTCAGGGCATGTCCGACGCCGCCCGCGAGACGGGTGACGCGATCTCCGGCAAGAACAACGACTAACGACCGTGCCGCCCGACCTGGCGGGATTGCCTATCGCGATTACTGGCGCGTCGTCCGGC